>NZ_NUNF01000139.1 GCF_002585305.1 Bacillus sp. AFS037270 | reverse complement strand
TGGTCAACCAGAAATATCTGGCTGACCTTATAATACGAGTGGGTGCTTAAGTAAAACAACAAACGGACAACAAATGGAGCACAAAAGAGGTAATAGTATGGGGCAATTAAGGTTAATGATTTCAGCAATTTTATTATTGATTGTTACAATATTGAATTTTACAGATCACAGATATGTATACGGTACATTTGGAGCAATTATATTTGTTTTTGTGGCAATTGAATTGATAAAACAATTAAGAAGTAAAACAAAAAAAGATAAGTTCTTAAGCTAACGGATTGCGATTGTTCAATAAGGGCAGTCGCTTTTCTTGTTCCACTAACGGAGCAGGATAGTTGAAGAAGTAAGGTTAAAGTTGATTGTAGGAATTCAGGTGAAAAAATATTAGAAGAATTTGGGAGAATATCTTAATAGAATAACTTACCATTAACCTGCTAATAATAACTTTGAGTATAAATTTAGAGGTGGATGGAATGGTTAAAGACGGCAGTAAATGGTGGTTTTTAGTAATCTTGATGACTGTTTTATCACTTGGATTTTTCTCTACTCTAATTTATATAATTCGATTAAATCCATTTAAGAACATATCTAAAAAACACGCTAGCTATAACCCGAATAATGGACACTAAATGAGGGACCGTATACTCAAAAACCGAGTTACTTTCTTAACCGAACCGAACTTGCAGAGAGAGGAAAAGCATTGATGTTTACTTTGCTTGATAACATAGAAAAAAGTTTTACCGAACAGGATTAAAGATTTCTATTTTATCTTACTAAAGGTGCTTGAATTAATGGAGTAGGTTGCTGCGGCAACCCTATTTATTTTCCTAAAAAGATTGTGAAGAAATGTACTTAAAATATAGGGTGCGTTAATCCAAGAAGGACTAAGGCTTATTTTAAGAATTCACGCTTATTTTGGGAACTTCAAAGTCAAGTATTGGGGAGATATGTGGTAAAATATTCCCTTTCTTTTTTCCAGGGTTTTTCTTAGGGATTTATCCTCACTGAAGTGTATCCTTTTGCATCGAGAGGTTGATGTAAGAGTAAAAAAAAGGTCGCTCCAGAAATGATAGTACATCATTTCACTAAACTATAGGGGCTTTAGTAAGAAATAAGGCCATTTTTGCAATTATTAATATCCTGTAATGAGGTGCCTTATTTCAAATATAAAGGTGTCGTCCTTTATTACGTATAAAATTAAATATAATTTAAATACTTAAATACTATATTTGTCCACATTATGGAGATTAAGGAATGATGATAT
>NZ_NUNF01000138.1 GCF_002585305.1 Bacillus sp. AFS037270 | reverse complement strand
CAAAAATAATTCTTCTAAAGTTTAACATTTTTTAAAAGTATTTGCAAGAAGACGTAAACAAAACCATTTTTGCCATTCATGAATTATCACACCTAGTTTTGGATTCTTATGTTGCTCTTATTCAAGTAAAGCAACCCGTTACTTTAAGTGCAATTCATCACAATCTTTATCCCCCCTACCCCTTTATGAGTGGGGGTTCTTTGTTTCACAGAAAAAAGAAAAGCAGACTCCCATAAAAGAGCCTGCCTTCCCTGTTTTGTAAAATTAAGCAGCTTTACGTACGTTTGAAGCTTGAGGTCCACGTTGACCTTGCTCCACATCAAAAGTCACTGCTTGACCTTCTTCTAAAGTTTTGTAACCTTCTCCTTGAATCGCTGAGAAATGAACGAATACATCGACTCCACCTTCACGTTCGATGAATCCGAAGCCTTTTTCGCCATTAAACCATTTTACATTACCTTTTTCCATTTGTATTGCCTCCTAGTGTGTAAACACACACAATGTAATACTACCCCTGCTCTCAGTGATCATCAAGATGAAAAGTTACAAATCCTTTACACCGAACAAAAATAATTCTCTTTAATCATAACATTTTTTGTAAAAAATGTCAAGATACAGAAAAATCCATTGAGCTCACTATTTCTTTATGATAATCATTGCCGTATATTTTGTATCAGGATTCACTCCATATTCTGTGTGCATGCTTACAGCTTACAGCAAGAGGAACAGCATTGTATTTAACATCTATCAGCTTTTCTTCCTCTAGTTGCTAGGGATAGAGTATTGGACAAGTAGTCTCATGGGACAAGGGACCTGTCCCCTCGTCCCATTATTCGGGAAAACATTGAAGTAAAAGGAAATGACAAAAGTATACTCAAGTACAAAGCGGTGATTATGCTTGGTCCCCCCTATGATCAGAATTCATATTTACAAAGGGGTAGGAGATCAATTATATTTTAGAAACGTTTTCTGTTTGAGAGCCACGTTGTCCTTTTAGAATATCAAATTGTACACGTTGCCCTTCATCAAAGGATTTAAAACCATCACCAGTGATCTTTTCTATTGTTATGTAAATAAAATAAAAAATGGTTTCCTGGTCTGGAAACCATTTTTGTATTTGACCATATGGTGTTTACCAATTCGTTTATCTCTTTTACGTAAAGAAGAAACAATTACTATTCACTGTCTCAGTAGATGTACAAAATTCTTAAAGATAGAGGTGAGATTGATTGTTTTTTCTTCTAGAAATAATGACTTAGATAATAAATTGTATACCTAAAACAATGAAAGCCCTATCTCTCTTTCATCCTTACGGCTCCTTGTCCGTGCCAGTGTGAATCAGGATTGCAAAAATCAAGCGACTATTTTATCGAGTTAGTTGATGAAACTTCAAACGTTCGTAAAAGAAATTTAAATAATAAAAATGGATTAGATTGTAGAAATAACAAAAGAGGTTAATGCTCTAATAGTGAGCTGAAGAAGTTGACTGTCTTTGAAAAGATTTACTTTTAATAATAATCATATTCCCAAAAAATTCAGGATATTTTCGGGAGATGTAATACATTATCTATAATTAACTTTAACAGAAACTATTTATTTGATTTTCAGTGATCCCTTTAATTAATCCCAGTTCACTAATCAAAAATTCATGTGCGTTATCCAACATTTTTTTTTCGCTTGTATTAAGTGCTTTTTCTTTCTTCATACGCATTAAATCACGCACAACTTCAGCACCTTCTTGTATTTTACCAGTTTTTATTTTGTCCGTGTTCACTTTATACCTTTGTTTCCACGGCAGTAATCTATCTGATTCTCCATGCTGAAAAATGTGTATGATGTGTTTTAATGCAATTATGTCTGTAACTGGGCGTATACTTGAACTCAATATTTTACCCGTAGGAATCATGACTTGCATATTACCGATTAACATTTTTATGACATAATACTGTTGTTTTTCCCCTGAGATTTCCTTTTCTTCTATGGCTTTAATTATACCTACTCCGTGCATTGGATAAACAATGTTATCGCCAATTTGAAACAAATAATCCACCTCCATATATGGTAACCTTCTTAACCTTAACATATATATTATTTTTTATCAAATTTTTAATAATATCATAAATTTATTTTCAGTGTCAACTACTTTTTCTTTAAAGATCAGAAAAAGCAAAAACAATAGGAATCGTGTCGGATTACCAATAAAGGGAAGGTAGATTTTCCCGATTATATTCTGAAACCTCTACTAACCTTAATATTATTATTCTTTATAAAACCTTCCTGCCCAAATAACACAAAAAGCGACTGCCTTGTTCAGCAATCGCACCCGTTAGCATTCCTGTAGATCGT
>NZ_NUNF01000137.1 GCF_002585305.1 Bacillus sp. AFS037270 | reverse complement strand
CAGGAATGCTGCCCCGTTAGTACAATTGGTTACTCCATGTACTTCCACCTCTTTATCCTACTAGTAATTCAATCAAACTCCACCCTCTTTATCCTATTAGTAATTCAATCAAACTCCACCCTCTTTCGAGGTGTAGCCTTTAAATAAAGTTTAATCAAAAATATCTCGCAAACCCACATTTTACGATAAATAAAAAGAATCTATTTTGAAAAAAGATTGATCAAAAAGATTCCTATCCAGAATATTTCAGTTTGATTTTTATAAAAAATTTTAATCAATTTCAGTGTATCTAAAGTTTATTCTGCCTTCTCGAATTGAATGTGCCAGCTTTCTATGACTTTCCCGGCCGGGCTGATCTCTGAAACAAGCCTGTGCTTCACCGGCGTGCTGGCCGTCCATATGATCGGTCAGTACCTGTTCGGTCCCGGATGGGTTGATGGACAGAAGCATTAGCTGAAATATTTGCCGAATTAGCCATCAGTGCGCCTCCTGGATCATCCATCCTGCAAGATCGGACGGACCGGCCGGCTTCTTATTGTTGGCGGAGCCGTCGCGTGGACGAAGCATGCCGCCAACGAGACGAAGTCCCTGTTTCCTCGTCAAGAATCGTCCGATCTGCGTACCTATATAATTCTGTGTACCCGGAACGACATACAGCTTCCCGTCCTTCAATGCCCGAAGCGCAACTTCCACGACTCGCTCCGGTGTATCTTTCTTACCGACGGCGGCTTCTTCCGTGCCTACGACGTTGAAGAAGCCGGTGTCCGTCGCTCCGGGACAAAGCGTGAGAAATTGGACGCCACTGTTGCGGTTTTCCCACCACAAGGCTTGGGTAAACGACAAGACGAAGGCTTTCGTTGCTCCGTATACGGCCATATAGGGAAGGGGCTGAAATCCGGCGGTCGATGCGACATTGATAACGGCCCCGGAGTTTCTACACAACATATCCGGCAAGAACAAGTGCGTCATATCTACAACAGCGGCAACATTGAGCATGACTTCCTCATGCTGGCGCACGCCTGACACTTGTTCAAACAAACCGTGCGTGGCAAAGCCTGCGTTGTTGACCAGCAGTTCGATCTCTAAATTCAGAAGTTGACATTGCCGATATAACTCGCCTGGCGCGCCCTCTTTGCCAAGATCGGTAGGAATCACCTCGACCTTGACGCCGTGCTTCTTTCTAAGCTCCGATGCCAGGTTCTCCAGCTTGTTTTTCGATCGGGCTACGAGTACAAGGTCGCCACCCTCTTTGGCCAATTGTCGGGCGAATTGCTCTCCGATGCCGGATGAAGCTCCCGTGACAAGCGCCCAATTTCCTTTTATGTTCATTGTGCAACTCTCCTATCTACTTTTTTATAATTAGGAAACAGTGTTACTTTGTCCTTAAAAATAATTCCTGACTCTCATAAGAGTCAAGAATTGTGATGTGTTCCGGTAACACTGTTTCTAATTGAAATCATTGTAACTAAGCATTTTAAGAAAGTCAACATCGTTTTTTGAATTGTTGGTTTTTGGCATCCCTCGCAACATTGACAACGGTTCGACAATTATATTAAAATTCCTGTTAAGAGCTGGAAACATTGTTTCTTATCAAAAATGTATTAATTGAGGGTGATAGCGATGACTGACCAAAATAATTCCTTCGATGCAAATACGCAAAAGTTGGAAACGTATCAGGAGGCTCGCTTGAAAAATATTGAAAATCTTCGAAAGCTCGTCGTCGATGCTGCGGCAACGATTTTGTACGATGAGGGTCCTGAAGCTGTGACAGTGCGTAAAGTTGCGCAGAAGATGAATTGCTCTACCAAAATCATATACAACCTGTTTGTCAATAAAGATGGACTGGCTCAGCAGCTTTATCTCGACGGCTGCAAGCTTCTCGCCAACGAATTCGAGGGAACGCCGCGCGCTGACGATCCGATGCAGCAGCTGTTTAATTTAGGCGAAACCTTCTGGCAATTCGGACAGCGTTACTCCGGTTATTACAAGCTGATGTTCGGAGGAGCCTTCGCGGATTTCAAACCAGACGAGGAGAGCATACACGGCACCGTAACAGCTATGCGGCAATTGTTGACGGTAATTGGTAATGCGCAAGAGCAGGGACTGATTACCGGTCAGTATGACACGGAAACCGTCGTCAGTATCTTCTGGGCGTCGCTCCACGGTGTTATCCATCTTTACATGTGCGGACATTTTGGAGATGTGCAGTCCGCACATGCCGTTTACAAGCAAACGTTGTCTTTGGTTGTCGGTTCGTTATTTTCGAGTTGAGGCTTCTGGAGAGGAAAAAAAGCACCTTATGGTGTCTTTTCTTTATTTTTTTAAAACGTCGCAACTTTATTTCAAAACGACACGAGGGTATTTTTTTAATACAAGCAACCTTGATAAATGAATAAATAGAAAGGGCATGTTTTGAAAAAGATTAATCAAAACATGCCCTTATACTATTTAATTGGATTATTCTTTTATAAAAAAGATTGAACATTTTTATGTTCCTTAATAAACTAACGCACCCGTTATTTTAAGTACAATTCTTCACAATCTGCTTTGTGAATCAAACAAGAAAAGGGCGATGCCTAGATAAAGCATCGCACCGAATAATGGATTAAGTAAATTCATCAAAACAAGATTAAACTTGGGATATAAATATCGTTTTAACCTTTAACTTTCAATAGGCGTAGAGCATTTAAAATTACAATTATGGCAGCACCAGTATCACTTAGCACTGCTATCCATAATGTTAGCCATCCAGGGAAAATTAAAGCTAGGGCAATAAACTTTACAATTAATGAAAACCAAATGTTTTGTTTAATTATTTTTAATGCTTTTCTACTTAGATTGATTGTATGGGGTAGCTTTTCGAGATTGTCTGCCATTAAAACAATATCAGCTGTTTCCATTGCTGTGTCTGTTCCGGCACCACCCATAGCAATCCCTAAATCAGACGTTGCAAGTGCTGGTGCATCATTTATGCCGTCACCAACCATTGCTACTTTATAACCTTCTTTTTGTAATTGTTTAATAGAATTTACTTTATCTTCTGGCATTAATTCAGCAAAATAACGGTCAATTGGAGCTTCAGAGGCAATCACTTTAGCTGTTCCTTCATTATCTCCAGTCAACATTATGGTTTGATTAATGCCAACTTGTTTTAAAGCATTTAAGGCATTAACCGTTGTCTTACGTAAAGTATCAGAGACAGCAATTATACCCAATAGCTTTTGTTCACTTCCAATAATAACTACTGTTTTTCCTTTTCTTTGAAACTCTTCTGCTAGGGTTTTTATATTGCCTAATGAAACATTCATTTCTTCAAACAGTTTAAGATTTCCTGCATAATGAATAACTCCATCAATAGTAGCCTGAACCCCTTTACCAACTATACTTTTAAACAACTGGCCATTCTTTGATTGTATGCCCTTTTCTTTTGCATAGTTTACAATTGTTTTAGCTATTGGATGAGTTGAATAATCCTCTAATGTCAAAGCAAGGGATAATAACTCGTCTTCTGAAGTGCCTAGAGCCTTTATTTCAGAAACCGTAGGCTTTCCTTTAGTTAATGTACCTGTTTTGTCAAAAGCAATGGCATTTATAGATCCTGCGATTTCTAAGAATGATCCACCTTTAATTAAAACACCATTTTTAGCTGCATTGCCGATTGCAGATACAATCGTTACAGGTGTCGAAATAACCAGAGCACAAGGACAAGCAATTACTAATAGTTCCAGTGCCTTATAAAACCATTCTCCCCAAGTACCTAATCCAAGAAGGGGAGGTATTACCATAATAGCTATTGCTAATACGAAAACAATAGGTGTATAGATACTTGCAAATTTATCGACAAATGCCTGTGTAGGTGCTTTTTGTTCTTGAGCCTCTTCTACCAAGTGAATAATCTTTGATATGGTAGTATCTTCAACTAACTTAGTTACTTTAATTTCAAGAGAGCCACTCTCATTTATCGTACCGGCATAAACTGTATCACCAATTGCCTTATCAACTGGTATTGACTCTCCTGTGATAGGAGCTTGGTTTACGCTGGATCCACCTTGAACAATTTCTCCGTCTAATGGAATTTTATCGCCTGGTTTAACAATGATTATCTGACCAATTGAAATCTCTTCAACTGGCTTTTTAACCAATTCAGTGCCAATTAACACCCACGCTTCTGGTGGAGCTAAATTCATTAAATTGCGAATAGAATTTCTTGTCTTCTCGATTGATCGATTCTGTAGAACAATACCCAAAGAAAATAACCAAACAACGGTTGCTCCTTCTAACCATTCACCAATTAATGCAGCACCAATTGCCGCAGCTGACATTAATACATTCATATCAAGTGAACGGCTTTTTAAAGCATAGTAAGCACTCTTCACAGGCTTATATCCAGTTAATACGATTACTATCGCGTACAAAATATTGCTCATTAATGTTGAGATACCATTGTATGACCCAATAAACCCTAGAGCTATTAATACCCCAGAAAAGATGATTAAACCATTTCCTTCGTAATTTTTAGGAGCTTCGGGAGCTTTACTACTCTTCGTAAGCAAGGACGCTTTATAACCAATTTTAGCTACTTCTGAAATGATATCTTCAACGCTATTGTCGTGATCAATCTTCATTTTTCCAGTAGAAAAATTCACACTTACTTTTCTTACTGAAGGTAAAGGATTCAAATGGTTTTCGATACTTTTTGCACAACTACCACAATCCATTCCTTCGATAGTGTACGTTCTCATATTTTTGTCCCGTTCAAGTGATTCGACAGTATAACCAAGTTTTTTAACTTGATTTTCAATTTGATCAAAAGAACCGATATCTCCAACCACCTGTAGTTTTGCTGTGCTGTAGTTCACTGTTACATCTCTAATCCCTTTTAAAGTACTTAACCCTTTTTCTATTGTGACAGCACAAGCTGGGCAATCCATTCCGTGTACACGAAATACAACTTTTTCTTCAGAAGTGGCAGGCGAAATAGGAATGTCTATTGATTGTTCTTCAACCTTGCTGCTACAAGAAGAGCTTTTTGGACCACTAGGTTTTTCTAAAACAATTGAATCACTGCTACAACAAGAGCTGTTTACCTCATTAGGTTTTTCTAAAGCAAGAGATTCACTGCTACAGCAAGAGCTTTTTACCACATTAGGTTTTTCTGAAGCAATGGATTTACTGCTACAGCAAGAAGTCTTTACTTCCACAACATTTTCTAATGTTATTAAGTTATCGTTGCTACAGCTTTTATTTTCAACACTATCATTTTTCTGTATTTCTTTAGAACTGCAACATTTATCAGCCAAATATTACACCACCTTAATCAATATGATTCTCACAACAAGCTATATCAGTTTGCACTTCTTCGAACACTGTGTGAAACATTTTTAGTAACTCACTTACTTGTTGATTTCGTAAGCTATATTTGATGTATTTTCCGTCTTGTCTGCCAACAATAAGCCCACAGCCTTTTAAACAAGCTAGATGTTGGGATATATTTGATTGCTTGCCATTGAGGTCCTCTACAATTTCTGAAACAGTTTTTTCTTGTTCTTTTATCGATTCAAGAATTTGAATCCTTGTTTTATCCGAAAATCCCCTTAGAAACTTTACCTTCAAATCAACATCTGATTTTGCCATCACTAACTTTACCTCCAATCATATTAGACATCACTAATATGTTCTAATGTTATCATATTAGCAATCGCTAATATGTGTGTCAAATATTAATAAAAATTGGAATAATTGTTTTAGTTCGATTACAGTAGCAGGAGATGTTAGGGGTGATAAGAAAAATAATAATTTGAGAACTACTCCTACACCGGTGCTAAAATAATAACAAGCAAAAAAGCACTCACAAAAATTGTGAGTGCTTTTATTTATAAGTACCCTTTTTATAAAATTTTTTGAATGCTTCTTCAACTAAACTGCCATTTAGCACAACAACAAAAGGGATCGCCGCAGCGTTCCCACTTTTTAACTCTTGCACCCGTTAGCCATCCA
>NZ_NUNF01000136.1 GCF_002585305.1 Bacillus sp. AFS037270 | reverse complement strand
TCGTATTATAAGGTCAGCCAGATATTTAAAGTGTACCCGTTGTAAAGGACATTTTTAAAAAGGTTATGCCAAATTCAGGAGATGATTTCTGTACTCAACAGGGGTCATCTTCTTTAAATTCCATTGGTATCTAAAATTGTTATAGTAATTCATATAGCTTCTGATTTCCTGTTTAAGTTCGTTTAAGGTAACACACGATTTTATATTTGCTTCATCTTTAAAATGACCGAAAAATGACTCTTGTGGTGCGTTATCCCAACAGTTTCCTCTTCTGGACATTGATTGGGCTAACTTTAATTTTTTTACATGCTTCTGAAAAGTAGGGCTAGTATAGTGTACTCCTTGATCCGAGTGAATAAAGGCTCCTTCTGCAAACTTTACTCTTCTATTTTTCTTTAACTTTACTAAAGTATCAGTAACTAAATCTAATGTTAGACGATCTGATACATTATAGGCTAATATCTCATTTGTTGAACTATCCTTAATGGTCGATAAATAAGCTTTTTGTCCCTTTCCGTAATATAAATAAGTAATATCTGTAAGTAAAACTTTACCTGGGATATCCTGTTTAAAATCTCGATTGAGTAAATTCGGAAGGACAGAATGTTCTTGGGTTGCTTTTAACATCTTCTTATAAGGGTTCGCTTTTCTAATAGGGCATACAATACTGTATTTTTTCATAATTCTACGGATCCGTTTTAAGTTATAGTTAATATAAAACTGCCCTTTTAACGTCATCTTAATTTGTCGGGCACCTTTATTACGTCGTTTAAAATGAAACGCCTTTAAAATATTTTCTCTTAAGATCAAGTCTTCCTTTTCACGACGCATTCGGTTTTCCTCGGACTTCGGAGAAAAATAATTATAATAACCCGAGCGTGAAACTCCAGATATTTCGCATAAGAAACCAATCTTGTTTTTAAGATCATACTTTTCAATTACTGAACGAATTAAGAGGAATTTCTCCTCAGCTGATACTTTTACTTGTTTTTCTCCAGCCCCCTTTCTATCATGTCTAACTTTTTTAGCAATTCATTTTCAGCGCGCAACAGTTTAATTTGAGCTTCTAATTTTGTGTTTTTTTCTTCTAAACTAAGCTCTCTTTTAATGGGTCTCCCTGAATTATCATTACGTGTATCGCAAAGTCCCAATACCCCCGATTCCTTATAGGTAGCCCGCCATCTAGCAGCGGCTCTATTTACCCTAACGATACCTATGATATCAACATCAAAACCGTTCTCCTCAAAAATCAGACGTGGTAATTTTCCATTCTCGCTTTCAGTAATAAAGATCCTTTTAAATTCATCAGTGTATGTAATTCCTTTTGTACTTACAGATTTGACATTAGAATTATTAGAAAGGTTCTTTATTTCTTTATCAGTGAAGAGTTTTTTTGACATGCGTTTAGTCTCCGATTCTCACATTTTTTATTCATTATACATAAAAGTACCCGAGAGGGCAGACCTTTTTTTAGTGTCTACTCTATCGGGTACATTTTA
>NZ_NUNF01000135.1 GCF_002585305.1 Bacillus sp. AFS037270 | reverse complement strand
ACACTTAAACAAACGGGTGCGTTAATTAAAGAAGACGGATCGCAAAATAACGGGTTCGGTTTTGAGCTAGAAAAGTGAATTAACACATCAAATAGCACAAAAAAAGGGGGAGGTTTTAGTCCCCCTTTTAACATATCAATTAGCACTACTTTCAGCTCTAATATTAACTTTTTTCACCTTTTTTCATCATCTTCTTTAATTTTTCTTCAGTAGAGGAACCCTCGACAGGAGTATAAATGCTACACCAAAAATCAGTATTACCATGAACTTGTAAAGAAGTTAAATTAAAAATCATTTTACCTGCCTTGGAATGTCTAAATTCAATTAATACTTCGGGAGCCATATTCACCTGATTTTCTTGCCATAAGGACTTAAACTCTGGATTAAGATTAGTCATTTCTTCGAGAAATTGAGTGTACCATTCATCCCCCATGTGTTGTCCATAATAAACCCGAAAGATGGATAGAAAGCCTTTCACAAAATGCTCCCAATTGACAGCTAAAGACCTCAATTCTTTCCTAGTAAACACTAAGCGGATTAAGTTTCTCTGTTCAATGGGAATTTGTTCAAAATCCAAAAAAACATAGGCTGCAGCAGGATTCCAACCAACGATTTGGAAATGTCGGTCTGTGATCAGAGTAGGGCAATATTTTAATTCTGTTAAAATTTTTTCTAAAGAAGGGGAAATTTTTGTTTGTAAAACGTCTTGTTTATACACATTTGTGTTTACTTCTAATGCTAAATCGTATAGATACTTTCGTTCATCGTTATTTAATTGTAGAGCAGATGCTATAGAATCTAGTACAGAAGACGAGACCTTAATATTTCGCCCTTGTTCCAGCCATGTGTACCAGGTAGTGCTCACTCCAGCTAACTGGGCAACTTCCTCCCTCCTTAGACCTGGGGTTCTCCTCCTAGTTCCGGTTGGTAATCCCACTGATTGAGGTTGTATATTTGCACGTTTTGACTTTAAAAATTCGGATAGGGCTTCTAATCTAGTTTTGCTATTCATATTCACAATACTCCTATCTTAAAACGATTATCATATTACTAATTATACTATGATAAACAACAACTTGTAATAGGATAAAAACAGTGTGAAAATATAGATAATCTTTACGAGGGGGAATAAATATGGAACGAGTTGTGATTACAGGAATGGGTGTCGTGTCACCATTGGGAAACAATGTTGACAAATTTTGGAGGAATTTAACCGAAGGCAGATCTGGAATTTCTTACATTCATACATTTGATGCTAGTAAACATAAAACCAAAATTGCTGGACTAGTTAAGGATTTTAATGCTGAAGATCTACTTGGACAGAAGGAAGCAAGGCGTATGGATCGATTTTGTCAATTCTCTCTTGCTGCAGCTGAACAAGCATGGGACGATTCCAAACTGAACTCTACGGAAATTGATTTAGAGCGTCTCGGTGTATATGTTGGTTCAGGAATCGGCGGAATTGAGACGTTAACTAAAAATATTGATATTCTTCGAGAAAGAGGACCTCAAAGGGTAAGCCCCGCGTTGGTTCCAGCGATGATTGCAAATGCGGCTTCTGCACAAATCAGTATTAAATATGGTGCATTGGGACCTGCGATGGCACCGGTCTCCGCATGTGCAATTGGAAATACAGCTATTGGTGAGGCATTCAGAACAATTCGGTATGGTTTCGCTGATATCGCATTTGCCGGAGGGGCGGAAGCTGCCGTAACAGAATTGTCATTAGCCAGTTTTGAAAATGCAACTGCTTTATCTTCAAGGAATGATGACCCAAGTGCTGCTAGTCGTCCCTTTGATTCGGAAAGAGATGGATTTGTCATGTCTGAAGGTGCAGGAATCTTAATACTTGAATCCTTAACACATGCTTTACAAAGAAATGCACAAATTTATGCCGAAGTAATTGGATACGGTGCTAGTTCGGATGCCTATCACATGGTATCCACTCATCCAGAAGGCAGAGGAGCGTATCTTGCCATGAAAATGGCTTTAAAGGATGCGTCCATTTCGATTGATGATGTGGATATGATTAGTGCTCACGCAACAAGTACAAAGGTCGGTGACCTATCTGAAACAATAGCGATAAAAAAACTGTTTGGCGAACGGGCATACAGAATACCTGTTACCGCAAATAAGTCGATGACAGGTCATTTATTAGGAGCCGCTGGTGGAGTTGAAGCTATTGCATTAGCAAAAAGCCTGAAGGAGGGCATCATTCCTCCCACAATCAACTTAGAAAATCCCGATCCTTTATGTGATTTAGATTTTGTACCGAACGTAGCCCGACAAACAAATCTCAACATAGGTCTCTCCAATTCGTTTGGGTTCGGCGGGCATAATGCTGTCATTGCTTTGAAAAAATATGAAATGTAAAAATATTCTTAAAAATTGGTTAGAAAATCAACAATACTCTTTAAAAGAAAAATAGCATAATGCGGATTTTAGATTCTTTAGTTATGAAGACGAATGAGATCTGTGGTTAAAGGACGGTTATAAGGGCGATTCTTCTAAATGAAGGTCGCCTTTTTCTTAATTAAAATGAAAGATTGTGAAATATTACACTTAAACTATATGGGTGCTTTATTAAAACAAAAATG
>NZ_NUNF01000134.1 GCF_002585305.1 Bacillus sp. AFS037270 | reverse complement strand
CGCTTCTTTTATTGAGGGAGGTTAGCTGAAGAAGGAAATAGAAAATAAAAGTAGAATTTATTTAAAGGATTGAATTTTTTATTCCGAGTCAGAATAGTTAAACAACGATTGATTAATTGGGAGTTATAAGATGAAAAATAAAAAAAGAAATAGAGACGGCTTTTTTAAAGATACCCTAATTGAGTTTATATTTGAAGTGGTTTGGAACATCTTAATGTTTATACCAAGAATGATAATTCGCTTAATAGAACATTTGGTGAAGTAGTCAGTCAAAATAGAGCTAACGAGGGCGATTGCAAATAAGAGCAGTCATTTTTTTACAAACAAGACAGCATTCCTGTAATAAATGAACTGTAAAAAGGATAAGTTTGTGAATAAACGCATTTAAACTAAACCAGCTAATAGTTT
>NZ_NUNF01000133.1 GCF_002585305.1 Bacillus sp. AFS037270 | reverse complement strand
GGCTGACCTTATAATACGAAAGGGTAGCTTTACTTGAAGATCCAGCTGCCAATCTTGGTGGCTTTTCTTTTTGGACTAACGGTCAGGTTTCCTCAAGAAGGAATCAATTTCTTTTTGATTCAAATAACAAGATTAAGGAGGGAGTTTGTTTTGTAAAACCCATCTTTTATTTTGGTCAATGAACAAACTTTAGGATGTAGAGTGAAGAAATAAAAAGAACCCTTGAGCCAGGGTTCTTTTTAAATTGACACCACGATAATAGATATAAGAAATAACATCATATGAATAACGGAGTATTTAAACATCCGTTTCGCCCAATGTTCTTCGTTTTGTGTAGCAAATCCGCTTATAGATAAACTTATCCATCCGATATTTAAAAGTGTCATAAATCCGATGAAAAACAAACCAAGAGATTTCATGAAGAATGGCATTGGAATCAAACAGATAAGATAAAATAGAAGATGGATTTTCGTTTTCTTGATGCCTGATACAACAGGTAACATGGCGAATCCTGCCCGTTTGTAATCATCAAATCTTCGTATGGCGATGGAATAAGTATGGGGCATTTGCCAAATGAATACGATGAGTGCCATCATCATAGGAATAAGTTGAAAACTGCTAGATAACACAGACCAACCGATTAACGGTGTTACGCATCCTGATACGGCACCAATAATCGTGTTCCATGAGTATTTTTGTTTGCTCCAAAATGTGTACAAGACCACATAAAAAAACCAACCAATGAATGAAAATAGTAACACTTCAGCATTAGTAAAAAGCAATATTAAAAATCCTATTATGCTTGTTGTAACTCCTAAAGTTAAAACAAACTTCTTGCTGAACTCTCCATTAGCACTCGGTCTATTTTTAGTTCGCTCCATTAGATTATCTAAATCGGCTTCGTACCAATTATTCAACATTAAAGCACCAGCAATGACAAAGGCACTTCCTATTAATGTAACAAAGAAAGAGGCAATATGTTCAGCAAGTGGAAGATGGTTGATATGCGAAGATAAAAAATATCCTGCCAACACAGGAAGCACATTGATAACAAAGACTTTCCCTTTAATGAGGCTGATTAGGTTTTTAAAGAAATTTTTAGGTGTTTTAGTTTGCATTTGATTCATATATATTCCTCTCTCTTTCTATCAAACAGACTATTCATTTTAACACAAATATTCTTCGAATGCTTATGGTCTTATTTTTGAATTTCTAATACCACTTGAAGTTCTGTTTCCAGATACTTAATGCTGTTTTTAAGTTCCTTTAACTCATTGGATATCACAGCAATCGATTCTCCCTTTTCACCAATCTAGCTGCTTTCACTGCACGAAACTTATCAAGTATTTAAAGATAAAACAATTGCTCGTTATTCCTTAATACAAAGAAAACATTAACTAATAAATTATAGGAAAAACAACTGGGCTGCCATTTGGCAGCTTAATTTTTCCATATTATTGTGAAGAATTACACTTAAACAAACGGAGTGCTTTAGTGAAAGAAGCGTAAATAAAAAGTCGATTTCTTATTGGAAATCGGCTTTTTTTAGGTTGAAACTTCCTTAGCGTTGTAAATCCGCATTTTCCTGACTCTACCCCAATCTGAAAAACGAGATTGAACGCTTGTTTCATACTTTGAAAGACAAGGCATTGGAATGCCCTCGCATGTTTGGATATGACACGCTAATAGATGGTTAGAATTTGTATT
This sequence comes from Bacillus sp. AFS037270, assembly GCF_002585305.1. The sequence continues at coordinate 2,559 of NZ_NUNF01000133.1, read as the reverse complement.
ATAGAAATATGTTCTTTAAATCGATGATAAAGTCTTCAAAAATACTTACTTCTATTAGATCTTTCCCTTTACATATAACTCTTGAAGTTGATAACTTTCCTTAAAGATAAACACTTCAACTGTCTCAGTACGGTTATCTACGAACAATACCCTTTAACTCCTGACGGTTCATATACTTTTATTTTTAGCTAACGCTCATGTTTGTCAGTTAATGGCGATGATATTTTTACAATTATGGAGAGGGAACCGAATGGTAAACGTGGTTCCTTTTCCTTTTTGGCTTTGGACGGTGATTTTTCCATGAAGCGAGTCGATAATGCGATAGCTCACCATGAGTCCTATGCCGGTTCCTTTTTCTTTCAGGGAATAAAATGGTTGTCCAAGACGTTTCACTTCGTCTTCATTCATCCCCACTCCCTCATCTTGGATTTGGATCATCACATGCTGTGACTCCTGTTTCACGCAAATGGAAACCGCGCCACCTTGAGGCATCGCTTCGATGCCATTTTTGATGATATTGAGGAAGGCTTGTTTCATTTTTGGGGGATGACCCAATATCGCACACTCTTGCTCCGGAAGTCGGACGTCTATGCTTACTTTTCGTTCTAAAGCATAGGAGTAGAGAATCTGGACGACTGTTTGTATTTTTTGGCAAACATCGACGGACTCTTTCGTATCTGCTTCTGGCTTGGCAAGCGAAAGATATTCGGTAATGACGTCATTCGTTCGATCCACTTCTTCTATACAAATTTGAACATACCTTTTATACGTCTCTGAAATTGGCGATTGTAGAAGTAACTGGAGAAATCCTCGATTGGTCTGCATGGGATTTCGAACTTCATGAGCAAAGGAACTGGCCAATTCTCCGAGTATCTTATATTTTTCCGCCTGTTGAGCTTCCATGTGTAACTGGGCATTTTCCCTTAAGGTTTCAATCAAAAAGACGGTTACGATGGTGGCAACACATATCGCTAAAATTTCCTGAAGTGTGTGGTTGAAAAAATCCATCTCTTGAAAATCCACGAGGATGAAGATCAAGGACATCCCCAATGTTATCATCCAAGCCAGTTTCATTCGACCTGCTCGATCCTGTTGGATGAAACGTGGATATGCTAAAAAAAACATGGGTAAGAAGAAAAGGACTTCGTATGCCGTTGAATAAAAACCTGCCCCCCCGAAATACCAACGATACAACAATAAGATGATCGTGAGAACAATACCTGTTGCGTATCCACCTCCATAAAATATTCCTATCATAAGAGCTACAAACCGCAGGTCATTTCGCTCGTTTACATCCGAATAGATCGGGAAGGACATGCACAATACTAATGTAATCGTTGCCAAGAAACTGAAAATTAATTTTTGACGTTTCGTTTCGATGAATTGATGACGATTGGTTAAATGCATAGAATAAAAAAAGACAGGGATCAAAATAATCATTACTTGTAAGAGCAAGTTTTTAGTATGTTCCATAAAGTTTACCTCATTGTTAAGCTCATTCTAGTATAAAAGAAAACCGAATATAAAAACAGGGGAAAAAAATGGGTTCTGATGCAAAAAACTCAAAACAATCGCAATTAATCTCTAAAGCTTGGAGATACTGATACTATTACTCTAAAAAAGGAGTATGATCAGTATGGGGTCCTGATACGATTGCTTTATTAAGCATTGCAATTGTTATAGGTTTAGTAGGATTATTTTCGCATCTGGTTAATTCGGGTATATAAAATTTGCTTCTTAAAGTAACGGGTGCTTGAGTTTACGATCAGAGCTGTCATTAAGGCAGCTCTTTCTTGTTAAACTAAAGGGCAGATTTGTTGAAGAAGGATATTTTCCCGTTTTAAGCGAATTAGAATTTCAAACAAACCTTACACGAATACAGGTATTAAAAATAACAGGAACATAGGAGGTATGAGATATGAAGATCAATAGAATAGATCATGTGAGTATAAACGTAAATGATCTTTCAGAGGCTAAAGCGTTTTTTCTTGATTTAGGACTTGAAGTGCAAGCGGAATGGGAATTGGATGGAGAACAGTTGGAAAGAATAGTTGGGCTTAATGATGTTAAAACGGCATGTGTAGGATTGGGGATGCCAGATGGTCAGGCATGGATAGAGCTAGTCAAATTTTATTCGCCGTCAGATGAAAAAGATATTCAGCAACCTTTTGCAAATACGCTGGGTATCCGACATATTTGCTTTGCTGTTGAAGATATTGAAGCTATTGTTGCAAAATTGAAAAATAAGGGAACGGAAATCTTTAGTGAGATACAGCAATATGAAGAAAGTTATAAGTTATGCTACGTTCGTGGTCCAGAGGGAATTATTTTAGAGTTGGCGGAGAAAATCAGATAAATATTGAATGGGACTTTAAATGATTTAGATCTCCAACGTTAAAGATTTCTTCTTAAATATCGGGTGCAAGAGTTGCAGATAAAGCTGTCATTTTGGCAGCTTTTCTTATTGCACTACCATGAAAATTAACTTCTGTAACCTTAGAAAAGAGGCAATACTTAAATAGACGCAGCTCATTCGTTTAAAAAAAAGAGGAGCGCCTG
>NZ_NUNF01000132.1 GCF_002585305.1 Bacillus sp. AFS037270 | reverse complement strand
TCTCTCTATATTTTATGGTATGGGCCTATAGCTCAGCTGGTTAGAGCGCACGCCTGATAAGCGTGAGGTCGATGGTTCGAGTCCATTTAGGCCCACCATACTTCATAACGGGGTCTTAGCTCAGCTGGGAGAGCGCCTGCTTTGCACGCAGGAGGTCAGGGGTTCGATCCCCCTAGACTCCACCAATAACGTTTACTAACGTTACAATTCGTTCTTTGAAAACTAGA
>NZ_NUNF01000131.1 GCF_002585305.1 Bacillus sp. AFS037270 | reverse complement strand
ATCCTGTCTTCCCGACCATTCTTCTTAAAACTTATGGGGTCTTAGCTCAGCTGGGAGAGCGCCTGCTTTGCACGCAGGAGGTCAGGGGTTCGATCCCCCTAGACTCCACCAATATATTATATGATGGCGGTGTAGCTCAGCTGGCTAGAGCGTACGGTTCATACCCGTAAGGTCGGGGGTTCGATCCCCTCCGCCGCTACCATTAATAATTATGATTAGATTAACATGGACCTTTAGCTCAGCTGGTTAGAGCAGACGGCTCATAACCGTCCGGTCGTAGGTTCGAGTCCTACAAGGTCCACCAGCAGCTTAATATATATGGAGGAATACCCAAGTCCGGCTGAAGGGATCGGTCTTGAAAACCGACAGGCGGGTTAAACCGCGCGGGGGTTCGAATCCCTCTTCCTCCGCCATATTATTTTAGCGAAACATGGAGAATACTCTAAACTTAATACTTTTTACTATCGCGGGGTGGAGCAACGAGCGTTGCTACAATGAATAATCTGCGAGTTGTACCCATCGAGCTGCTGCTTGATTAAGCTTTCTGAGATGGGGACAGTCAGTAACAAAACTTGGAGCATACTCCAAACTTAATAACTTTTACTATCGCGGGGTGGA
>NZ_NUNF01000130.1 GCF_002585305.1 Bacillus sp. AFS037270 | reverse complement strand
TGGAGCTGGACAATTCTCTAGGTAAAAACTTTTATACTTTCTTACCTATGTAAAAAAGAAGAGGCCGCGGCCTCTTCTTTTAATTTTGTTCCAGTAATTTCCTTGTATCTGAAACGCTCATACCTTGTGCTTCTGCAACGGCTGGGTAAGTTACATAGCCTCCTAGAGTATTGATCCCTTTTAACAAAGCCTCATTTTCTAAGCATGCTTTTTTATAGCCTTTATTAGCAATCTGGAGTGCATAAGGAACTGTTACATTTGTTAAGGCGATGGTTGATGTCCTAGGGACAGCGCCAGGCATATTCGCAACAGCATAATGGACCACTCCGTGCTTTTCATACGTTGGATGATCATGAGTTGTGATTCGGTCAGTTGTCTCAAAAATTCCTCCTTGGTCGATCGCTATATCGACCACAACACTTCCTTGTGTCATGGAACGAATCATTTCCTCTGTTACGAGCTTGGGAGCCTTTGCTCCTGGGATAAGTACAGCACCAATGACTAAATCCGAGTCTTTCACGGCTTCAGCAATATTTAAGGGATTAGACATGAGGGAGGTAACATCCGAACCAAAAATATCATCTAATTGACGGAGACGATCTGGATTCACATCAATAATGGTTACTTTTGCGCCTAGTCCAATCGCCATTTTGGCCGCATTTGTACCGGCAACCCCGCCGCCTATTATGGTGACTTTTCCTCTTTGTACCCCTGGAACACCTGAAAGCAGGATCCCCTTACCCCCGTAGACCTTTTCTAGGAATTGTGCGCCAATTTGCGGGGCCATCCTTCCAGCAACCTCACTCATGGGTGTAAGTAATGGCAGACTATGGTTCGCAAGTTGAACCGTTTCATATGCAATACCAATTACTTTGTTGTCAATTAATGCCTTGGTTAGCTCCGGTTCAGGCGCGAGATGTAAATATGTAAATAATATTAACCCTTCACGGAAATATTGATATTCACTTGGAAGTGGTTCTTTTACCTTCATAACCATGTCCATTGACCAAGCCTCACTAGCTGTTTCCACGATTTGTGCCCCATGAGAGCGGTAATCTTCGTCTAAAAAACCGGAGCCGAGTCCTGCACCTTTTTCAATCATTACTTCATGTCCATATTTTACGAGATTAACAACTCCTGACGGTGTCATGGCAATACGATTTTCATTATTTTTTATTTCTTTCGGTACTCCAATCCGCATTGTGCTAACCTCCTAAATTTCTTTTTCAGGTAAATCAAGTTACTATAATATATCCTTTTGTGCTTAAAATGTAACCATAATCATGTAAATAAAAGGAGCTTACCAAATGGCAAGTCTCCTTTTCATGATTTAATAATAGTAAGGATAATATGGATAATAATATGGGTCGTAATAAGGATATCCATATCCGTATCCATAATATGGTGCTGTTAATAAAGCACCCGCTGCTAGGCCTCCTAAAAATGGCAGACCGAAACCAAAACCGAAGGGACGGCCAAAACCAAAACCGAACGGACGGCCAAATCCAAAGCCGAAACCAGGGCGGCCGAAGCCAAAACCAAAGCCTGGACGACCAAAACCTCCGAAATGACCGAAACCTCCAAAATGACCGAAGCCGTGGTGAAGTCTTTCATCCACTGTATTTAATCCATGCATTTCAGTTGTCAATTTTTACTCTCCTCCTTATCAGTTTTTTACTCAGTTTTTGTTAAATAGAGAATGGGAAGCCCCCGAAGAACGGAAAACCAAAGCCAAATCCAAAAGGCATTCCAAAGCCAAATGGTGCTCCAAAGAATGGACTGCCAAAGCCCCATCCCCATGGTCTCCCCCAGCCAAAGCCCCCCCAAATACGAGAGTCCTGACCGCCATAACCAGGGATTTGTTCAATTTGCCTATAATTCACAGGCGCCATATACATATGATTATTTATGTTTTCCTCCTCTTTTTTTACTTGGCACATTAAAGAATATGCATGATTAACTATAAACTCCTGGGTAAACGCCCTTTATTGCTGAATTTTCAAGGACATACGACTAGTACACCCCAAAAGCGGAAAGCGCCCGTTTAACGCACGATAGGACTGGAGCTGGCCTTGTCTCATCGTTAAGATTTCAAACAAAAGAAAAAAGCTGCCTAATCTAGACAGCTTATCCCTAATTAAAATTCTACTTTATTCCTCTACAGCAGCAAAATCACTGCTGTCTGCAAGTGCCGTTCCTTCCCCTATAAAGCCGCTATTATAGGAGTTCAATATCTGCTGGCTTACCTCCATTGTTCCTTTTTCATCAAATTCAAACGTATACTTATTCTTTGATTCTCTTTCCATCACTTTCATGCCCCCTTTGGATATGTTACTTCATTATTGTTCGAAAAATTGAAACAATTATTCATTGTTAAATATTGTATAATCAAGGTGAGGAGATGATAATCATGGGACTTAAATATCGAAATATTTTGGTCGCTATTGATGGGTCAAAGGAAGCGGATTGGGCATTTCAAAAAGGGATAGAAATTGCCAAACGAAATGGTGCACGTATGATATTAGTACATGTAATCGATACAAGGTCGTTTGCCTTAATTGAAGCATATGATACCGTCATTGGCGATCGAGCAGAAAAGCTAGCAAAGGATATGCTCGAAAAGTATCAACAACAAGCTGTTGAAGCAGGATTAACAAACGTTCAATATGAGATTGAATACGGCTCCCCTAAAATACGCATTCCTAGAGATATAGCCAAAAAGCATCATGTTGATTTAATCCTCTGCGGAGCTACTGGTATGAATGTGGTAGAAAGGTTCATTATTGGAAGTGTTTCTGAACATATCACTCGCTACGCACCTTGTGATGTTCTTGTCGTTCGAACAATAAAAGATGCAGAATAAACATATAGACTATTAAAGCACGGAGCTAATTGCCCCGTGCTTTTCGTTAAAAGTTTCATATATTATCGTGAATGATCACTCTATCTATAGTACAATAAGAACAATTATCTTAAGATGGTGCCTGACACCATTTCTACTATATACAAATTGAAATATAGGAGGCAGACACATGATGGATCATTTTTATTTTGATGAACGGCTAGGGATCCATGTGCCGGACTTAGGGATTGAGTGGGATGAATATAGCAAGGAAACGCAGCAGTATATTTTACTTCATTGGGAACAGATTCGCGGATCTATTCCAGATCGAATTGCGGAACTTGAGCAGGAAATAAACCTTAAACAGGATAAACTCTCAAACGAAAATGACTTTCCTCGTTCTTGTAAGTTGAATACGGAAATAGCTGATCTGGCTTCGATTATCAATGATTTATGGCTGTGGTACCGTGCTAACCAAACCATTTCCACAAAAGTCCATCAATAAAACTCCCACTGACAGGGAGTTTTTTTGTTTATAAGTCTTTTTTTAGCTCTCTAACCACATGCCCAATCTCAGGCAGGATTAATTTACTCATGGCCAATTTCACCGCACCAGTGGAGCCAGGAGTTGAAAATATCGCTTTGTCTTTAACTACACCTGCTATAGCTCTGGATAGGATAGCAGCAGAACCGATATCCTCTTGGTAACTCAGCATGCGAAATAATTCCCCAAAGCCGACAATTTCTTTCTCTAGCAGACCTTCAACTGTTTCAATCGTTACATCCCGCTTGGCAATCCCGGTCCCGCCATTTGTTAGAATAACATCAATATCCTCTCTGTCACAGCCTTTAAGAATTTCGGCCTGAATCGGAGCAATTTCATCTTTAACAATACAATAATCCACGATTTTATGTCCAGCACCTTCAAGCATCTCCATCATTAGCTTGCCGCTTTTGTCTGTTTCCTGATTTCTAGTGTCACTGACAGTAATGATCTTACATCTTACTGCCTTCGGTGCTTCCTTTTTATGTTCTTCGCTACTCATCGTATGACTCCTCTTTTTCCTTTAGATATCGCAATTGATAGTACTTATGGGCAAAATCCGTTACTTTCCGGGTTAATTGATAATTCGTTCCAGCCCCAATGGCCATGCTGACAAGCGGTATACCTTGGATTGCCCGTTTTCGAAACAGCATGATCACCATTGCTTTAAATAGCTGTTGAACCGGCTGCTCTAACCAGGTAATATCGGTAATTTTCTCATTTCCCTCATAAAAATATAACTCTTCATGTGCCTCTAATTCTGTCATCAAAGAAGCCCAGCCTTCTTTTTGGATTCTTGGCGGCAGTGTGGCGGTATGGAATACTTTTAAAGATGTCATCATTTCAAATGGAGTATTCACCTCAAATCCATAGGTCATAGCAATCAATTGAACCACCCGTAAATTTATAACTGCCATTGCTGGGATATCTGCCCCTAACAGAAGTGTACCTCCCGTCCCAGAGAGTCCGCCTTGTGCAAAGGAATAGAGGCGATGCTTGGCAATTTGCTGCTCTGCTATGTATTTCAATTGATCAATATCCAACTGTCGTAGGTCCGTGATTTTCTCTATATCTTTTCGAAAGATTCTGCCTGATGTAAGGATTCTTTCCTTTGCATCCATTTGAAGCTGTGACCCTTGTATAATACTGTGTAAATGAAATAACCAACCGTCGATCAAGTAGAAAAATTGCCTTTGAACCTTTTCTGGCAACAAGGAAAAAGAACGCTCCAGATACTTTTCATATAGTAATTGAAAATCATTCGCTTCGTAATTTAATAAGTTTTTTTCCCATGAGCGTATTTCATTCATCACAACTGTTTCACGGTCTGTCAATGGCAATGTAACCCCTCCTGCTCATTGTTTCTTTTACCAGTATATCACATCAAAACAGGACTGAAAAAAGGCAAAAACGGTTAAAAACTGCTTTTGCCTTTTTCTAAATTATTAAGTTTCAGAAATCCCGAATTAACATTATTGGGCTAAACGAACAACGTCACGGGCAATCATAACCTCTTCATTTGTAGGAATGATTATTACTTTAACTGGTGAATGAGGATAGTTGATAAATGCTTCCTCGCCTCTAACCTTATTTAAAGCAGGATCCCAATAAACACCCATAAATTCTAATCCTTTTAAAATACGTTCTCTAATCGGGTCACTATTTTCACCAATACCGGCAGTGAAAATGATCGCATCTACGCCATACATACGAGCAGCATAAGAACCGATATATTTATGAATACGATTAGCAAACACATCCAATGCAAGCTCTGCACGCTCATTTCCTTTGTCAGCTTCACCAATAATATCGCGCAGGTCACTTGAGAAACCAGAAACAGCTAACATACCACTCTTTTTATTTAACACATCAAGTACTTCTTCAGCAGTTTGATTGGTTTTCTCCATGATGTAAGGAATGAGCGCTGGGTCAATGTTCCCTGAACGTGTTCCCATCGTTACCCCTGCAAGTGGTGTGAAACCCATAGATGTGTCAATAGACTTGCCGCCTTCAATCGCAGCGATACTTGCTCCATTCCCTAAGTGACAAGAGAGTAAGCGAAGTTGTTCAATCGGACGACCTAATAATTCTGCTGCACGCTGTGATACATATTTATGGCTTGTGCCATGGAAGCCGTATTTACGGATACCATATTCTTTATAGTATTCATATGGCAAGCTGTATAGGAAAGAACTCTCTGGCATTGTTTGATGGAAAGCTGTATCGAATACAGCAACTGCTGGAACATTAGGCAGGACCTGCTTAAATGCTTTAATTCCGGTAACATTGGCCGGATTATGCAATGGTGCTAATTCTGATAATTCTTCTATTTTAGCTAAAACTTCATCAGTAATTAAAGCTGAATCGTTAAAAGCTTCTCCACCGTGCACAACACGATGGCCAATTCCTTCAATTTCGTTGAGAGACTTGATAATCCCCAGTGTAGTTAATTTATCTAACAGCATTTTAACAGCTACATCATGATCTGGAATATCAGTGATTTCTTGAATTTTTTCGCCATTAGCCGTAATATTAAAAATCGAATCATTTATGCCTATTCTTTCAATAAGTCCTTTCGTGATTACTTCTTCGCTAGGCATTTCAAATAACTGAAACTTCAACGAAGAACTTCCTGCATTGATTGCAATAACTTTTGCCATTTTAGAACGCTCCTTTTATATAACAACATCGACTTGTAATTATTTATGTTTTAATACACCTTTATTTTGTGCAAACCGACCCTGTTTATCTCCCTCAATTTTTCATTTAATCACTGTAGATAGGACATTTCAAGGAATAATTCACATGATACCGATTACATGACAAATGTTCATATATTCACAAATTTCTTAATTTAAAAAAAACAAAATAAAGGATAAAACAGGGTATCTTCCCCATTTTATCCTTTATTTTCTTGAAACCACTTTTCCATTTTCGTAAGGATCTTATCCATCTCAAAGGCGTTTGAAAGGCTCGGCAGATTCACAAGCAAAGCCTGCTTAGGGGGCTGGATGTTATCGCCCTTCTTTTGTAAAATCAAAATACTTTTGGCTGAACTCTTAGTTTTAAAAATGCTTGTTGGTAATTGCAGCAAACCTTGAATATATAAATGGTCCTTTATATATTCATGCAGCAGCGGCGCCTGTTCACTTTCAAAAAGACCATTAGGAACTAAGAAAAACAGATATCCTCCTGGGTTGGTATGCCGGACACTCTGTTCTATAAATAAGTGATGTGAATAGGAATGGCCCGTATCCGATTTTAATTGGTAGTCGGCTGCTCTTACATCATTCGGATAGTATCCAATAGGTAAATCAGCAATTACTGCATCAACGGGGTCAATAAATAAAGATTCTAAGCTGTCTTGATTAAAAAACTGAATCGGATGTCCCTGAAGGTTTGCATTTACATAAGCAAGCTTTATTAGGATATCATCAATCTCTACACCAATGGAGCTGATTTGTTTACGAGAATGATTGATCACCGTTGTTAAAAGATTTCCTGTTCCTACGGCCGGGTCGAGGAGACGAAAGGATGGTTTCTGCATAAATTTTTCAACTAAGTAACCAACGAGCATTCCTACAGAATCGGGAGTCATTTGATGATTCGGCTGCACGTTTTCCTTCATTCCTTTTAAAATCACTAACTGAAAGGCTTTGCGGATGTCTTCATTTGAAAAGTTGTCCAAACTAAGCTCGCTATATTGTTTCTTAAGCCTCTTTACGGTTAATTCACTTAACTCTTCCTGCAGGATAGCTCCTTGAAATAGATTCTCACCTGTTTCGGCAAGCGCCTCAAGATAACTGCAGGCTAATTCCTCTTGTAAAATAAGGGCTGTTTCATTAAATAATGTAAATAACTCTTCTATTGGAGAAATGTTCATTGTTTCCCTCCATTACTAAATTTCCTTATTCATTCTATACGAGTATGTATTTTTTAAACAAGTAAAAAGACCTCGCAATTTCACGAGGCCCTTAGTTATATTATTTTGCGTTTCTAGCTGCGTCAAGTGCTGCTTCATAATTTGGATGGTTAGTTGCTTCACTAACATATTCAACATAAACAACTGTATCACTTGAATCTACTACGAAAACAGCACGAGTTAAAAGTCTTAACTCTTGAATCGCGACTCCATATGCTTCACCAAAAGAAAGGTCACGATGGTCAGATAAAGTTTGAACATTTTCAATTCCAGCAGCGGCACACCAGCGCTTTTGAGCAAATGGTAAGTCTACGCTTACTGTTAAGATTTTAACATTACCTAAGCTGTTTGCTTCTTCATTAAAACGGCGTGTTTCTGCATCACAAACACCTGTATCTAGTGAAGGTACTGATGAGATTAAACGAACTTGTCCCTTAGTATCATTTAGAGTTACTTCTGATAAGTCATTAGCAAGGACTGTGAAATTTGGAGCCTTATCGCCCACTTTTACCTCATTGCCAAGAAGAGTAATTTGATTTCCTTTAAATGTAACATTTGCCATTCTAATTCATCCTCCTTTGTTGTATTAAAGCCTTCGTTCAAGACGAATAAACTTTAATTATGTACAGTGTAAATATATCTTTTCAAAACTATTTTTGCAATTATTTGAACTAGAGAAATTTGGTTTTTATTTCATGCCTAATGTTAAGCCGTGATTACAAAAGAAAAAGTTAACCTTCCTAAATCTAGGAAGATTAACTTTTCACTTATAATTCCAAATCGACTCTAGGCTGTTGGTGTTGCTGCTGAGATTGTTGTTGTTGCTGAGATTGTTGTTGCTGCTGAGATTGTTGTTGCTGCTGCTTCCCCTCATCTTTTTTCGAGAACATTTGCTGTATTTTATCGACGGCCTGAGGTGCGAGCTCTAGAATTTTCTCGTATAAATGAGTGCTTTCGTCTAAATGAAGCATTTTTACACCTTGAGAATTTACGATTAGAAAAGCGATAGGAGTAATAGACACACCGCCGCCGCTTCCACCACCAAATGGAAGTTTAGGCTGTCCTTGTCCTTGTCCTTGTCCTTCTTTTTGACCATTATCTTGTTTATTAAACTCACTGCCTCCTGCAGCAAATCCAAATCCAACCTTTGATACTGTTAAAATAACACTACCGTCTGGGGTTTCTACTGGATCACCAATAATCGTATTAACATCAATCATTTCTTTTAAACTTTCCATTGCGGTTGTCATCAAACCTTGTATTGGATGGTCAGACATAGTTTTTATCCTCCTCTATGAAACGGATTTAGTTTTTTCATCTTGAAAATCTGATTTTCTTTTTAGGCGCGGTTTCCCGCCCTTCCAGAATTTAATCAGTTTTAATCCTGCGAGAATAGCATGCCCGATTCGAAACTGAAACATACATGTTAACTTTGTATGGATAACTGCTGCCTGAAAATGCGGGGTAACCGTTAATTGAGGCATTTCTTTCAACCTCATATAATGGCTAAGGAGTCCGATAATCCCTCCTTTAATAGCCCATAAGGCTCCAGTCATCATCCCCGTATAGGCTGCATCACCAACACCCATTAAGGTTTGCCACTCAAAGTTTTTAATTGTAACCTTTTGTAAAAACTTTTTTACTATTATATTCATTCCAAAAACCTTATGCAGGATATCTTTTGCGGACTGAAGTTTACTTAAAAAGTCATCCTGGTTTAATTGATTTAGATTTGTTTCGGTGTCTTCATCAGCTTTGTCTCCCAATTGTGATTTGCTTTTCACAACAATGCTTGGGGAGTCATCATCAACTTTTATTACAGGTACCTTTATTTTGTATTTGATTAAGCCAAACAATACACGTAACTCTATTTTTAAATCGTCATTATCGTTAAAATGAGAATAATAAATATAGATTGTCAGCTTTGTAAAAATAATGAATAGGAATAAGACCAAAATGATAAGCAGAGTGAGGAGCAGCCAAAACATTTTTCTCACATCCTTTCAGCCAATTATTATTTGCATTTATGAAAAAAATAAACCTACCATCAATATGTTGATTGGTTTAGGGATTAACTCGGATGTTCAACATGAATATCAGTTTAACCTTCTTTTATATTGTTTCTAAAAAATGCTAAACTAACATCAGACATTTTAAATTCAACTAAGTTATTGCATCTCTTTTTAATATTTTAGAGGGGGGACAAGACATGGATATAAGACGGAATATTTATTTCTATCACAAACGGGATGATGATTTACTTTTGAAAATGGCACCCCTGTTAGAACTTGCGAAACGCTACGATTTTACAATTGTAGATGATTATCGAAAGGCTAATATTATTGCCAGTGTTGGGGATGATGGCACATTTTTACAAGCGGTTAGAAAAACAGGCTTTCGGGAGGATTGCCTTTATATGGGCATTTCAGTCATGGATAGTCTGAGTATGTATTGTGATTTTCGAATCAATGATACATCAAAAATGATTGAAGCGATTACCACAAGCGCACAATTAAAGGTTCGCCGTTATCCGACCATTGAGGTAACTGTCGATGGTCAAAGTACATTTCGTTGTTTGAATGAATTCAGTATCAGATCAGCCATTATTAAAACACTTGTGATAGATGTATTCATTGATGATCTTCATCTTGAAACATTTCGCGGTGATGGATTAATTGTGGCTACCCCAACCGGAAGTACGGCTTATAATAAATCAGTTAGCGGCTCTATTGTGGACCCGCTGCTCTCGTGTATGCAAGTTAGTGAGGTGGCATCTGTGAATACTAATCAGTATCGAACCCTAGGTGCTTCCTTTATTGTTGGAAGTGAACGTACACTTACCTTAAGGGTCATTTCGGAAGGGAATGACCACCCTACAATGGGGATGGATAATGAGGCTTTAAGTATCCGTCACGTGGAAACAATTCAAATTAAAATTAATGATAAAAAAATAAAAACCTTAAAATTAAAAGATAACTCTTTCTGGAATAAAGTTAAGCGAACATTCTTATAAAAAAAGCCCTAATCCGTAAATTGAACTGTAACCCATAAA
>NZ_NUNF01000009.1 GCF_002585305.1 Bacillus sp. AFS037270 | reverse complement strand
ACTATTTCTTTTTCCACTTCGGATTCACTCCTCTCAAGATAAAAAGTATTATACTCATATATGAATAAAATTGTCAAAATTATCAGTTAATACTAAATAATTAGATGTGGATTATTGAATTCCTTAGTTTGTACTTCGGAAAATGTTTTTTAGTCAAAACAGGAAATTATACCCATATATTTCCTACTTATAAGGGTAATCTTATTATTAGAGCAAGGCTTAACAATAAACCTCACTGTGTATGGCTACTACATCATGATAAATTAGCCTTGCTCTCAATTCCCACCCAATTACCCATATCATCCAGCACTTTAATTCATAAAATGTATTGGGATTAGTCAAAAAGCCAAGCCAGTATGAATCAACTTTGTTCTATGTGTACTTTTCCATTCACTACTCAATAATGTGAGTAGTCTTTTTCTATTGCCATAAAAAAAGCACCCAAATTCATGAGTGCTTAAATGACATATTATTTATAATTAGTTTTTAATGAAACTGCTATTGGATCTTTTTCCATACAAAATTCCAATAATGATATTTTTCCTTCATGTTCTAATTGATGAGCCAGAAAAATTATTTCTTCTGCTTCTTCTTTAGATGAAATGGGAGATAATCGTACATTACCATTGTTTAGTACAATTTGATTAAATAAATCATACTTTTTCAAATTATCAGCCCCTCATTAAAGTATTACTTTGTAATTACCCAATGAACCAATGAATTAAACATAAAAAGCCACCCTCTACACATTTGTATCATTTTCTTAAATTAGTATTCCAACGCAAAATTCTAATCTTGAATAGTTACTAAAACACCATCTTCAAAATATATATATATATTTATAGCCAGGATAAACCCATTGTTCACTAACACCACTTGCACTTGTAGTTCGATTAATATCTGATGGTCTTCCCCATCCTTCAGTTAAAACTTCTTCTGAAGTCATTCCGATAATGACAGGTTGAGGGTCTACCGTTCTTTCATAAACTTTTTTATTTTGTGTTTCTTGGTTAGCTAATTGGAAATAGTATTGATATTTATCATTAGCCGATGTTTTAACTTCATCAATTTGATTTTTTATTTCATCTGGAACATATTTTAGTGCTTTCAAAGTTAAAGCTATATATTGATATTTTGCTCCAAGATTATTTGTCTCTGTATCACTCCGTTGTAATTCTTGATATTCCTTTAAAGAAAAGGCAATATTGTAATAATCTTTTAGTACCTCATTAGATTGACCAATTGTTAGTTTCATTAATGTATCATAATCTTTATTTATAACTAGTTGTATGTACTTTTGTTCTTCCTCTGTAATTTCTCTGGTGTATGATTTAGGTTTAACCTTAACTTCAGTATTAACTTCTTTGTGTGTTTGTTTTTCTTGAGGTGAACAAGCTGATAATAAAAATCCACAACCTAAAAATAACAAGATTTTATAAAACAAAATATCCCCCCTTATTCTACAAAGGTCAATTTTACCACGATAGAAGTTGGGGAATTTTAGAAGTTATCGACAAGTTTTTTAAGTCGCAACTTGAATATATTATTGGATTTCTTATTGTACTACTGGGGATGGAAAGTTAAATAAACAACACAGAATTTAAGTGATTTCTCTGTGAATTATTCCTAATTAAAAGGGGAAACTAAGATAAAAAGGGGAAATCATTTATATGCCTAATATAATTAGAATCATTCAGCTGATTTTGCCTTGGATTTCTATCGTTTTTCTTCCAAAAAAGTCATTTAAACAATATATACCTGTATCTCTTTTTGCCTCATTACTTGTTACAGGAATGTGTTTGTTAGCTGTCCCATATAAGTGGTGGGTTGTTAAAGGGGGATGGAAAGTTAAACTTTTAAACGATGGTAGCTTTATTTTTGGACCTTTCCTTGTAGGAACATTATGGATTTTCCATTTAACCTTTGGAAATTTAAAACGATATTTTGGGTTTAACTTACTAATGGATTCCTTTTTTTCTTTCCCACTGAGCTATCTGTTTCAAAAGTTAAAACTTTTTAAGTTAGTTAACTTTCGACCTAAACACATATTTTTTTCATTTATTACTTTCTCTCTAATTATTTATGGGTATGAGGTGCTAATAAAAAGGATTAAATAATGCTATATTAATTCTCTAACTAGGGCGATTGCTTAAAAAGGTAATTGTTTTTTGTTATTCAAGTATCGGGTGCTTGAGTTGAAGAAGAAACAAAAAAGAGTGAGCCTAACTAGCCCACTCTACAAATGAAGGGACTCTAAAGAGTCCCTTTTTAGTTAGATTCCGATATTTAACTTTTGCTTTAAGCTTCGGATTAAGATAAATAAACTTGTCATTTTCCTCAGTAATGAAGTCTCTGTATTGCTTATAAAAATCCTTCTTGTTTGGAGTAGGCATAAACTCCAATAGCCCTGGATATTTGCCATTATCAAAGTTTAGTAGTAATCCAAACTCATCTTTCCTTAAACCAGATATATAGACATTCTCATATTGATAATTAATCACCTTTAACCAGTCATGCGAGCGTTTATTTATTTGATACTTGGAATCTGCTTTCTTTTGAACAATCCCCTCAAGTTCATGCTGCTTAATTAACTCAAAGTACTGTTCTGCATTTCCCTCTATCCACTGGACTTTATTTAATAAAGCTGTGTCTTCAGGTATAAGTTGATTGAGTATTTCTCTACGCTCTAATAATGGTAAACAAGTGTCGAGCCAATATTTTCATGCAAAAATATACTATAGAAAATGATGAAAGGGTAAATAAATTGAGTAAGATAGGATCTCATGGTTCTCATGAATCACACGGTTCACATGGGTCAAGTGGGGATTTAATAAAGAAAAAGATGTAAGACCATCAGCGTTTAGAGCTGTAAACACTTCTGTTGACCAAATTGTTACAGCCAATACTCCTGTTGCACCAATTCTATATCCAAATGAACAATTTGACTTAAATAAGGAATATAACCCTGATAAATCGACCTTTACTCCAAAGCAAGATGGAATATATTTAATTATTGCTAGTGTTTCATTTTTCCCAGAAAACCCAAATACAAATTATAGATTGGTATTAAACATTCGCGTAAACAATATTCCTGTAGCAACCGATGACGAATTTTTTGGTCCAAATCCGGTTGAATAGGGAGATCAAGTTAGTGTATCTAGCATCTTAAAATTAAAAAAAGGTGATGCAGTGACAATTTCTCTCTTCAGTACCACTAATGGAACCATTAAAGCTGAGGATCCAGAACTTCCTCGTGGTAATCACTTTGAAGCAGCAAGCTTCACTTTTTAAGTAACAGTCAAAACATGTCTATAAATAAGGCACTTTATGCACAACTCGTCAAATTGGCGAGTTTTTTGTGCTTATTTCCCTAATAACTATGTCCAGCTAAAATTCATTTCAATCTTTATTTTAATAAAGTACCTTAAAATTGAAATATCTAAATTAGAGCTCTTTATTGAACAAACCTGCCCCGTTCGTATTATAAGGTCAGCCAGAAAATATTTCTGGTTGACCATTTTTTATATGGTTTTATTATTACAGTAGCCAGGGTAGAACGTAACTGCCCGTGGGGCTTCGACCCCGTCAGCTAAACGGTTCGCCCCCTACTTGTAGAAACATGATTGAGGCTGGTTGGGACGTAGATCTCGTATAACAAGTGAAGCTGTGACACTGCATGGAGGAATTAGGGGTACTGGCAAATTTGCTTTCAAAAATATTAGGGAACAAAAAGTACAAATAATTACTATTTTTCATCGTATATACAACCATTCAGATAAAAGATGTTATGCATACACTATTTTAAAGTTGTTTTAATAATGCTTGAGTATATATCCATAAATCAATTTACTGAAATTAGGATACTGTAGAATATTAAAATTTTAGGAAGGGAGATGGGAAAACATATACGATCATCAAGATGAGGAAAATAATAAAACGATAAATGAGTTTGATTCCTTAAAATCTAGTTACTTATCTAAACAAGAAAGTAAATCAATAAATTCATGGATTTTAAAAATAAAAAATAAAAACAATATTAAAGAAAGCAAAGAAATGAATGCACATGTAGAAAGAGCTATTAAAACTCTTCGGTTAAAATATAAATTAATTGGTAATGGTAAGAATAGAATTGTGTTTGACCTTGAAAATGGATATGTACTAAAGGTCGCCCTTAATAATTGGGGTATGAAGAGCAATAAAAAAGAATATAAGTTATTCTTTAATTCACCATCCCACATACAAAAACATTTATGTCCCGTAATGGAGTCTGGTTACGGATGGATTATAATGAAAAAAATGACACAAAAGATACCGTCAGATAAAGAATATGATAAAAAGATATCACAATTGATTAAGATATTTAAGGAAAATGGAATTGAACCAAAAGATATCAAAGAGAAGAATCTAGCACTTTCTGAAAATGGGGAATTTATAGTAGTTGATTATGGTAATTTTATTGTAACCGGTGATTGACATACTTTATTATTTTTGTCATTTATTTTCAATAGAACAAGAAGAAGCATGTTTTCTTTAGATAATATATATTTGAACAAAAAATTCAGACGGGTTTATGCTAAACCCGTCTGATGATTTCAAGTATTCCTGATAAGCTGGTGTCAGTAAACGAACTCCCTCCACTATTATCTGAACCTGTTCTGGAAGAAGAACTACTTCCACTACTTGTTGTCCTCGTTCCCCCGTGATTATCTGAACTTGAACCAGAAGATGTCTTTGTAATCGAGATTGGGGCAATTGTAACAGCTCCACCAAAGTTAACGATCCCACCCGATATAGTACCAATAGTTATTCCATCTTGATTGTATGCCGCCATTCAAACACTCCTTCCCTTATTCCCTATTATATGTACAAGGTATAGTGCTTGTTTAAACTTCTTCATCAATCTTAAGAAAAATAGAGCAGCGCTTAGGAGCCCGACATGGTCTCAGTACCTCGGGTTCTCATAATTACTTCCTGCACGGCGTTCCAACTTACAAATCCATTTATAAAATCCAAATAAAATTAACAAAAGTATAGGATCAAGTATGGCTGCGTGCCACAAACGCCACCAGCCATAATGAAAATAACCAAAAGGCTCTGGAAGTAATGTAATCTTTTCATATGCTAAAATCACAATAACAAAGATAAAGAGATAAGTGATTTGTGTGCTGGTTTTGGTTTTAAAGGGAAAAAAGTTTGAAAAGATGATATTGACCGGAGGGACAATTAAGAGGTGTGGGATTAACCCACGCCAATCAATTTCTTTATCAAAGTACCAATAGCCATGAAATTTAAATTCGACAAAAATATCAAAGCAGCTTTGCAAAGCAATCGAAAAAGTCCAAATGTGAACGATTTGGTTGAGTGTTAGTCGCTTATTTGTTTTATACATAATTAAATTAAAGATACCAACCGCACTAAGCATTCCGATCATACAAATTTTCCCTTTTTTTATATAACCTACCCATATAGTTCGGCTTGTTATACATCGGAAATCAAGGATGATGGAAAATCGATTCATCGGATTCATCAATAAGATGTAATCCCTCTTTTGTTTTCCAATTAATTTACAATTTTTTCCTGCTAAAAAATCTAGTCGAATTCTAAAAATCTAGTATGATGTATTAATGTTTGAATTCTTGAACAAAGCGAGGATTACGAATAAAAATGAGCTTATTAACTGTTGAAAATTTATCCCATACATTTGGAGATCGCACATTATTTAAGAATGTATCTTTTCGTTTATTAGCAGAAGATCATGTTGGATTAGTCGGCGCGAATGGTGTTGGTAACTCCACTTTAATGAATATTATTACGGGACAATTGATTCACGACGGCGGCCGTGTCGAATGGACACCAGGCGTTCACTATGGCTATTTGGATCAACATACCGTGTTAACACCTGGCAAAACAATGAGAGATGTTCTTCGGGATGCCTTCCTTCCTCTTTTTGAAAAAGAAAAGGAATTGAATGAAGTTATCGCACAAATGGGCGATGCCTCACCTGAAGAGTTAGAGGTCCTATTGGAAAAAATGGGTGAAATTCAAGATGCCCTGGATGCAGGTGGTTTTTACTCACTAGATATTAAGATTGAAGAAGCAGCACGAGGATTAGGTTTGGATGCGATTGGCTTAGACCGTGATGTCACGCACTAAGTGGCGGACAGCGTACAAAGGTTCTATTAGCCAAGCTATTATTAGAACAGCCCAAGGTTCTATTACTAGACGAGCCAACCAACTATCTAGATGTTGAACATATTCGCTGGTTAACTTCTTATCTAAAGGATTACCCATATGCGTTTATTTTAATTTCCCATGATACAGAATTTATGAACCCTGTATCCAATGTTATTTTTCAATTAGAATTCTCAAAGCTGACCTGCTACACAGCAAGCTATGAAAAATTCCTAGAACTAGCGGAAATTAATAAAAATCAGCATATCAATGCCTATGAAAAACAGCAGGAATTTATTAAAAAACAAGAAGACTTTATTGCTAAAAACCAAGCCCGTTATTCGACTACCGGCCGGGCTAAAAGCCGTCAAAAACAGCTGGATAGAATGGAGCGGATTGACCGTCCTGAAACTGCCGTAAAGGCTACCTTCAGCTTCAAAGAGTCACGTTCAAGCATCCGCTATGTGTTTGAAGCAAAAGATTTAGAGATTGGTTATACAAATCCATTGCTGCCGAAAATGAGTATGACGCTTGAACGCGGTGAAAAGGTGGCAATTATTGGCTGTAACGGTGTTGGTAAATCCACACTACTAAAAACCATGCTTGGAAAAATTGACCCGTTAAATGGTAAGGTAGAACGCGGTGACTTCCTCTTTCCTTCATATTTTGAACAAGAGGTAAAAGCGGGCAATATTACACCAATTGAAGATGTTTGGAATGCCTTCCCTTAAATGGATCAGCATCAGGTTAGAGCTGCTCTTGCCCGCTGCGGTTTAAAAAATGAGTATATCTCACGCCCAATGAGTCAGCTAAGCGGTGGAGAGCAAGCAAAAGTCCGCCTTTGCAAGCTGATGATGAATGAAAGCAACTGGATTTTATTCGATGAGCCGACAAATCACTTGGATATTGATGCTAAGGCAGAATTGAAACGTGCATTAAAAGAATATAAAGGTACTGTTGTACTTGTTTGCCACGAACCTGATTTTTATGAAGATTGAGGAACCAAAGTGTGGAATGTCGAAGAATGGTCACAAATGACAGTTTAAGAACGTGTACCTGACCCCTGCCATTTAGCAGGGGTTTTTCTTATTGACACTGAGCATTCAAATGAATTTCCGATATTTACCTATATAGATAATCGATTGAGTTTGATAGAACAAATAGATTAAATGAATTTATTCGACAAATTTCTTTCTTTATAATGAGAAAGGAACTAGGAATTAACTAAACTAAGAGGTGCGGAAATTTATGAAGAAATGGCTTTCTATGTTATTATTAGCTATGCTTGTCTTTTCACTAGCTGCATGTAGCAGCAAGGATGAAAAAGCAAGTGAAGGCAAAAAGGAAACAACTACGAATACAAAAGAAGTTTTAAAGATCGGTGCGATTCCTGACCAGAATGCAGCCGAGCTTGATAAAGGAATGACGGCAGTAGCTAAATACCTTAGTGAAAAAACAGGAATGAAAGTAGAATTTGTTCCGTCAGTTGATTACGCTGCACTTGTAACAGGGTTTCAACGCGGTGAAATTCATATGGCTTGGTTTGGTGGTTTAACAAGTGTTCAAGCGATCAATCTTGTACCAGGTGCTGAATCTTTTGCGCAAAGACCTAGAGATGCGGAATTCCACTCTGTATTCATTACTCAACCGAATTCAGGTATTACAAAGCTTGAAGATTTAAAGGGTAAATCGTTCACATTCGGAAGCGAAAGCTCAACTTCTGGACATTTAATGCCACGTTATTACTTAACAGAAGCTGGAATTGACGCGAACAAAGATTTTGATGGAAAACCAAACTTCTCTGGCTCTCATGATACTACTTATAAATTAGTAGAATCAGGTGCATTCAAAGCGGGTGCACTAAACGAAGCTGTTTGGGAAGCAGCTGTTAAAGATAAAAAAGTTGATACAAACAAAGTTAAGGTATTCTATACAACCCCTTCTTTTTATGACTATAACTGGACTATCAACAGCAATGTTGACGATGTCTTTGGAAAAGGCGCTACGAAAAAGGTAGAAGATGCAATTCTTTCCATTACAACAGATCAAAAAGAAATTACGGACTTTTTCCAAACCGATAAATTTATCGAAACTAAAAATAGTAATTATGAAAAGATTCAAAAGGTAGCAAAAGAATTAAACATCATTAAGTAGTAGGTGTCAGAGAAATGTCTTCAAAAAATATGATTGAAGCCAACAATTTAACAAAACATTTTGAGCGGAAGATAGCCTTATCTTCCCTTTCTTTTACCATAAAACAAGGTGAATTAGTCGCATTAATTGGTCCAAGCGGAGCGGGTAAAACCACTCTGCTTAATTCCATTACTGGACTTGTGCCAATTACAGGAGGCGACCTTCTCATCGATGGCAAGCCCCTTTCTGCTTATAAAAAAGGAAAAATATTTGCCAAAAAGGTTGGCGTCATCCGCCAGCAATTCGATTTGATTGGGCCGCTTGCGGTTATCCATAATGTTCTAGCCGGAAAACTTTCTGAATGGGGAACCTTTAAGTCCCTTTTTTCATTATTAGTCCCACAAGAGAAACAGTTAGCGCTTAAAGCATTAGAACGTGTCGGACTTCATGATAAAGCCTATGAAATTACCTCCACTTTATCAGGCGGTGAGCAGCAGCGTGTCGCCATGGCACGGTTGATGGTACAAAAACCGGAAGTCATTTTAGCCGATGAACCTGTAGCTTCATTAGATCCGGCCAGAGCCGATGACATTTTATCCATGCTGACAAAAATTGTCACAGAGGAAAACCAGACGTTAATTACCAGCCTCCACTCTGTTGAATACGCTAGAAAATATTTTACTAGAATCATTTCGATGAAAAATGGCGATGTATTTTTTGACTTGCCAACCGAACAAGTAACAGATGACCACTTAGCTGAGTTATATCAAATAAAAAGCGGTGGAACCTTATGAAGTTAACCCGCTTATTTCGATTGCATAATCGCTTTCTCCTTTCTCTCCTCTTGGCAGCTATTTTTGTCTGGAGTCTTTTTTCGATACGGTGGAATGCCGATTTATTTCATTCCGGCGGGATTCCAACATTAGTGCAAATATTTGAAGGACTTTTTCATCCTGACCTATCCCCTGAGGTTCTCGTTCTTGGACTTGAATCAGCGTGGATTACATTGGCGTATGCTGTTGCAGGTATGTCGCTCGCCATCCTGTATGCCTTTGTCGTAGGGATTCTCGCATCTGGTGTATTAACTTCTACAAAAACATCGAAATGGATTTCGAAGGTGTTTTTTAGGGGGGTTTTAGGATTTACACGTTCGATACATGAACTAATTTGGGCATGGCTGTTTGTGGCGGCAGTTGGACTTTCCCCTTATGCTGCAATATTTGCCCTAGCTATCCCTTACGGTGGAATCTTGGGCAGAATCTTTGCGGATATGCTAAATGATGTCTCGGAAGAACCTATAAAAGCATTAAAAACATCAGGCGCGTCTAAACTTCAAACACTCATATATGGCTACCTTCCATTGATTTGGGCGGATATGATTAGTTACACGATGTACCGCTTTGAATGTGCAATCCGTTCTTCCGCTATTATGAGTTTTATTGGTCTCGGCGGCCTAGGTTATCAAATTCAGCTATCGCTTCAGGATTTAAAATATGATCGGGTTTGGGCCTTTGTGTTCTTTCTTATTGGACTTGTAATTTTAGTGGATTTATGGAGTAATTTTGTTCGCAGGACCTTAATAGAGCGAAAAAAACAGCGCGGTTTCAGCTCTGGCTGGAGATCTGTCTGTTTCACCTTATTGCTTATAATCGGCTCATGGGTATTTATCAATATTAGTGAGAACGCACAATTTTTTGAGCTGCTTTCTGATAAAAACATCGAAGCGGCCAAAAGATTTTTCGGAGGGCTAATGGGAATCGGTGTTGAACATCCGGCATTCCTAGATGGAGAAAGCTGGTCTGCAGCGTTAAAGCTAACAATAGAAACACTTGAAATGAGTATTATGGCGATTGGTTTCGCCACCATTGCCGCACTTCTTACAGTGGTTCCGGCGGCTCGAAACATCGCCAATGGAAAGTTAAGCGGGTCTAAAAAATGGTACAATTGGCTCCTTTATGGTGTGGTCCGCCTCGCTTATATTTTTTCCAGGGCAGTTCCTGAGCTAGTTTGGGCGATGATGATTATCTTTATCTTTAAACCGGGTATATTACCAGGCGCGATTGCCCTTGCCCTCCATAATTTTGGGATATTGGGGAAACTTTGGGCTGAAGTAATTGAAGACATGGACTCCCGCCCCATTCGAAATTTGGCAGCTGCGGGTGCATCTAAAACAGAATCGTTCTTTTATGGGATCCTACCGATTGTCATGCCTAGATTTCTTACCTATATCCTCTATCGCTGGGAAGTGATTATGAGGACAACCATCGTTGTTGGGTTTGTCGGAGCAGGCGGTTTAGGAATGGACTTTAAGCTTGCGATGAGCTTTTTCAATTACACACAAATAACCTTACTGCTCTTATGTTATATGATTCTTGTAATAATTGCGGACTTTGCCTCAGAAAGCACTAGAAAAGCAGTAAAGTAAAAAAACACATCTTCCAGTTAAGATGTGTTTTTTGCTATGTTCTATCACTAACTAGATTTATGATATCAAGTTGCTAGCACTTTCATAGAAATCAACTATCCAAGATTAGCATGGCTTTTTATCAATATTTTTCGGCTGTTGTGCTTCTTCTGCACCAGCCATTGTTCTTTTTTGTGTATATCCTTTCATGATAATTTTTCCATTTCCTATAAATTAAAGTATAATTGTTTTACTTATATTCTAAAAAATGGTCTGATGGCAATGTACAAAATTATGCTCTGAAGGCACCATTACCTCAACAAATTCTCCTCTTGCTAGTTTTATATCAATCTCATTTAATGCAGTAAATGGATTTCGCTTTGTCCCCAAAACTTTATTTACTCCCCTTGCTTCTAAAACGTATATCATATGTTTCCCTCGCTTCCCTTATTTCCATAGTTTTACTATAATGAAATGTCATAAGCTTTACCATAATGAATCCTTACAGAAATAGGAATAAACCTTACAATTTTGTAAGGTTCATTGTAAGTTGATATTGCTTTTGTCTGCATACTATTTCCAGTCAAGGAAATAATGGGATTTAAATGCTTGTTTTAACAAGTCGATATCCTTTATCCTAATAGAGAATGTACTGTTTTTTACAGCGGGGGTGAGAGTAGTTGGAAACAAAAAAGGCTTTACCTATATTATTTCTTGTTATGTTCTTGGTAATGGTTGGTTTCGGAATTATTATTCCAGTTTTGCCGTTTTATGCTGAGGAAATTGGGGCAAATCCAACCGAACTCGGATTATTAATGGCGGTTTATTCGCTGATGCAGCTTATTTTTGCTCCCATTTGGGGTCAGGTCTCCGATCGAATCGGGAGAAAGCCGGTGATGATGCTTGGAATAGCCGGTTTAGCGATCTCCTTTTTCATCCAAGCCGTATCAACACAATTGTGGATGCTGTTTGCGGCAAGAATACTTGGAGGAATTCTGTCCTCAGCAAATATGCCAACCGCCATGGCCTATGTTGCGGATATTACTACAGAGGAAAATAGAGGCAAAGGTATGGGGATTATAGGAGCTGCGACTGGGCTTGGCTTTGTCTTTGGCCCGGCGATAGGCGGTATTTTTTCAAAAATCAGCTTAAATATGCCCTTTTATCTTGCAAGCGGGTCATCATTGATCACCTTATTTCTTGTATTGATTTTACTTAAGGAATCAAAACAAAACGGCATTGAAACGATACAGAAAAAACCATCTTTTTGGAAAGCACTCAATGGTCATACTTCTATTCTGTTTTTTGTACAGTTTCTGATTTCATTATCACTATCTGGTCTTGAAGCAACATTTGCTTATTTTGCCGCTAAAAGAGCGGGCCTTGACTCCATTCAGCTTGGCTATATTTTCATGATCATGGGTTTCGGGAGCGCCCTTGTTCAAGGTGGCTTAGTCGGCAGACTAACGAAAAAATACGGCGAGAGTTCAGTCATTCAAGGCGGGATGATTGTCTCTGCGATCGGATTTGGTCTTATCCTACTTGTTCATAATTTTTCTACTGCCGCCATATTTCTAACAATATTTGGGTTAGGTAATGGTGTCATTCGACCAAGTGTTTCATCCCTATTGACGAAGACATCGATGGCAGGTCATGGACGGGCGACTGGTTTATTATCTTCCTTTGATTCATTGGGCAGAATCATTGGACCGCCTCTTGGCGGTTGGTTATTTTCTTTAACGATCGGACTTCCTTATATTTCAGGAGTTGTTATTACCTTCGTTGCCTTAGTACTATTTCTTATCTTCCGGCCTCAGGTGAATCCTGTTAAAGTAACGAACCTTTAATTAAATAGGCATATGTTTAATGGACATGCATAAAATGGGTTTGAGGATTCAATCGAAGTGAGGAGCATAAACATGAAAAGAAAAACCTTTATTAGTGTTTTTTTTGCTGTGATTCTCTTGGGCTTTTCGGCTTATCTTGATTCGCCATACTCATTCCTGAATAAAAACTATGCCTATTCGAACGACCAGCCTGCCGCAGCCGTGCCAATTGCTGTGGAACCATCAACGGACGTTCCTGATACGGAAGAACGACTGGTGAAACGTGAAAAGAAGAATGGCTACATCTTTGAAACATACGAGGAATATGAAGTTTATAAAGACAAAGACGGACATATTTTAAAAAGTGAACCGACTGGACAAACGGATACCCTTAAATATTGGGATTATAGCAAAAGCAAAGGAATCAGTAAGAAAGACCGCTAAATGGCTTAGCGGTCTTTTTTGTTAACAAGTTGTAAAGATTCTAATTTATGATTTAAAAAATGGGCTGTCTATTTTTTTTTAATTAGAACTTGTCCTTTTCAATATTAAAACAGTGAGTAATTACCCAAATTAAAAATTAACGTAATAAAAAACGCTGAGATTTTCAGCGTTTTTTACTTTTTAATGTTTTAAGTTACTCTGTTTAAGGGGTCTCCTAACAACAGGGGGAATTTTTAATTTCTATCTTGGACGGTGTTGTTGCACAGCATGTTGAATGTGTAGCCATTGTCTCTACATCACCTTTTGTGTAGAAGAACTCCCACTCGTTCCCGTCTGGGTCGGTTACCCAAAATTTATCTTGAGTAGCATAGCAGCAGGTAACATCCATCTCTTCTCTTGCAAAGAATCCTAATTTTTCTAAACGATCTTTATGTTGCAAGACCTCTTCTTGATTTTCTACTTGAAAGCCAAAATGTCCAACCTGGTTTCCAGAAACTTCATTTTTTAAGTTTAAAGTGAAATTAAGGCCAGGATCATCAAGTAAAAACTTAGCATAGTCTGGCTTTACTTTTACTGGCTCAGAATTAAATACTCTAGCGTAAAATTCAATGGACCTTTCTAAATCGGTAACATTTACTCCAACATGCATTTTCATTAGTAACAGCTCCTTCATGTTTATTAGCTTATAAATCAATTAATTTTGATTTATTGTTCTTAAATCAACTTTTCTTGATTTATAGTTTCAGTATATTAGTAATTTTTTCTAATTACAATCCTTTCATCGAGAAAATTTGATTTTTTATTTGTATCATTTTAACTTCTCAGAAATATAATAAAATATAAATTAAAATCAACTTTTTTTGATATAATCAATTGACACATGAAAATATTGGATATATTATGAGTGTATCAAGATTATTTGATTTATGAAGTAGGTGATGAAGATGAAGGAAGAAATTCAAATACAAGATATATCCTTGGATAAAGTGTTTGAGAAATATGAACTAAAATTTAAAGCGATTGCTGATAAAAAGAGACTACAAATCATGAATATTTTAACTCAAAATGGTTCTATGTGTGTGTGCGATCTCGCTCCCATGATGGATATGGCTCAATCGAAATTGTCTTATCATTTAAAGATTTTATTAGATGCCAACATTATCACAAAAGAGACCAAAGGCACCTGGAGCTATTATGAACTGAATCAAGACGAACTTAATCATTTATTGTCCCATGAGCTTTGCTGTATCTTTAAACCAACTTGTTACTAATTTTTTTAGATTTTAAATCAACTTTTTTTGATTAATATATCAACATAATTTGATTAATAGGAGGATGGAACATGTTTAATGAGTTTGAAGTATATCAAATGATGAAATTACGCCAAGAGGAAATAGAAAGAATAGCTCAAAACGCTTGGAAATTAGAGCGGTTGCAAAAGGAATCTTTTTTCCGAAAATTAGCAAAGAAATTAAAATCAAAACCTAAATCAACCGTCGTAAAAACTAATTGCAATTGCGTGTGCTGTTGTTAAGCACCTCGTCCTATAGGAGGTTGTGAATTTGACCGTTAATCATGCCAGCACCTTAAAAAAAGAGTATTTTCTTTCTTATATAAATTTAGTGATGATTTCTCGAAATTGTTCCTTGCAACAGGCTAAGGAATTAACAATAGAACTGTTTTTCAAAAACAACTATGAACAATATGGTAAACAAACTTACGAACGATTTATAGAAGCTTTTAAGCAATTAAGCAAGACTGAAAATTAGCCCAGTTTCATGGCATTTTTAATATGTATCAATAAAGGGAAGTTCGTTTTAAGAAACAAACTTCCCTCCATATTTCCCTTTAACAACAATTACTTTCATTACCTAATAACACGAGCCCATTGGCCTCTTGACTGAAATCAAGAGTAAGGTCTTCCGTATATGGCTCAATATCAGGATCGATTGCTACCGATACTTCATTAATAGTTACTACTTTATCTTTTTCATCTGGCTCATCCAGAGCCAGTCCCACTTGTGGCTGTCCTCAGCCAAAGCCTGCAAAATAGACACGGATGTTTTTGGCATCGTGTTCTTGGGACAATCGCTTCAATATATCACGAGCTTGATCTGTAATATTCATTTGCCCATCACCTTTCAAAAAATTCTTACTTATCTTACTTGTTTTATATCCATTTGCAAATCAAAAAGTTACTTGTATGTTTGATTTCTTTTTAAGCATTAGGAAAAATGCGTTGTAATGCTTCTTTCATTTGAGGTTTTACATTAACTTTTGGACGGGCTGTCTTAGCCATTTTTTCAGCCTCATCAATTGTCTTCGCTTTACCTAATGACAATAAGGTTCCAACTGCAACAGTTCCCGCACGGGTGCTTCCACCCCCACAATGGAAAAAAACTTTTTTTCCTTCGTTATAGGCATTTACAACATGTTCAATCGATTTTTTGATTGATTGATCTTGATGCTCGGCATCATCAACGATTGGAATATGAATTCGATCATACCCTGACTTGTTCTCATGTGACTCTGCACGTAAATCGAAAATCACATCAGCTTGCTCATTTTCCATCATGTCCTTTACATCATCTGCTCCGCCAAAATAAATACGTTCTTTAATTAATTCGTTATAGTTCTTTGTAGTCATGGTTTTATTCCACCCTCCAATGAGTCACTTAGTAGACACTTATAAAATTTTTTAATTGTTCATATCCTTTATTCTC
Source organism: Bacillus sp. AFS037270 (assembly GCF_002585305.1). Next base: position 31,474 of record NZ_NUNF01000009.1, on the reverse strand, counting down.
TTCACTCATGAGAGGAACAATTGCACATCTTTCTGCCAATTCAGTAGTAACCTTTTGTATCCATCCTTCTTCTGCCTGTGCTCTACCATTTAATACAGGATCTTTAGTAGCAGTGGCGTAAAGGCTCTGGTTTATTAGCCACCATAAAGGTTTTATCTCGGCACGTTTTAAGTCATTCTGTAATCGACTAGCTTCTAATACAGGGGTAGCTTCTGCTAACGTTACAATGACCACGCTGGTTTCTTTCGGATTCCTTAAACGAGGCAGCAGTGTTTTCACGCTCTCAGGTATTTCCCCTGTTGATCGGGCCAGTTCTTTATGATAAGACTGAGCGGCGTCCAAAAGGAGTAAGGTGTGACCAGTTGGGGCCGTATCAATCACAACAACTTCATCCTTTGATCGCTCTACAACCTCTGCAAATGCACGAAATACGGCAATCTCCTCTGTACAAGGAGAGTTTAAGTCTTCTTCAATGTAGGCAAGTGCTTCATTATCCAGTTCCTTGCTTACTTTTGATAAAACTTCTGCTTTGTATGCCTCAACTTCTTCAGTTGGATTAATGCGGCTAATGGTTAATTGATCATTCATATCACTATTTTGAAAAACAAACTCTAGATGGGCAGCTGGGTCCGTTGTGGTTAAATGTACTTTATGACCTTTTTCTACTAATCCAACGGCGATTGCAGATGCCATTGTGGTCTTTCCAACACCACCCTTCCCCATTGTAAAAATCACTCTAGTATTATTTAAGGAGAAGTCTTCAATCACTTTATTTAAGCCAGGTAGAGATATAATCTTGCCTACAACCTCTGGTTCTGCAGCTGGCATTGTATACTGCTTAAATAAGAAACGTAAGTTTTGAATACCTGTTAAGGAATAAGAAACAAACGGCAACGAATAAGTGACAACTTGCTTTAAATCGTTGGGCATTTGTTTTATGGCATTACGTTGTCGTTCATAAAATGCAGATGAAACTTTATCGTCTGGCAGATAAGATTGCATTAACCCGTTAACAATGAGAGCTTGATTTGTAATACCAATTTCTTTTAATTCCTTAGAGGCACGGTTTGCCTCAAGTAATGAAGACTCATCAGGTCTTGCTACAAGGATGAGTGTTGTTTTTGTTGAGTCTGATAGTGCGTTCATTGTAACGGAATAGATTTGCTTCTTTTCATATAACCCTGATAAAGGGCCTAAACAAGAGGCGCCATGGGTGTTCTCTTCTAAAAAGCCACTCCAAGCAGTTGGTAATTGGAGAAGTCGAAGAGTATGACCCGTAGGTGCAGTATCAAAGATTATATGCTCGTAAGCTTCAACGACATTAGGATCTGCCAGTAAATTTGTAAACTCATCGAATGCTGCGATTTCAACTGTGCAAGCCCCTGATAACTGTTCTTCCATAGTAGCCACTACTGCATCAGGAAGTTTCCCACGATAAGGCCCAATAATTCTATCCCGATAGGCTCTTGCAGCTTCTTCAGGATCAAGATTACAAGCGTAAAGGTTTGGTACATTAGTAATTGCCACCGGAGTATTTGTTAACCCAACTTCTAATACATCCTGTAAGTTAGAGGCAGGGTCCGTACTGACAAGTAAGACTTTTTTTCCATCATCAGCTAATACTACAGCGGTTGCACACGCAGTCGATGTCTTCCCTACTCCACCTTTTCCTGTGAAAAATAAAAACTTGGTGTTCACAATCATTTTCGGATGGAAAGATTGAAACATAATTTTCACTTCTTTCTTATTTCGATGGTTTTAAATCAATTGTAAGACGTGGTTTTGGTTTTTCGCTAAGTTCCTCAGCCTGTACTCCAAACCAATCAGCAAATTCAACGTTGGTTGGATAGGCTCCAATTTTTGCAATTTCACCTTCAACTAAGGTTACAGGGAGTGAATCTGGCCCCTTTTCGTGAAGAACTTTGCTTACCTCTTTGTTCTCAACAAAAATGGCTGGTTCAAATCCAAGGTTATATCGTTTGATGTCGTATCCTTTTTTCTCTAATAGAAAGATAGCAGTTGCCACTCTGGTTAACTCTGGATCTACACTTGGACCACATACACCTGTAGCACAGCACAATGCTGGATCGAAAATTTCAACTTTATTCATTAATTAAACCTCCTAAAGGGTTTTTTGTATAAGTATTTACTTATATGATTCCTAAAGTTAAAGCCAAGAGTATTTTTACTCTTGGCTATTTAATTCATTTCTTATTCACCAGTTTCAGCAAAACTCTTAATGCGTTCTCCGATTTCGTCACGGACACGTTGGAAGAATGCCCACTTTTCTTCGTCATTTCCTTGAGCTTTTGCTGGGTCATCAAAGCCCCAGTGAACTCGTTTTACTTTTGGAGGAGTAACAGGGCACTTATCAGCAGCGTCACCACATAATGTTACAACTAAATCGGCGTTGTTTAGATATTCAGGATCGATAATATCAGAAGTATGAGTTGAAATGTCGATACCAGCTTCTTTCATCGCTTTTACGGCATTTGGGTTTAATCCGTGTGCTTCAATCCCAGCACTGCGTACTTCCCAATCATCGCCTAAATGTTTCTTTGCCCAACCTTCCGCCATTTGGCTTCGGCATGAATTTCCTGTACATAAGAAGTAAAGTTTCTTTTTATTTTCCATGTTGATTTCCACCTTTATTATAAGATTTAGGCTGCATGTTCATTAAAATATTTTCTTTTAAACCATAAAGCTACATTAACTAACGCAATCATTACAGGTACTTCCACAAGAGGTCCAATAACCGCTGCAAATGCAGCACCAGAATGGATTCCAAATACACCAACAGCAACAGCAATTGCTAATTCAAAGTTATTACTTCCAGCTGTAAAAGCAAGAGTTGTTGTTACAGGGTAGTCCGCTCCAATTTTCCTTCCCATGAAAAATGAAACAAAGAACATTATTACAAAGTAAATTAATAAAGGAATTGCTATACGAACTACGTCTAATGGCAAGCTTACAATAGCGTCCCCTTTTAATGAGAACATAAGGATAACCGTAAATAGTAAAGCAATTAATGTAATCGGACTAATTTTAGGAATAAACACTTTTTCATACCATTGTCTGCCTTTAGCCTTTACCAACGTAAACCGAGTAATCATACCAGCTATAAAAGGTATTCCAAGATAGATGAAAACGGATTTAGCTACTTCTATCATCGTAATATTGACAACTGCCCCTTGGATTCCTATCCATTCAGGGATGATCGTTACAAATACATACGCATAAACAGAGAAGAATAACATTTGGAAAATAGAGTTGAATGCTACTAAACCAGCAGCGTATTCCGTATCTCCTTTTGCAAGATCATTCCATACAATAACCATCGCAATACAACGAGCTAAACCAATCATAATTAGACCAACCATATATTCTGGCTTATCAGGAAGAAAAATAATGGCTAATAAAAACATAAGAATTGGTCCAATGATCCAGTTTTGTACTAGTGATAAAACTAGAACTTTTACATCTTTAAAGACCCTTCCAATCTCCTCATATCGGACTTTGGCCAGCGGAGGATACATCATTAAAATTAAGCCAATTGCAAGTGGAATCGATGTAGTGCCAACTTGCAATTTGTTCATGCCTTCTACAAAACCTGGAAAAATGAACCCCAATCCGATACCCACAGCCATAGCTAGAAATATCCATAGCGTTAGGTAACGATCAAAAAAAGATAGACGTTTCTTTTCTGTATTACTCATTTTCTCACTCCCAAACTATATTGAAGCTAACATCCGCATTGAAGTGTCGGATTCGCTTTTTCAATCATTTTGATTTTATCTGTCTGCGCTGGTACATGTTCCAAAATATCTTCTATAAGTCCAAAAAGCTCACTTTCATGATTAAGGGAATAATATATCCACTGGCCTCTTCTTTCTTCTTTAACCATCCCTGCATCTTTTAATTTTCTAAGATGCTGGCTGATAGATGGTTGACTCATATCAAACACTTCAAGAAATTCGCATACACAGCACTCACGTTGTTTTAATATAGCAATAATGGTTAGGCGAGTTTTATCACCTAACATTTTTAAAACGTTAGCTGCTCTCTCTAATTGAACTATTGATTTCACCAAAACGGACACCGCCTTAAATACATAAGTAAATAATTATGTTCTTATTTAAAATCCATGTTATATAATAAATAATTTTTTGTAGACTTTAATAAATTTATGCATACGTCTTGGATTTCTAATCCGATTAAATTGATATATAACTATTTGCTTATATATTAAAACAATAAATATTCAAATTCAAGTAATCTATTGTAAAGTTAATGTAAATAAAATAGATTGATAACCATAGCTATCAATCTACTGTAAGAAATTATAATAATTTTTCCATTGCCATAACATCCACAAATTTCCCATCGAGAAATCCTTGATTTTTAAAAACGCCTACTTCACGGAAACCCATTTTCTTATATAATCCCTGTCCTAACTTATTAAATGGAAAAGTGAACAGAATCATCTTATGAAATCCATTTTTTATAGCAAGGGATTTAAGATCTTCAAGTAGTTTCTTCCCAATTCCCCTTCCTCTGAACTCTCTAGAAATATAAACTGAAATATCAGCGACTCCATCATAGGCACAACGATTATTGTATTGGTTTAAAGAAGCCCAACCAACAATTTGACCTTCACTCTCCGCAACAATTACTTTATAACGGCCATTATGTTTTTCAAACCATTCCTTCATGTAGAAGAAATCTTTAATTTCTGTTTCCAGTGTTGCTATCCGATCCTCAATTCCTTGATTGTAAATTTGTTGAATGGACTTTATATCCGACTCTTCTGAACTTCTTATTAATAAATTCATCAACACCCTAGTACCTCCTTTTTGTTAGAAATTCTTAATTTATAATTTATATTCATTCCAACGATAATGGTAAGACGCTAAATTTAATATCGATGAAATTAATAAATACTTCTAGGATTTTAATCCCAATCCTTCCATCATTTTCATGGTTTAAGCCAAAAGATCAATATGGATTGACCAGATAGTATTCGTTTGCTCTGCTAATGGTGCTAAAGTACAATTGCTATGATTAAATCTTGATACCGATAATGCTCCCGACCCACGCAAAAATAATACCAAAAAACACTGAAATACTAACATAAAGCGCTGCGTTTTTAGTTTCTCTCTTCTGCAGCATTTGAATCGTTTCGTATCCGAATGTAGAGAAAGTCGTATAGGCTCCAAGAAAACCAGTTCCACACAATAACCAAATCCATTCCGAAATTTCCTTCCCTAGATGTAAAACAGCTAGAAAACCAAGTACAAACGATCCAGTAATATTAATGATAAAAGTTCCAAATGGGAATGCAACAGATGTTTTGGCAGCTATCCATTTTCCTAGCTGAAATCGCATGATGGCACCCAAAATACCTCCTATACCTACAAATAACATTATTTCTCTTCTCCTTTCCTTTGATTCTCTGACTTAAATTCAGCCAATTTAGCACCAAACAATGCGAGTGTAATTCCTCCTAAAATGCTTAAAACGACATAGATAATGGCCATTGTAATTTGATGATTTTTAACCAAATTCAATGTTTCAACAGAGAAGGTTGAAAAAGTAGTAAATGCACCTGTAAATCCAGTTCCAATAGCTAATTTTAAAATCGGATTAATATTTCTTCGCTTTAATGTATTAGTAAAAAACCATGATAGAAATAGACACCCTAACAGGTTAATGACCAAGGTTCCTAATGGAAATCCCGATGGTACAGGAATTATTTTTCCGATCAAATAACGGAATATGGCCCCAAAAAAGCCACCAATTCCAACAGCTAATAAATTCATTCATACACCCCCTTACATCATTTCGGTGTAAAAAAACAGACTCCTACCAGTAATAAGTAAAATCACTGGTAGGAGTCATCAGTCACTTCGACGGTCTAAGGCGACTCCATCGCCTATTGAATATGGATAATTATATAAGATAATTCTTTTGCAGACAACTTAAACCAATTGTTTTGATATTGATGTGTTTGACTTCCACTTTCTTAACATTTCGGAAACATGATCAGCGCGCCGTAAGTGTTTGCATATAATTGAATGAATAGTTTGCCATTGTTTGAATATCACTGTATTTTGACCTCTTATCCGTCTTCATGACCACAGAGATGACTTCCTTATTGCCCTTTTTTAAATATTCAACTAATGTGTGCTGTGCTGCATCAGTAAATCCAGGTTTACCAGCAATAGCGTTCGGCATGGTGTGAAGTAGATTGTGGATCGTTTTTTCTTGCATGCTTGTTTTAATTTGTGTTGTTTGTGTAGACAAGACCTTCAGTACGTTAGGATGCTCAATCGCTTCTCTTGTGATAAGGGCCATGTCATATGGAGTAGTGTAATGATTTGGATCATGGAGACCATTAGGTGTAACAAAATGGGTGTTTTTTAGACTCAATTGTTTCACTTTGTGATTCATCAGTTCAGCAAATCCCTCTTCGCTGCCGGCCACGTTTTCAGCAATTGTAACCGCCACATCATTAGCACTTAATAACAATAATGCCTTCATTGCGTCTAGTTTAGAAATCTTCTCTCCTGCTGCAAGCCCCAAACAAAGGCACTCTTGAGCTGCGGCATTTCGGCTAACCACTAACATTTCTCCATCTTCCATTCGTTCATCTAAAATAGTGGCTGTTAGCACTTTAGTCATACTTGCAGGATACGCTTTTGAATGGGCATTTTTGTTATAAAGAATCTCTCCTGTTAAGGCATCTATGGCTACTCCAAACGCTCCCACAATTTGTGGAGGTTCTGTCTCCGCCGTACTGACCTTAACTGATGACATTCCAGACATTAGTAAAAGGACTAAGATTGTTGTTGTAAAGAGCTTGCTGATGTTTGTCATGATGTACCTCCAGTTTGACGAACCTTTACTTCAAGTATTTAACTAATATTATCCGTTTTAATTTGTGCCATTATTACCAAATATTAAAAAGAGCCCATTTAGGCTCTAATTTTTTTACCATATAAACAAACCAACGAACATGGCACTTAAAAGAGATACAGCAATTCCGCTCACTAAAAGCTTCCAAACGTTTTTTCCGATTATACGAGACTTGTCATCACCCATAATAGAAGCGATGGCTCCGTAAATCATACCAACCGTACTGAAATTGGCAAATGATGTTAAAAACGTAGTTGCCACGGCTACGGTATGCCGTGGTAATGAATCTATATGTTTCTTAAGATCCATCATTGCTACAAATTCGTTTGTGGCAAGCTTTGTTCCCATAAGCTGGGCAACGTACATGGCATCATGCCCAGACAAGCCTAGAAGAAAAGCAAACGGGCTAAAAATCACTGAGAAAATCTTTTGGACGGTTAGCCCGTGGACAAAGAAACCCAAAATGCCATTTACACAGGCAGTTAATGCTACATAACCTACGACCATGGCCATAATGACAATGACCATACGAATTCCGACAAGCATGCTATTGGAAATGGTAGAGAAAAAATCTTTTCGTTCTTCCTTTGAAGGAACATAGACCACATCTTCTTCTTTACTGACCTCTATAGGATTTAAAATACTTGCCAGCAGTAAAGCATTTAAGCAGTTTAATGGGATCGCAGCAAAGACATAGGCCCCTGGTACCATGCTAAGATAAGCACCGATAATAGAACCGCTAATACTGCTCATACTCATAATTCCAAACGTAAGCAGGCGGTTTTCTTTTAACACTAAGAGCTGTTGACGAATTACGGCCAATGCCTCTGTATTTCCAAGGAACATCATTTGCAATGAAAAGAAGCTTTCCAGCTTTGGTAAGCCTGAAATCTTGGAAATCACCCAGCCTACTTTATCGATAATCCAAATTAAGATCCCAAAATAAGTGAGGATATCAAAAAAGGTAATGATAAAGATAATCGGCATTAAGGCACTAAAGAAAAAATCAATCGAGGGATTCGCCATTGCAGATGGGAAGACAAAAGAGATTCCCTCGTTTGCACAGGAAATGAGAAACGTAAAAAACGAAGCAATTTGATTAATGATCCATGTCCCGATTTTAGTTGCAAGCATAAACCAGGTAATAAGCAGTTCGATTACAATTAAACTAAGGACAGATCGCCACTTTACCTTTTTCTTATTAGGAGAGCAAAGGAATACCAGACCAAAAACAACCAAAATACCTAGAATATTTAATAAGAAAAACATGCAAACAACTCCCTATCTTCTGTTTCCCTGTATATGAAAGCCCTCATTTCACCCTCAGCTACAAACCTGGGAATGAAAAATATGTACTTTGGAAACCGAGCTTAACACAAAATAACAAGTATCTAAAAAAATAGTCTGCATGTTAATTACCTAGTTTATTCAAAATACACAGCAGTCCGACGTTTTGATTGCTCCGGTAAAAATTGAACTGAACCTTTATTGGAGAGATGATTAAAAAAGAGAGTGGGAAAACCCCAATCTCCAAAATGGGTAGGATTAAAGATGGAAAAGCATCGCCAGAGTAAACTGAAGTAGTGCTTTTCTACCATATTAAAGGTTGAATTTTCTTTAGCTATAATATAAATTTTTATTTAAGTTATAATAATATTTGTGTGAAATCAGAAAAATCTTCGGTAGATAAACCACAAGATAGTTTCTGTAAATCCCACAAAAAAGGGATACTGATTTTTCAGTATCCCCTTTTTACCCAATCCAAAATGAATTAGCGAAATAAATTCATTTATTCAACTAAACAGCCACTTGGTTTAATTTTACAATTTCTAATGACTTGATATGATAGCTATCCACTTCAATCACTTTAAACTCATAGTTATCATGACAAATTTTTTCACCTTCAGCAATATCCATTTTCTGTGATAAGATCCAACCACCAATGGTATCCATATCAGTATCGTCTAAGTCTAAACCAAATAAATCATTTATTTCTTCAATAAGAACTTTTCCATCTACGATGGTTTTATTTTCACTAATTTTATTAATATCTGGCACCTCATCAGCATCAAATTCATCACGAATTTCACCGACAATTTCCTCAAGAATATCTTCGACTGTTACTAGACCTGCAGTCCCTCCATACTCATCCATTAAAATTGCCATATGAATGCGGTCTTTCTGCATTTTAAGTAACAAATCGTGAATGGCAATGGACTCAAAAACTTGAATTACAGGACGTACATAATGTTCAATGGGAGTTTCTAAATTCTTATTGATGATATAATCTGTTAAGACCTCTTTCATATTCAACATTCCCACAATGTTATCTTTTTCACCATCAATAATTGGGTATCTTGTATAATTTTCCTCTTTTACGATTTCAAGACATTCCGCTAACGTTTGAGATCGATCAAAAGCAACAATCTCAGTACGTGGTACCATAATTTCTTTTGCAATTCGATCATCAAATTCAAAAATATTGTTAACGTATTTAAACTCAGATTGATTAATTTCTCCACTCATATAACTTTCATTAATAATTAATTGAAGCTCTTCTTCAGAGTGTGCTGTTTCATGTTCTGATGCGGGTTTCAATCCAAAAATCCCTACAACTAAACGAGCAGAACCATTTAGCATTTTTATAAAAGGATACATAATTTTATAGAATAGTATCATTGGTCTAGCGAAAAGCAATGTGACTGTCTCAGCTTTTTGGATTGCAAACGTTTTTGGTGCGAGTTCCCCAACCACCACGTGAATAAAAGTGACAGAGGCAAACGCAATAATAAAGGATGTTATACTTGAAACAGTTTCTGATAAGTTTAAGGTAACCAACAGTGGATGAAGTATATGCTCGACCGTTGGTTCTCCCAACCATCCTAAACCTAATGCAGTAACAGTAATACCCAACTGACAGGCAGATAAATACTCATCAAGGTTTGAAACGATTTTTTTTGCTGCCATTGCATTTTTGTTACCTTCCCCAACGAGTTGGTCAATTCGGGAACTGCGGATTTTAACAATAGCAAATTCATATGCTACGAAAAAAGCAGTAAATCCAATTAGAATTGCTATGATCAGCAAATTAATTAATATCAATGGTCACCTCACTTTTATTTAAAAGTAAGGAATACACCTCCTGGTTTATTAAAAAATAATATAAATGTTATGATTAGGAATCTAATGACCTGTCATTAACCAAATAATAATAACAATGTTTGCGCCAACGTTACTCCCTGTAAGGAAAGTTTATTTACAAGTATTTCTTTTTCATTATTGTTTAATTTTTGAAGTATTGGCTCCATTACCTTTATTTCCTCTTTTAAATGATCCATTAAATTAGCAATCTGTTCACAATGTTTCTCTATTTTCTCTTTATCTATCTCAGTATCTGTATTAATCATACGAATAGCAGATTTAATTTCTTCAAGCGGCATATTAAGAGTTTTATAATGTTCAATTAATTCAAGAATTTTAATAGATTCTTCTCCGTACATTCGATAATTTGAATCCGTCCTTACAGGGTTCAGTAAGCCTATATGGGTGTAATAATCAATAGTTCTTCTTGACAGGTTCATCAAACTAGCTATTTCTCCAATACGATACAACTTCCCAACTTACTCACCCCTTTCTAGTAATGTTACTATAACACGATATAAACCGTACAGTCAACGTGATGGTTAGGATAAGTGACATAACTATCGTCATTGGCCGCCAAAAACATGAAGTGACGGATTGCAAGTTGTCTCCGTAAAATCTCTGTGTTCAAAAGAATTGCCTTCAAAAAGATTTCTTTTTAATGATTTGATTTGAATATTACAATTCTAGGCATAAGAATTAGCTTTACGGTTAAAATGATGAAGAAAAAATCTTATGGAGGCATGATCATGAATGACAAACTAACGGAGAAAGAGTTAAATAAGATTATTGAAAGAAGAAGCACAGGAAAGACAAGTTTTGCTGAATTTTTAGTTGAATTATCTGAAATTGGGATTATGCAATACCATATTAATGTTGCCACAGGTCAAGCCTCTTACACAGGCGAGTATTCGGAGTTACAAACAGAACCTCAAGTAAACTTTGTGATTGCTAATCACTTTAATAGAGATCAGGCATTACAATCAATCGCAAATATTCCCCTTCCCTTTCTAGACTTTTTAAGAGAGATGGCAAACGCAGGAATTATGACCTATACAGTCCATATTTCCGAAAAAAAAGCTATTTATCAGGGAAAGAATGGTGAACAAATAGAAGAACATATTCAACTTTAAAATCCAAATTCCTGCATAAATTTAAAAAGAAAAAAGACCGGGAGCGACTCCAAATCATCGTCTTTAAATCAAGATCAAACAAATATTATCTGATTAACTCTAAAATGGTAATGAACATTGATTTTATCAATATCATTATTCTCCAAGTAATCTCCTCTCTTTAGTTATTGGCTTCCCTTTCTGTTAAATATCTCCTCTTTTTTATTAAATTAAGAACTTATGGTTAAATTAAGAAAAAATAATAACTAGGAGGGGTTTAAATGACGAGTGGTGTTCCAATTACGTCATCAGAATTAGCCAATTTATGGATGACTTATCAAGAAAAAACCATGTTTATTAGAATATTGGAGCATTTTATAGAGCACGCCGATAATGAAGAAAAACTATTGTTACAAACTCATTATAATAATGCATCAATAACAATTAATACTATTAAGGAAATTTTCAAACTAGAAGGGGCGGTTATTCCAATTGGTTTTACAGAAGATGATGTAATTAAGGGAGTTCCAAAGTTGTATGATTACATTTTCGATATCATGTATTTGCATATGATGACCAAAGTGGAAATGAGCCTATATTCCCTTTTTTGTGGCATGTCCTATCGGAAAGATATTAATGATTTTTTTATCAAATTGACCGCAGAATCCCAAGCGATGAACAGCCAATCCACTCAGTTCCTTTTAGAAAAGGGAGTTTTGGTACGTCCACCCTTTGTATCGATGCCTAAAGAAGTACATTTTGTACAGGATACCCATTATAGGAGTGGTTTCAATTTGTTGGGAGAACTGAGATCTTTAAATACGATTGAAGTTTCTCTTATCCATCATGCCATTGAAACAAACCTGGTAGGAATGCAATTAATGATTGGATTTGCTCAAGTAGCTTCAAATAAGGATGTGCAAGACTATCTCGTCAGAGGAATGAAATTGTCAAAAAAGATTGAAATGGATTTAGGTGAATTTTTACGCAAAAGTTTTATTGAACCCCCTGCTACTCATGCAGGTAAAGCAACTACGTCGAAAATTGCACCATTTTCTGACAAATTGATGATGTACAACACCAGTTTATTAACGTCATTTGGGCTCGGAAGTAATGCATTAGGCAGCGCTTTTAGTTTACGAAATGACTTACCAGCAAAAATGGCGTTACTGACAAAAGATATTTCCACTTTTGCCCATGATGGAGGAAGGATTATGATCAAAAATGGATGGATAGAAGAACCTCCACAGATTGAGGACCGTAATGATCTAACTAAATAACTTTTTATAGAAGGACCACAAAGTAGAGTGCTACCTTGTGGTCAATTTTCATACTTAAATAAAAGCTTTGACATGTTTTCTATGTTACTATTGCTGTTTTATTTAACTTCTATTAAATACTATTCGACCAGCCACGACTGTTTTCAAGGTTTTTGCCGCTAGCATATCCTCGGATGAGCCCTCAAATAAATCACGATCAAAGATGGAAAAATCCGCGACATATCCGGCTTTAATAAGCCCGCGTTCATGTTCTTTACAAATGGCTTTTGCACTGCCAATCGTATAGAGCTGGATTGCTTGGAAGCGAGACAGCTTTTGTTCCGGAATGTATCCATCATGCTTTGCATAAGGTTTTTTTCTCTCAACCGCCGCATAAATAGAATACAATGGATTAATCTCTTCTACAGGTGCATCAGTCCCAGCTGAGCACATTAATCCTCGGTCGACTAATTTTTTCCACGCATAGGCCCATTCCAGCCGGTCTTTACCTAGTCGACTGATGACCCAGGGGAAATCTGAAGGTACAAATGCTGGTTGAAGGTCTAAAACTACTGGTAATTTTTCCATTCGGTCTATTAAGTCTTCACGTAACACACAGCAGTGGATCAGGCGGTCTCTTTTACCGTTTGTTAATGGATATTTTTCAATTACAGTAAGTATCTGTTCTGCTCCTGCATCTCCAATCATATGCACGGCGACAGCTTCATTATATTGCCGGGCTAGTTTCACTAATGCTTCTAATTGTTCATTCGTTTGAATCAATAAACCACGATTGGTTGGTTGATCTGAGTACGGTTTTGATAAGGCAGCAGTAGCTCCGCCTAATGCACCATCAACAAAGATTTTCATGGCACCTGGTTCAATAAATGGCTCGTCAAAAGCCACATTGGCCTTCATCATTTTTTCAAATACAGCATTATGTCGAAGCAGTGTTACTCTAAAATGATGTTTTTCCCCTATAACCCGATGGAAAGCGGTTAACGGATTCGAAAACTTCCCAAAGTAGCTCATATCTTCAGTGTGTCCTCCCGTTAAACCATATGATAGCATCTCATCAATGGCAAGATTAAGAGAATCGGTTAGAGCCTCGATGTACGCTTCACCTTCTCGTGGAATCGCTTCTGTTACGGAATTAGTTGCTAGGTCATATAACAAACCATTTAACGTACCTTGTTCATCTCGTCCAATCTCTCCGCCTGCTGGGGATTTACTATCGCCAAAGATTCTGCCTGCCTCAAGGGCTGCTGTATTTCCTAAAATAACATGATGACAGATTCTAGTTAATACGATTGGTTCTTTGCGAATGGCATCGAGCTCTTGGAGTGTTGGAATCCGTTGATCTGCAAAGTTATTTTCATTCCATCCTTCACCAAATAACCATTGATCAGCAGGTGTAGTCTTTGCTGCTGCTTTTACCATATCTAACATTTCCTCAGCTGAAGCAGCTTTAGATAAATCTAGCCGTGTTAACTTTTCACCTTGAAAAATCATATGCAGGTGACTATCCACGAAACCAGGATACATGACGGCACCGTCCAAATTGATAAGCTCATCTGTTAATTTACTAAGTTCATTAAAAGTACCTGCCGCGATAATTTTGTCATCCTCAACAAGGACAGCTTCTACAGTTTCTTTTTCCTTTTCCATAGTGTAAATTTTTCCACCATACCAAAGTTTTCTCAAAATAATGCCCTCTTTCTTCTTTCTTAGTAAATTCTTATATTCTATTTTAACTGTACCTAAAATTAATTTTACTATGAACATGTCATTCCTTTTTTCAGAATATATTAATTAATCAAAAAGACAAAGCGTTTAGTTTTGTTTATTCAGCTAAGCTTTTTTATCTCTATCATTTGGCCGTTTGTTCTTATTTCTCTAAATATCTTGTAGATGACAGGGTTGTTCCCACTGTTCGGTTATGCCTTGAGTCAATCCTTCAATAAAACTAATAAGAATACTAATTCCCGTATAAAAAATTAGGGAACCAAAATGGTCCCCTTTTTAAAATATTAATTTTTCTTTCCATTGTTCACTTTTTGATCCTTACGAATCGTTGCTTTTGCTTTTGCATCTTGAGAAACTTGTTGTCCATGATTGACATTTGTTGTTGTCGAGTTTGCCGGTGCCGTTGTTGTTGATGACGATGTTGTTGTCGAGTTTGTCGGAGCCGTCTTTGTGGTTGTTTTTGTACTTGTCGTTGTTGTATTAGTTTTCTGATTGGTCGTAGTTTTAGTAGTAACAGGTGCTGTAGTTTTAGTTGCTGATGAAGCAGCTCGTATAGTCGTGGTACTGTTTTGTACCTGAGCTGTGGTTTTATTACTCTCCGCTTGAAGAGTAACAGGCTTAATAGAGACCGTACTATCGACGTTCTTTCTTTCCGTTATAGGCTTTTGCTCTTTTAAGGTTTTATTTTCTGTTGTGATTTTATCCGCTGTTCCTTTTGTTTGATTGTTCTCGTTTTTTTCTACTGAGTCTATGTTATCAGTTGTTTTTGGTTCATCTGAAATAGGTAAATTATTAACTTCGTTCAATTGTTTAGTAAATTGATTGGATAATAAGTTGTTGGTGAGAGAAAACGTAACGGATCCCACTAACACCATGGTTAGGGCTCCAATAGCTCTTTTGTTCATATTCTTCCCCTTTTGTCTTTTTATTCAGGATGGCAATACAAATTTCGCCAAAACCTGCAGGTTTATGGGGGTAGTTAAGTAAATTTAAGAGACTAAAGACCAAAAATTGACTCAAGTACCATTAGAAATAAAAAAAACATTTCATTCTACCCCCAAAATCTATTAAAGACTACCTAACCTTTTGTTGGTAGTCTTTTTTTGTCGAAAAATATAATGCAGTAACCGCAGCATCAAGAAAGTAATACATTCTATTAAAATTTAACTCTCAACAAACGCCTATAAGGAGGAATTACGTGAATAGAGTTTTTAGGTGGATTGTTCGATCATTTTTTGCACCCGTCACTGGTAATAGAGGGGCCATTGCGAGTTCACTTGGATTTTTCCTGGCATTTTTGCCTATATACAGTGTAAGAATTCCATTATTGCTCGTTCTCTCACTTTTGTTTCGTCTTAATATCATCGCCATTTTACTTGGAACGTTAATTACCCTTTTTATTCCTAATATTCGAGATTTGCCTTTCCTGCATGTACCTGTATTAGAAGGATATAATTTAACACCAGCCTTGGGTGGATTAATCGGGCTTGTTTGTTATTTTTTCTTCCATTGGTTTTACAATATAGGGCTAAAAAAAAGGGAACGAAATCAAGAACATGTCTTTCTTGATCCAGAAAAAAGACGCTGGTCGATAATTAAACGTATGAGTACCGGCTTTACTCTATTAGTTGTTTTAGTATCTTTTATTTTTATTGAAAGTCTATATACTGACCCGGTGTTTCCGAACCTACAATTAAATAAAAGTGGAACCACAACCAGGATTGAACCCATTAATCAAAGTTTCACTAAAGAACAGCTTGCCAGCCAGCTGGAAAAAAACAATCCTACCCCTCTTATTCAAAAAAATGATGGAATAGAAAACAAAGGACAAATTTCGAAAAAACAAGAAGTTTATGGTTTTTACGTCAATTGGGATGCAAACAGCAAAACTTCTTTTAAAAAAAATATCGATTCGATAACAACATTAGTGCCCGAGTGGCTGCAGCTTAATACTGACCTGACCTTTAAATCCAGCAATGACTCGTCTATTATTACAGAGGCAAAAGCACATCAGATAAAGGTTCTCCCAGTAGTGAATAATTTTATTAATAATAAATGGGATGCAGAAACTCTTCATCGGTTATTTACTACTCCCGGTGCGGAGGATCTTTTTATTAAAAATTTGTTGGATTATGTGAGAACAAATGACTTTGCTGGTATTAATATTGACTTTGAGAATATCAACCAAAAGGACAAAGCTGAATTGTCAAGCTTTGTAAATAAAGTTTCTGATGCATTTCATCAACATGACCTATTGGTATCAATTGATGTCCCACCAAGTAACACTTCTTTTGACTATGCTTCATTAGCAAATAATGTTGACCGGATGTTCGTTATGCTATATGACCAGCACAACTCTACGAGTAATCCTGGACCTATCGCACCATTAGATTGGGTAAAAGGCAGCTTGAACCGCCTTCATATTCCTTCTGAAAAATTAATTGTAAGTTTGGGAAGCTACGGGTATGACTGGGAAGAAAACTCCAAGGATCCTGCTGAAACAGTTACTTTCGGGGATATAATGAATCTTGGAATGGGTACGAACATTAATATCAATTGGAATAAACAAGTAGGTAATCCTTATTTACGTTACAAAATAAACGGAAAAAACCATACTGTTTGGTTTTTAGATGCCGCAACATTTTATAATCATATGAAGACAGCGATAGAAAGTGGTTCAAAAGGAATCGCTGTCTGGCGTCTTGGATCCGAAGATCCTTCTATATGGAACTATATTAATCAACCAAAAGCAATGAAAAATCCATCCAATGCCCTGAAAACCTTAGTCAGTCCTGAACCTGTTCACTATTCAGGCGCGGGAGAAATTTTAAAAGTGGTTTCTCAATCAGAAAAAGGTAAAAGGACCATAGAAATGGATCCACAAGATTTGATCCAAAATGAAACCTATAGCAAATTACCAAAGCCTTTTGAAGTGGTTCGTTATGGAAAACCAAAAAAGAAGGAAATCGTCCTTACCTTTGATGACGGGCCAGATCCAGTCTATACACCGCAAATTTTGGACATTTTAAACAATTATCATATAAAAGGTTCCTTCTTTATCGTAGGAGAGAATGCAGTGCTGCATCCAGAACTGATTAAAAGAATTCATGGAGAAGGCCATGAAATTGGCAGTCACACCTTTACACATCCTGATGTTGCATCGACCGCACCATGGCAAACAAAATTGGAGCTAAATGCTAATCAAAGACTTTTTGAGGAAATTACTGGGCACTCAATGACCCTCTTCCGCCCACCGTATGTGGCAGATGCGGAACCGAGCACAAGAAGTGAACTGCTGCCAATCATGCGTGCACAGGATATGGGGTATACGATGGTCGGCGAATTAATAGATTCTGACGATTGGCAAAGACCTTCTAGTAATGAAATTGTAAAGCGGGTTTTGCAGCAGCTGCCAGAGGGAAATGTGATTTTGTTCCACGATTCTGGGGGTGACCGCTCCAACACGGTAAAGGCTTTGCCGATTATCATAAAAGAACTAAAACAGCGCGGCTATACCTTTACAACCATTGGTAATTTGATTGGAAAAACAGATAGTCAGATTATGCCTTCTGCTAATCAGGACAGCCCTTATTTGGTCTATGATAAAGCTGTTTTTAAGCTTATGCAGGGCTGGCGTTTAGGATTATACGCCCTTTTCTACTCAGCTATTATCTTAGGAATCTTGCGCCTGGTGCTCTTTGTCTTCCTTTCTAGGAAGCAGGTAAAAGCGTATAAAGAGACTGTGATTGACCCTGACTTTACCCCGTTTGTAAGTGTCGTTATTGCCGCCTATAACGAGGAAAAAGTAATCTGCAAAACGATTGAGTCTATATTATCGAGCGATTACCCTGCTTTTGAGATGTTAATTATTGACGATGGTTCAAAGGATGATACGGCTGGTGTTGTTGAAAAAAATTATTCAAACCATTCTCTCGTCAGATTAATAAAAAAATCTAATGGGGGAAAATCCTCTGCAGTCAATCTTGGTTTCAAAGAAGCAAAAGGAGAAATCGTCGTTGCTCTTGACGCAGATACACTCATCGCTGATAATGCAATCTCCCTGCTTGTTAACCATTTTACAAATGAAAGCGTGGCTGCTGTTTCAGGTAATGTCAAAGTCGGTAATAAAGGGAACCTCCTTACAAACTGGCAGCATATTGAATATGTAACAGGCTTTAACCTAGAGAGAAGGGCATTTGCGGCTTTAAATTGTATTACGGTCGTACCAGGTGCGATCGGTGCATGGCGAAAGACGGCTGTGGAAGAAGCAGGATACTTTAAAGAGGATACGCTAGCAGAAGATACCGATATCACTCTTACCCTTTTACGGCAAGGGAAAAAGATCGAATTTGAGGAAAAGGCTTATGCCTTCACAGAAGTACCTGAAGATCTAAAAAGTCTTGCCAAACAGCGGTACCGTTGGGTTTATGGTACATTACAATGCTTATGGAAACATCGTGCGGCTTTATTTAATAAGAAACACAATACATTAGGTTTTATCGGCTTACCAAACATGTGGCTTTTTCAATATATCTATCAAACCATCTCTCCTATTGCAGATATATTGTTTATTATAGCTCTTTTTAACGGCCACTCTGGAAAGGCAGCCATTGGCTTTATCCTATTTTACTTGCTGGATTTCGTTACGTCCCTATATGCATTTCGTATGGAGAATGAAAGCCCCAAACCACTGATTTCCTTATTTTTACAACGGATCTTGTACAAACAGCTTATGACTTATGTAGTGATAAAATCTATTTTCTCTGCAATAAAAGGAGTAACCGTTGGTTGGAATAAATTAAAACGAAAAGGAAATGTTACGCAAGAAACCTATATGGTGAATGTTAAGGAAAATATGTAAAGCACTAAAAAGGTCTTCCAATTTTTCGGAAGACCTTTTTATTACTAAAAAACTTTATACTGTATTTAAAAGAGACGTCTATTAATCACTGTGCATTGTCTTGCACCTCTTCGAATCAAACGGCGTGCCTCAGCTAAAGAGATTTCGACAAGTACAGCTTCGTCTATGTCGTCTTCTACATCAAACAAAGCAAATGCCTCTCTATCTAAAATCAATACACAAACGAAGTTTACTTCTAAATTATCAGAAGTTGGCCTGCTAGTAACTACTTGGCAACGCTGGACTCCTGCATTCAAGAACGCATTAGCCTCTCTACGGGAAATGCGAATAAATACATATTCCTCTATTTCAACATTACCAGCTTCTGCTTCGATTTCTACCACCAAAAAGAAACCATTTCTTCTTGTTTCGAGAATACAATTAGCTCCAATCGATATAACATCTTCTGGATTCATAAATATCACCTCCCTTGTACAATAAATTCAACTGGTAAAGGAATTGCTTGGACAACTATCCCAAGAAATTATTAGAAGGTGATTAGATTTTTTTTTAAATGTTCCCTGGTTATATAAAGTCACGTTGAATAACTGATATTAGGAATTGTAAGGTTAATGAATTGGAAAAGTTAGGGAAACATTTTTTACATAATTGTAGATTTTGAACTACCATTCTTAGGTACAACTAACGCCTCTGAGCCTGGATTAGGAAGATGGAATGAAAAGCTTTCAAGCTTAGACGGATTTGTGTTTATCGTCCAAGAGTACAACCATAGTATCACAGGAGCATAAAAAAACGCTCTTGACTGTGCACGTGAGGCTTAGAACAACAAATCTGCTGGTATCGTCAGTTATGGATCTACCGGCGGTGCGCGTGCTGCTGAGCACTTACGCGGGATTTGCGGAGAATTATTGATTGCAATGTCCGAGCCCACCCTACATTATCTTTATTTACTGATTTTGAAAATGGTACTGACTTCAAACCTCAGGAATTACATTTAAACAATGTAAATGCAATGCTCGACCAAGTTCTTGCTTGGGGCGGCGAATTAAAGATATTGCGATAAAAGTCTATAAAAAAAGGAGCAGCCTTTTAAATGGCTGCTCTCTATTATTATTAATACCTCCAGTAAGAATTAAATCCAACGAGGGCTAGTCTTTTTTTGTTTTTAAATAAAAGTTAATTCAAGATTTCCGGATGTTCTTGTGGAATATTTTGATGGATCTCCTCGAATATGTCCTGACTAGAATCCTTGTTCGCTGTAGTTAGGTTTTGTTGTGAGATTTGATTGATTAGTTTTTTAAATTCGCCAATCGTTAGTGGTTTTGCGTCTTCTTTTAATTCATAGCCCAATTGACCGTTTGGTTCAATTGTTCCAATTTTGATGTCAGATAACTTGGTAGGGCCCATATTGCGCATCCGCATTTCCAGCCCGTCAACAGTTAATCGAAGCTTCTTTAAATTCTTAACATTTAACTTCCCGTTTTCAATAACTATTTTAGATTTTCCCATAATTAATTTTTCAAAAGGGTTAAAATGAAGTTGTATACTCAACTATTAGGATGGACACCACAAAAATGATTGCCCCTCCAATTGCCTTAATCATACTTACTTCTACAATTGGTTCAACTATAAGGTGGCCAAGAGAAATCATTACGATCGTTTGGGCAAGTGTCATCTGTGCGATTGATTTTCTTCCAGCGATTCGAAGCAAAACAACACCCGTAAAGAACAGTATAAAAGATTTTAAAATAAAGGATAAATCCATAATAAATCCCCCCGAGGATTATACTCTTCCCTAATATTTAATGAGTTGAATTTAATTCTGGGATTGATATTTAAACGTCAATTTTTTATTGCCTATTTCTTTAAGGCCAGCACGAATCAGCAGGAAAACGACAATCCATGAAGAAACCATTAAGAAGATCTGTCCAAATGGGAACATCCCTGGAATTTGTGTGTCCCATAAGGCATGCATCAAAATTACCAAGATAAAGACGCGTAAAAATTTAATATTGAATAACATTTTGAACTTGAAAGGCTGGTCCCCTTGAACCCTGCAGAATGCTGCACCTGTCAAAGCGGCCCAGGCTACATGGCCGCCAGGAGCCAAAATTCCGCGCCATAGCATCGTGATGTACAGATTTTTGCCATCCCCGGAAAGCAGCGCTCTTAGGGCATAACCAGCTGTTTCAAAGGCTGCAAATCCTGCTCCAACGGCTGCACCAATGAGAAGTCCATTTAGGATATACTTGTATTTACGGTACCGTACAAAAGTGATGACCGTAATTGCTTTGGCGAGTTCCTCGGCAATTCCGATCGTAATGGGATTGATATTATGTTTTAGGATATCGAAAAACAATAGGGCGACTAACATAGAGAGAATCCCGCCGATAAACACAACATAAATGATCCGATAAAAGGCAATATTTTGCGGAGCGTTCATTTCCCAGAAGAAGATTAAAGTAGTTAACGGAACAGCAAAAGCACCAACAATGATAAGTCCAGGTATAAAGTTTACATTTCTAAAATAACCTACGCCAATATATAATCCTAAGAATGCAATCAGTGCAAATATGAACACTCTTGCAAAAAGCCAAGGCTTTGGCCATGTTTCTGTAACTTCCGTTATTTTGGGTGTGGTAAGCGCAGTGCCTACGATGAAAAGGCGTTCAGCCTCTAGTTCACTATGATTTCTAAAGACACGAGAAAAGACGTTTTGAAACTTTGGTTCAACCGAACGTTCAAATCTCGGAACCATATCCACATAATGGGCAAATTCATAAAATAGGCTGTTTTCATCCTCTTCCGTATTATTTTTAAAGAACTTTTCGCCGCAGCTTAAGCAGAATTTTACACCATCTGGATTTGTATAGACACATTGCGGGCATTTCATATTACTTCCCCCTCTTGATACCGAATTCTTTTAATATGTACTCGATTACAAAATTACTTATTTTATAGTTAATTTAACCAATTAACACAAATAAAAACAGACGAATTTTTCGCCTGTTTTTGTGATATGACTTTAATTTAATTCAAGAGGGCGTAAGTTTGCTTCAATTTCTTCACGTCTCGGTTCTAAAAATGGTGGTAATGCCAGTTTTTGACCCATAGTTTCCAATGGTTCATCTGTCGCGAAGCCAGGTGTATCAGTTGATAGTTCAAACAAAATGCCATTGGGTTCTCTAAAATATAGTGCTTTAAAATAATATCGTTCTACCTTACCTGAATTGGCAATCCGGTGTTCCTTTAAACGTTGAGCCCATAAATGGTATTCCTCCTCATTAGGTACCCGGAAGGCCACATGATGGACTCCGCCGCGTCCAATTCGTGCACGCGGTAGATCTGGTCTTGTTTCAATATGGACCTCTGCTCCACTGCCACCTTCTCCTGTTGCAAAAACCATAATATTAGGATATTCCCCTTCTAATGATGGATAGGAACTCACAAATCGGAATCCCATAACTTCTGTAAGAATTCCGATCGTTGGTTCGGCAATGCTGACTGTAAGTGTGACTGGACCTAATCCAATAATGGCATGTTCAACAGGGATATCGTCCCGTTTCCAGGGGATACCGGCTCTAACGCCGGTTTCCTCATTATCTGCCACAAGTATTAAGCGGGTTCCTTCAAAGTCTCGAAAAGCTAAGGTATCGCGACCGGCCCTTTTTTCAATTGAGTCATGATGGATTCCCAATTGGGTAAAACGTTCTTTCCAAAATAACAACGCATCTGTGGTTTTCACTTTTAATGAAACCGTAGAAATATCTGAAGTTCCTCGGTAGGAGTGGCCTAGGCCTGGAATATCAAAGAAAGTGACCTCTGTACCTGGAGTTCCCTCGGCATCCGCATAGAAAAGGTGATAGGACTCAGTATTATCTTGATTGACTGTTTTCTTAACTAATCTCATGCCTAAAATTTTCGTATAAAATTCGTAGTTTCTCTCGGCTTTGCCTGTCAAAATCGATACATGATGCAGTCCTAATAATTGCATTTTTTAAAACCTCCTTAACCAACAATCCCTTTATACCATTTGGCTGCTTCTTCTACTTCTTCTCTGGTTAATTGATGTCCGCGATTTTCCCAGTGCAGCTCTACGGATGCGTTGGCATCTTGAAGTAATCTTTGTAATTCCTGCGATTCCAATGGTGGACAAATTGGGTCATTAGTTCCTGCAGCAATAAACACATTCGCACCTGTTAAGTCAGGAAGCTCGATTCTTCTCGGAACCATTGGATGATGAAGGATAGCACCTCTTAGGGCATTCTGATAGTGAAATAATAGGCTTGCAGCAATATTCGCCCCGTTCGAATAGCCTATGGCAATGATATTTTTTCGATCAAACTCATATTTTTGTGCCGCCTCAGCAAGAAATTCATTTAATTCTTGGGTTCGGAAAACAAGATCCTCTTCATCAAAAACACCTTCCGCTAGTCTTCTAAAAAAGCGGGGCATTCCATTCTCCAATACATTTCCACGAACACTTAGTACAGACGCCTCTTCATCAATCATTCCAGCCAGCGGTAAGAGATCTAATTCATTTCCTCCAGTACCATGAAGTAATAGCAAAGTTGGTTTTACAGGATTTTTTCCTTTTTGAAAAATATGTTTCATCTATACTCTCCTTTCAAATTCTTAAATGGTTTAGGCATCCACGACAATTTGTTACTTAACCCGGACTCGATCAATCCATTGTTCGTTAGCTATAATACGTAGTACACCTTTTTTGCTAGTATTTCCAAATTCGTTTGATAATTATTTTGAAATCAATTATCTTGAATACGAGATAATTGTAATACATCTATTGGCGCTTCGTCAATAAAAAAACACGCTGAGTATTATTCAGCGTGTTCCTCCTGGATTTAATGACTAGCAGCTTTTTCAAGTCCGCCAGACTTGTTATGAATAGCTATTTTATTAATAAGCTTATTACTCTCCGTATTTAATCCTCTAAGGTTTACCTTGACACCATTTTGATGGTATTTGATCACGACTTTATCAATTGCTCCAACAGCTGAATCATCCCAAAGGTGAGCATGAGATAAATCTAAGTCGACTTCCTTTACATCTTCTTTAAAATCAAAACCATTTATAAAGTCAGTTACAGAAGCAAAGAAAAGTTGTCCTGTCACATGATAAATCCTTTTATTGGCCCCTATTGTTGAAATACTGGTTACTTTTACTTTAGAAATTTTTGAAGCAAAGAATATCGCACTTAGGATTACCCCTACTAAAACCCCTAAAGATAAGTTATTTGTCATGACTACAGTTATAACAGTAATGACCATAACAATCGAATCGGTAAATGGTACTTTTTTAAAGTTTTTAAGGCAAGACCAATCAAACGTTCCAATGGAAACCATAAACATTACTGCCACAAGTGCTGCCATTGGTATTTGAACAAGGAAGCCCTTCAGTGAGACGATCAGAGTCAGTAAGAAAGCACCTGCTACAAAGGTAGACAAACGCCCTCTCCCACCTGATTTAACATTTATTACAGATTGTCCAATCATGGCACATCCAGCCATCCCGCCAAAAAGACCGGATACGATATTAGCCATCCCTTGTCCTCTAGCTTCTTTGTTTTTATCGCTTTCAGTATCTGTCATATCATCGACAATCGAAGCCGTTAGTAAGGTTTCCACCAAGCCCACAATCGCAATGGAAATAGAGTAAGGAAAAATAATTTGCAAGGTTTCCAAAGTAAACGGAATATCTGGAATTAAAAATACCGGTAGTTTCGATGTTAGTTCACCTAAATCTCCAACTGTACGTACATGGCTGCCCGTTAGAATCGAGATAACGGTCATAACTAGGATCGCAACTAGTGGAACAGGAACGGCTTTTGTGAAACGAGGCAGTACATAAATAATCACAAGCGCTAAAGCAACCATCGCATACATTTGCCAGTTAGCTCCTTTAAACTGAACTAATTGAGCTGAAAAAATTAATATGGCCAGTGCATTAACGAAACCTGTCATCACAGAACGCGGGACAAACTTCATCAAACGGCCTAATTTTAATGCTCCCATAATGATTTGAAGAACACCCGTCAGGATGGTCGCGGCAAGTAAATATTGCAAGCCATGTTCTTTGACTAAGGATGTCATTAATAGTGCAGTTGCCCCGGTCGCAGCCGAGATCATCCCGGGTCGTCCGCCTACGAAAGAAATGGTAACCGCGATACAAAAGGATGCATACAGCCCAATCATGGGGTCCACTCCCGCGATAATTGAGAAGGCAATGGCTTCTGGTATAAGTGCCATAGCAACCACTATCCCAGATAATACATCTCCCTTGATGTTTCCAAACCATGAATATTTAATTGTAGTTAAATTCAAATAAAGCACCTCTCTCTTTAATCTTTGAAAATTGTCCAGCTTCAGCGCCTATTCAAGGCACTTCCGCTTTTCTATTTGACTTCCAACTCTCATGAAAGTCGGGGCCGTTGTTAACAGGAAGATTATAAAGGAATGTGACAAAATTGTGAAATTGAATGAAAGCGGGGCCATTACCTATTTTCTTTCATTTCCTGCATTTTTCTAGTAATATCATTAGAAAGTATAATAATGTATAAAAAAGAGAGCGTACCTAGATACGCTCTCCGTCCATTCATTATTTGGTTAAAATAACGGGGCCATCCTTTGTCACAATCAAGGTATGTTCATATTGTGCAACAAAGCTTTGCTCTGTTACAAAAGTCCAGCCATCATCCAGTTGGAATACTTCCTCGTCATGGGTAGAGATAAACGGTTCAAAGGCAATGACCATTCCTTCTTTCAATAGCCCGTGGTCTGAAGTTTCATTATAATTATAAATATACTCAGGTTCTTCGTGAATCGTACGCCCAATACCATGGCCGGTAAGGTTCATAACAACGGTTAATCCGTGCTGCCTTGCTACTTGATGAACGACTTTACCTATTCCCGTAATTCGAGCACCAGGTTTTACTTTTTTTAGACCTGCTTCAAAGGCTTCTTTGGCAACATCGCAAATTTTGGAAAGGATCTCTTCGCCTTTGCCAACTACAATGGAAATGCCGGTATCAGCAAAGTAACCATTTTTTGAACCTGATACGTCGATATTCACTAAGTCCCCTTCTTGAATTACGCGTTCTCCGGGGATTCCGTGCGCGACTTCTTCATTTACACTGATACAAGTATAGCCAGGAAAATCATATTCGCCTTTGGGTGCGGAGATCGCTCCTTCTTTTTCAAAAAGTTCTCCGGCTAAATCGTCAAGTTCTTTAGTGGTGACACCTGGTACAGCTCTTTTCACTAGTTCATCTCTTATCGATGCTACAATTCTGCCAATTTCCTTTAAACTGTTAAAATCCTCTTCTGTTTTAGCAATCATTGGTCTTGCCCCAATCTACATGATTTATTAGTAAAAACACCATAATTTAGATTTTACCCGTCCTTTCGAGAAAATCCAAGTATTGTTGATTATTCATATTTTTTTGAAAATAGCTCCCACCCATCATATCCCGCAAACCCAGAGTAAATGATTCAACCCACAACCTAGGAATGTTAAACTATAGATATCAAATCTGAAACATGGAGAGAAAAATGTGAACCCAGTAGAGATTGAAAGTTTGCTTGACGCTCAGGCCCTTAAGCTAATCGAAAAAATGAAATCACATGACGAAGTTTTATGGTTTAATCCGAAAATCCAAACGGCCCAAAACAGTCTGGAAGACTCCCTGCTCACCCTGGAGGATATTCAAGATGCTGAAGAACGATTGAAACGATTTGCTCCCTATATAGCTCAAGTGTTTCCTGAAACTAAAGGAACCAACGGAATCATTGAATCAAACTTAGTTAAAATCCCTGCCATGAAGAATAAATTAGTCGAGAGTTACAATCAGCCAATCTTAGGAGATATATGGTTAAAATGTGACAGCCACCTCCCCATTTCCGGCTCGATTAAAGCAAGAGGCGGCATATATGAAATCCTTAAATATGCCGAGGATTTAGCGATTGAACAACAGCTTCTTCGCAAGGATGATGATTATTCTATTTTGGACAGTGAAGAATTCCGCCGATTTTTCTCACAATATCGAATTGCGGTGGGTTCCACGGGTAATCTAGGACTAAGCATTGGGATAATCAGTGCTAAATTAGGATTTAAGGTAACTGTCCATATGTCAGCAGATGCGAAGCAATGGAAAAAGGATCTGCTAAGAGATAAAGGTGTTCAAGTAATCGAATATGGGGCGGATTACAGTAAGGCGGTAGAGGCTGGTCGTATTCAGGCAGAAAAAGATCCCCGTTGTTATTTTGTAGATGATGAGAACTCACAGCATTTATTTCTCGGTTACGCCGTGGCTGCCTTAAGGATAAAAAATCAACTAGATGAGCTTCAGATAAAAGTCGACGAAGATCATCCCCTGTTTGTTTACTTGCCCTGTGGTGTGGGCGGGGCTCCCGGTGGTGTTACGTTCGGTTTAAAACAATTGTTCCAAAACAATGTTTACTGCTTTTTCGCTGAACCTACTCATTCTCCTTGTATGTTACTTGGATTATTAACAGGACTCCATGAAAAGATTTCGGTCCAAGATATAGGGATTGATAATATTACGGCGGCGGATGGACTTGCTGTAGGAAGACCATCCGGATTTGTCGGCAAGATCATCTCGCCTATTTTAAGCGGTGCTTTTACAGTTAGAGATGATGAGTTATTTAAACTTTTAAGGATTCTGGTTGATACAGAGAATATAAGATTGGAGCCTTCTGCTCTCGCAGGGATGATTGGCCCGGTTAAACTAGCACAAGAAGGAAAGGCATTTTTACAAAAACATCATTTGCTTAACAAAAAAGCTGCGCATATCGTTTGGGCGACAGGAGGTAGTATGGTTCCAGACGTGATTATGGAAGATTACTATAAAAAGGGATTTTAATGAAAAAAATAGCAGCCTCCTATAACTGCTAATCTAGGCGGCTGCTATTTTTAAATACCCCAAACTGTGCGGTTAAGTCAATTAGTGGCTTTTGTCTCGGTGGATTAACTTCCACTGTACGTAACAAATTAACAAGCATTCTCAATGCATCGACTACAAAAGGCCCTTTATTAAGCATGATGCAGTTTGCCCGACTCCCATAGGCAGCATCGGTTATCTCTGCACGCGCTGGGATTCCTTTTTTTGTGAGCTTCTCCAATACACCTGTTGCCCATATAACGGGTGTGTAGGCAGCCGAACAGATGGTTAAGATTTCATCCTGCACAAATGATAAGTTTTCAGGACCAACCTCAACAGCCAAGTCGCCCCTTGCCAGCATTATTCCGAATCTGTTAAAATGCAAACCTTCTATAAGGATTCTCGCCAAATTATGAACAGCATCTTTTGTTTCGATTTTGGCGACTACAGCAATATCGGTTCGCTTAAGTATTTCTAATTCTTGACGTAATTTTCTTAAGTCAAGTGGGGAGTGGACAAAGGATATTCCTAAAATATCCGCGTGATTAGTTATAAAGGGTATGTCCGCTAAATCCTTTTCTGTTAATGCCGGGAGATTTAAGCTTAAAAGCGAATCAGGTAAATTTAGCCCCTTCCCTTCTTTAACCCTTAATGGTTTGGCCGTGGGTGAATGGATTTCCACTTCTACAAATTCCTTGGTAACTTGTGATACGAAACCATGGATTTTCCCATCATCGATAAAAATAGAATCGTTTACCCGAACATTTCGAAACGCTTTTTCCAGCGTTACCGGTACGCCGGCAGGAGTATCCTCCACTGCCGAATGCCCCTCGGTATCGGAATTCAAATAAAATCGCAGCTGATCACCTTTTACCACATAAATAGGAGCATCAGGCAGCTTCCCAACTCGTACCTTGGGTCCGGCTAAATCCATATAGATTTTACATTCGGACTTTTGATATTTCCCTTCAATCCTTAGCTTTTTTTCTACATCCCTTATAGCATCAATTATTTGCTTCCATATTTCCCGATCATCGTGAGCGCAATTGATTCGGGCAATATTCATACCATTTAGTATTAGCTGTTCTACCTGGTTCGGATTGTTTAAGACTTTTGAATCTACCGTGACCATAATTGCTGGTTGATTCGGTTGCATTCTATTCCCGAAGAGTTCATCTGTCCGCTTACTTAAGATTTTTCTTGAATCGAATGGTGTTGAAACCATTAGATTCTTTTGCAAAGGTAATGAGATATTTAAATAGGATAATATTTTTTCTAGTGTATATAAAACGTGTGTAGATGATTGAGAAAGATCTGCAAGCCCTTTTTCTTTTAGTTCTTGGCATATACCAAGTAAGTTTTGTTCACGAAATCCTAAATATGAAATTAAATTATCCCGACAGATTCTGGCATCGTCCTGGAACTCGTGATGCTCCTCTACATGATCACTAGCTTGAATGATTTGTTTATAGATGCTTTCTAGCCGTCTTGGTAATTCTCGTTGGTTTAATGGGAATTGTGCCACATCCCCTTCACATCCTTGTATCCCAAACTAAAAAAAGTTTTCCCATTATTTATTATTCATGAATGTAAAAAGTGTGTAGTGGTCTTCTGACTCAAAATAAAAAAAAACAAGTTTAATGAACAAACTAACCCTCATCAAACTTGTTTATGTGAGATTATTTTACAAAAAAGAGTAAGAGCCATAGATACAAACTGATTAAGGTAAAGACCAAGGTTGGCGGTATGACAATCAGCGTTACTTTAATGTATTCTACCCAAGTAATCGTAATTTTGCTTTTCTTAAGTATATGCATCCATATTAGTGTCGCCAAGGTTCCAATCGGGAGAATAAGGGATCCAACATCACTTCCGATTATATTTGCTAAATACACCGTTTTCATAATTAGCGGGTCTAGTCCCATATCAGTTAATGCTAAGGTTGAGACCATCAAGGCAGGATGGTTGTTAAAAATGTTTGATAAAAATGCCGTGATAACACCCATTGTTAAACTTGCATGTAAGAAGCTGTCAATGACAAGGGGTTTTAGATTTTCAATTAAATATGCTGTTAATCCGATATTGTGTAAGCCAAAAATAATCACGTACATACTGAAGGCAAAGATTAAAATGTGCCATGGTATTTTTTTTAGGACATCATTTGGATTGACTTTTAAATACATCCATCTCCAAATTAAAAGAATTAGCGAACCACAAACCGCAACAAGAGAGACCGAGATGCCAATAAAAGATGCTACAAATAGACTAATCCTGACTATGAGGACGAAGATTAACATTTTCATCATAAGTTTCTTTTGTTGGTCAAACAGACTTTCTGAGTTTTGTTGGAGCGGATGGAATGGGAGGTTTTTTTGCAGCGGAATTGAGTAAGAATGGAAGCGAATTTGGGCTGGAATATTCTTTTTGAAGACTAGGTACAGCAAATAGGATAAGAACAATAGG
Organism: Bacillus sp. AFS037270; assembly: GCF_002585305.1. The sequence continues at coordinate 1,060 of NZ_NUNF01000009.1, read as the reverse complement.
CCGAGGACTCCTGGCACAAACATCATTTCGGTTTGCATATAAAGGTCCATTCCAATAATTTTCAATGCAATAAGATTAACAATATTGCTTACACCAATGGGGGCACTGGAGGCTGTGGCGATTAAAGCTCCACTTAACAAAAATGGGATTTTTTGTGAATTTTTTAGTTTTAAATTATTTAAAATTAAAATCAGGATCGGTGTAGTAATTAGAATACTTCCATCGTTATTAAAAAATAACGTCATTAAAAAGCATAACAGCAAGGTATTCCAATATAAGCGGTAACCAGACCCCTTTGATAGTTTAAGCATTAGTGCCGCGGTCCAGCTGAAAAAGCCTATGCTCTCAAGAACTATTGCCATTACAATCGTGGCTATTATGGTAATCGCAGCCCCAGTTACCTTGGAACTGATGTCAAGCAAGTCACCTGTTGACACACTACCGCTCAAGAAGACTAGAACAGCTCCAATCGTAGCTGGTATAGCTTCGTTCATATTTTTGGGACGGATGAAGATCATCACCATAGTTAGAATAAAAGCTGTTATCGTAACAATCACCGTCAAAAGATGATACATAAAAGTTAATTTACTCCCTTCATTTAGTTTCCTTCTGATTTTTTTCCGTTTATTCTCTTCTTGTCCCTTGCCATATAGTACGTCCAACAAGAAGGCTTGTTCTAAACGAATATCCCGTAATAAAACAAATCAGCATTTATCTAGATAAATATTTTTAGACTTAAATAGATTTTTGCCTAGCAGATTAATATTTGGGCAAATTACTCTGCTTAAATGATCTAGGTATTTATGTAGATTGGGTTAATATTGGTTGTATTTTGTTTTGAAGAACCATATAAAAAATAAAGCCGGCACTTGTTGAAGTACCGGCTTTATAAATCAAATTATTTTCTACCTTTAGGACCTTTAGCCCCTTTAGCGCCTTTAGAGCCTTTGCTTCCCTTAGAGCCCTTGCTGCCTGAAGATCCCTTGCTGCCTGAAGACCCCTTACTGCCTGAAGAGCCTTTGCTGCCTGAAGATCCCTTACTGCCTGAAGAGCCTTTGCT
>NZ_NUNF01000129.1 GCF_002585305.1 Bacillus sp. AFS037270 | reverse complement strand
AAAGCCCGGGAGAATTTTAATTTTAAAATTCTCCCGGGCTTTTTCTTTTTCAGAAAAAGGATGGAAAGGGATGGATGAAAATGAATGAAAACCCAACACTTGTAAAATCACTGACGCTACACCAAGTTGTTTTTATGGGCCTTGCTTGGATGACACCAATGATCTATTTCACTGTTTACGGAGTCGCTTTTGAGGCCGCCGGAGGAATGCTAGCAGCGGCTTATGTAACGGCTTTTATTGCTATCTTCTTTACGGCTTACAGCTATAGTCAAATGGTCAAGGCCTATCCAATCTCAGGTTCAGCCTATATTTATACGAAAAAGGCAGTCCACCCGATTGCTGGCTATCTTGTTGGCTGGGCTCTTCTGTTAGATTATATATTCTCACCAATCATTGCGATCCTCACTTTTGGGATATTCATGAATACCGAATTCCCTTCTATTCCTGTCTATGTTTGGATTATCGTGATGAATATTGTCCTTGCCATCGTCAACATTGTCGGCATAAAATCAGCGGCACGTGTGAGCGGTTTATCTGTCCTTTTCCAAATAGCTTTCATCATTCTCTTTTGTATTTTAGTAGCAAAGGATATTATTACGGGTCAAGCAGACTCTAACACTATTTTCTCTTTGGCACCTTTTTTTAACGATCAACTCTCCATTGGCGGAGTTCTATCAGGCGCTGCACTTATCTGCTTCTGTTTCCTTGGTTTTGATGCTGTTACAACCATGGCTGAAGAGACCATCAAAGCCAAGAAAACGATACCTAAAGCCATTTACCTCATAGTCATAATTGCAGTGGTTATGTATGTTGCTATATCCTATTTATCGCAAATTGCCTTTCCAGATTTCACTTTTACAAATCCGGATAATGCGGCATATAGCCTAGTTCAGCTTGTTGGTGGTAACTTATTAAGCTCAATCTTTATTATGGTACTAATCGTAGCTACCTTTACACAGGGAGTCTCCTCTGTTACAAGTGTCAGCCGATTCCTTTTTGCTCTTGGGCGTGAATCTATTTTACCCAAAAAATTATTTACGACAATTCATCCAAAATACAAAACACCGGTTTCCAACATAATCTTTGTTTCGGTAATATCGCTTTCCGCTGTGTTTATTAATCTAGATTCAGCTGTTCTATTTGTAAGTTTTGGTGCGTTAACTGCATTTACCTTTGTTAATCTTTCAGTCATCTTCCATTACTACATTAAGCAAAAAAGAAGGTCACCAAAAGAAACGTTTATGTACCTAGTTTTCCCACTTGTTGGTGCTGCTTTCATCGGTTGGCTCCTTACCTTACTTGATAAAACCACTCTTATGATCGGATTGATTTGGGTAGCGATTGGATTTGTTTACTTAATTATTAAATCGAAATGGGAGGCAGCAAGAACCAGAAAATACCCAATCTCAAATGTTAATCAAATAATAGATTAGTAAAAACCATGTTAGAAAATCTAACACAAATGTTGTTGGATCTAATAAACAAACGATATACTAAAACCATCTTAAATAAAGGTTTCCGCAAGGGTTGGAAACAAATAGCTGTCTAGGGTTCCGTTTAAAGATATATCTTTAAAGACTGGTCCGAGAGATAGCGTACAGTTTCTACTGTATACACGGAAGGATAAAAGCCTGGGAGATTTACTCTCTCGATGGTTTTTATCCTTTTTTATTTATTCAAAGGAGGAAAATGACATGAACAGCATATCACCCGTTATTTCAAAAATCATCCCAGCAGGCGGAAAATGGTCAGGGCATATCAGTCGGGGAAAGCAGATCACTTTCACTGCACTTGAGGACAGTGCAAATGTTTCCCTGCTTTTATACAACGCTAAAGATCCTGCCGAACGTTACAATATGCCCGATACATTGAAAGCTCAGCACACTGCCCATCTCACGAAAGGGAATGTCCTTATGAGCGACAATGGCCGTGTACTAGCGAGCATCATTGAAGATTCGGTCGGCTGGCACGATACCATTACAGGATATACGACTCGATCATTGACCAATCAAAAATATGGAATCACTACTTATCAAAACGAACGAAATAATTATTACCGAAGCGGCGAAGAAAACTTTGCGGTTGAGCTTTTCCGAAATGGTTTAACCTCTAGAGATCTCTCCACAGTCGTTAATCTGTTTTCCAAAGTTTATTGCGATGATCAAGGTGATCTACATTATGTTTCAGAGAACTGCAAAAAAGGTGACACGGTCACGCTTCGAACAGAAATGGATGTGATTTTGGTGCTATCCAATACCCCAAATCCGCTGAACCCAAATCGTTCATACCCATCAGTACCAGTTCAATTCACGATTACTGAGGCTGAACCAATGACAGAAAATGATACCTGCTTCAATCATCGACCTGAAAACAGACGTGCTTTCGAAAATACATGGGAATACGTTCTATTATCCAAAGGAGGAATCCGCTAATGGCTGTTTTAAATCATGCAATCAGTGAAAGGAAAATGGAAAATAGCTTTTACAACAAAACCATTCCAGCAGGAGAAGGCTGGATTTACACACTCGAACCAGGCCAAGTCCTTCGAATCGTTGATTTAGAAGGAAATCAGGCGGCAGATACCCTGTTTTACGATGCTGATCAACCATCTGACCATTACAGTGCCATCAACACCATTCAACGTCAAGGAAATGTTTATTTATCAACAGGTTCCGTTCTTGTATCTGAATCTGGAAAAGAGCTTGTAAAAATTGTTGCGGATACATGCGGTCGTCACGACACACTTGGCGGTGCCTGTTCAGCCCAAAGCAACACGGTTAGATATTCACACGATACTCTGCCAATGCATAATTGCCGCGATACCTTTATGCTTCAGCTAGCCAAACACGATAGCCGTTTTACTAAACGGGATTTGGCTCCAAATGTCAATTTTTTCATGAACGTCCCTCTTACTCCTGAGGGAGGATTGACTTTTGAAGATGGTGTCTCAGCACCAGGAAAATATGTTGAACTGCAAGCAATCAGCAGAACGCTCGTCTTAATCAGTAACTGCCCGCAGCTTAACAACCCTTGTAACGCTTATAACCCTACACCTATTCAAGTATTGATTTGGGATAAATAACAACTAAAGGAGTGCTCATCATGTTTAAAAGAATATTAATTGCCAACCGCGGTGCTATTGCCGTTCGAATTGAAAGAACATTGCGAAAGATGGGCATCCAATCTGTCGCAGTCTATACGAAAGCCGATCAAGACAGCCTGCATGTGGACCTTGCAGACCAAGCTATTTTGATTGGTGAAGGGGCTGCTAAAGACAGCTACTTAAATGCGGACCTTATTTTGAAAGTGGCTTTAGACAATCATGTAGATGCCATTCACCCTGGATATGGATTTTTAAGTGAAAATGCAGATTTCGCCCGTGCCTGCCGTGAAAAAGGGATTACCTTTATCGGACCAACACCTGAACAAATGGAGTTATTTGGATTAAAACACTCTGCACGAGAAATTGCAGTCAATGCGAGTGTTCCCCTCCTTCCAGGTACTTCACTTATCACCGATTTAACTACTGCCTTAACAGAGGCTGAACGTATTGGTTATCCTGTTATGTTAAAAAGTACTGCGGGCGGTGGCGGGATTGGCATGCGAGTTTGCCAGGATTCCATATCCCTCCGCGAGGCATTCGACTCTGTCTGCAGACTGGCCGAAGCAAACTTTAATAACGGCGGTGTCTTTTTAGAAAAATACATTCAAAAAGCCCGTCATGTAGAGGTCCAGATTTTTGGAAACGAGTTTGGTGAAGTCGCAGCACTCGGTGAACGTGATTGCTCAATCCAACGTCGCAATCAAAAAGTTGTCGAGGAAAGCCCGGCTCCTTGTCTCCCCTCTTCCGTAAGAGAAGAAATGCTCGCTTCAGCGAAACGGTTAGCCATGGAAGTGGGATACCGCAGTGCAGGTACAGTCGAATTTTTATATGATCCAGATGAAAAGCGTTTTTACTTTCTTGAAGTAAATACAAGGCTTCAAGTGGAACACGGTGTCACCGAAGAAGTGTTGAATATTGATTTAGTTGAATGGATGGTTCGGGAAGCAGCCGGTGAATTACGCTCATTAGATTCACTATATACCGCACCTAATGGACACAGTATCCAAGCTCGTATCTACGCTGAAGACTGCTTAAATGATTTTCGTCCAAGCGGCGGGCAGCTTGACAAGGTTCATTTTTCAGACAATGCCCGAATTGAAACATGGGTTCGTGATGGTCTGGTTGTCACTCCCCTTTATGATCCAATGCTTGCGAAAATCATTGTTCACGCAGAATCCCGGGAAGAAGCGATTAAGCAATTAAGCTTAGCCCTTGAACAAACTCGCCTTTATGGAGTGACTACTAACCTTCAATATATACAGGCGCTTTTAGAAGAAGAGGATTGCCGAACAGGCAATGTCCATACGCAAATGTTAAAGGAATTCTTCCCGGATGAACGTGCGATAGAAGTCCTTGATGGCGGCATTCAGACAACTGTTCAGGATTGGCCGGGCCGTATCGGGCATTGGGATGTAGGCGTTCCGCCTTGCGGACCAATGGACCCGTTCTCTTTTAGAATAGGGAATAAATTACTTGGGAATGAAGATCATGCTGCTGGCCTTGAATTAACACTTCGCGGCGGCTCCTATCGCTTCCGCAATGATATGAGGATTGCTCTTACAGGTGCTGATATGAGTGCTAAGCTCGATGAAAATGATGTTCCAATGTATCAGGTTCTAACTGTTAAACGCGGCCAAGTACTGTCCTTTGGTGAAGCGGCATCCGGCATGCGAACCTATTTATTAGTAGCAGGCGGATTGGATATGCCGCTTCATCTCGGCAGTACATCAACATTCACACTCGGTGGATTTGGTGGTCATGGCGGCCGGGCACTTCGCACCGGAGATGTACTACGCGTAAATAAAAGTACAACTCTTGCAGTAAGTGGGCTTCCTGCCGTAAAACAGCCTACTATTGAACGAAACTGGACCATTGGCGTAATCCCAGGTCCACATTGTACCGAGGAATTCTTACTGCCTGATTACCTAGATCAGTTAACGAATACAAGCTGGGAAGTTCATTTTAATAGTTCACGGACCGGTGTCCGCTTAATTGGCCCTGCCCCGCTTTGGGCACGAGAAGACGGCGGAGAAGCAGGTCTCCATCCATCGAATATACACGATAATGCTTATGCGATTGGAACACTGGATTTAACTGGTGATATGCCGATTTTACTTGGACCTGATGGCCCTAGTTTGGGTGGTTTTGTATGTCCTGTCACAACAGCATCAGCTGAATTCTGGAAGATTGGCCAGCTTCATGCGGGCGACCGTATCAAGTTCCGGTTACTAACTCTTGAAGAAGCAGATAAACTTCGTAAACAGCAGGAACAATTCCTGGAAGCAGTCGGCACAAATGATCAAATAGTTTCTGCAGTTCCTTCCTTGCCTGATGAGGTTAAACAATTTTCAACAGACTACCCAATTCTTAAAAGAAATACAGATGGTAATTTCCCAATGACCATTCGTGCTGCTGGAGATGAGAACGTTCTAATAGAATATGGTGATTTAGAGCTTGATCTTCTGCTTCGTTTTCAGGTTCATGCATTAATGGAAGCTATCGAAACGGAAAGAGCAATTCCAGTTTTAGATTTGACACCAGGAATTCGTTCCCTTCAGGTTCATTTTGATTCAACCAAAATGTCGATCTTATCCGTTTGTGAAATGATCGAATCCATCAATGATAAGCTGCCTCGATTAGAGGAAATGGAAGTACCATCACGTATTGTTCGTCTGCCGCTTTCATGGGACGATCCAGCAACAAGACTTGCGATCGATCGTTACCAACAAAATGTACGGCCGGATGCACCTTGGTGCCCTAGCAATTTAGAATTTATCCGTCGTGTAAATGGTCTTAATGATATTGATGATGTAAAGAGAATCGTTTTTGATGCGAATTACCTTGTTCTCGGTCTTGGTGATGTTTATCTCGGGGCTCCAGTAGCTACGCCAGTTGATCCCCGTCACCGTTTAGTGACGACTAAATATAATCCTGCCCGTACATGGACACCGGAAAATGCTGTTGGAATTGGCGGCGCCTATATGTGCGTATATGGAATGGAAGGCCCTGGAGGTTATCAATTTGTCGGACGGACTGTTCAAGTTTGGAATCGCCTACGTGAAACGAGAAGCTTCCAAGCAGACAAACCATGGCTGCTTCGCTTCTTTGACCAAATTCAATTTTATCCGGTCAGTGCAGAGGAACTGCTGGAAATGCGAGAGGACTTTTTACGGGGCCGTTTTGAAGTTGATATTATCGAAACAACGTTTAAGCTTGGCGATTATTTAACTTTCCTAGACTCAATCAAAGAAAGCACGGATAGCTTCCGAGAAACCCAGCAAGCCGCATTCCGTGAGGAGCGTGAAAATTGGCGCAAGAACGGCCTTGCTGAATTTGTTTCTGAACATGAAGTAGCTGAAGCGGTTGAGGAAGTTTTGCCAGAGGGAGCAGAAGGGGTTCGCACCGCCCTTCCGGGAAGCATATGGAAGGTACTTATCACTCCGGGTGATGAAGTGAAAAAAGGTGACACATTAATAATAGAAGAGAGTATGAAAATGGAATTTCCACAGCTGGCTCCATGTGATGGATATATTCATTCTATACATGTTTCACCTGGCGATGAGGTTCATGCAGGCCAGTTAATTGTCTCTATTACAAAAGAAATGCGAGGTGCAGCCCATGCAAACGATCAACATGCCACAAACGCTGTCCATTCATGAGTTGAAGAAGAACTATCAATCTAAAAAACTTACGCCTGAAGCTCTTTGCAAGGAAATTGTAAAGCGCGCGGAATCAGATAAAGAGTTTAATATTTGGATTACCGCTCCTTCGATGGAGATCATCCAGCCCTATCTTGAAAGATTAAATCAAATGGACCCAGAGCAAACACCGCTCTGGGGAATCCCTTTCGCCATAAAAGATAATATTGATTTGGCAGATGTTCCTACCACTGCCGGCTGCCCTGACTATTCCTACACTCCAACTGAGCATGCGACAGTGGTGAAGCGTTTGATTGAAGCGGGAGCCATTCCAATTGGTAAAACAAACCTCGATCAATTTGCAACAGGACTTGTAGGTACACGCAGTCCTTACGGAGAAACAAAAAACGCCCTCTCCCCCGACCTAATCAGCGGCGGCTCAAGCTCTGGTTCTGCAGTTTCCGTTGCCCGTGGTCTATCTGCGTTTTCTCTAGGCACAGATACCGCAGGATCCGGTCGTGTACCAGCAGCCTTAAATAGACTAGTAGGGTTAAAGACAAGTCTTGGAGCTTGGCCGGTAAAGGGTCTGGTTCCTGCTTGCGCAAGTCTAGATTGCATTACAGTCTTTGCAAATAGCCTTTCGGATGCATTAATGGTGGATGAAGTTGTCCGAGGGTTTGAGGAAAATGATCCTTGGTCTCGTCAGGTAAATCGCCGAACAAACGCCCTTCCGGAAAAAATTCTTATATTAAAAGAAGAACATGAATTTTTCGGACCCTTTGCTGAGGAATATCGGCAAGCATGGGAGTCAGCTGTTGATCGAATAAAACACCTTTCCATTCCGATTGAATACATGGACGGAAGTTATTTATCTGAGGCAGCTTCTATTTTATATGATGGCCCGTGGGTGGCGGAGCGCTGGGCGGATTTAGGCTCCTTCATTAATTCAAACGAAAAGACTGTTTTTCCTGTAACAGAAACCGTGCTTCGCAATGGAGCGAATCCAGATTACGATGCCGCTTCCGTTTTTAAAGCGATTCACAAACTGCAAGCATTTAAACAAAAAGCGCATCAACAACTTAAGAATGCCGTATTAATTATGCCAACATCCGGCGGTACCTGGACAAGAGAACAAGTACGGGAAAATCCAATTGAGACCAATAGCAAAATGGGACTTTACACGAATCATTGTAATCTTTTAGACCTGTGTGCGATCGCGGTACCATGTGATGATGCTGCGGAAAATCTTCCGTTTGGAATTACGATGTTCTCAAGTAATGTGAATGAACACTTGATTTCTGGTCTATCAGATTTATTTTTGAATGGTGTTCGTTCATCTGTTAATAAAGCTACTACGCTAGTTGCGGTTTGTGGTCTTCACATGAGAGGCTATGCGCTGGAAAAACAAATGAAGGGTCATGGCGCTGTATTTGTTCGAGAAGCCAAAACAGCTGGTAAATACAAAATGGTTAAGTTACCCTCTCTTCCTCCAAAACCGGGTTTAATCCGAACAAATGGTTCGGGAGTTTCAATTGAACTGGAGTTATGGGAAATGCCATTGTCAGAGCTTGGATCTTTTGCAACATTAATCCCTTCCCCACTAGGACTTGGGAAGGTTGAACTCGAAGATGGCACCGAAGTATTGGGATTTGTTTGTGAGGCAATCGCTGAGGAAGATGCCGAAGATATTTCGTATACTGGCGGCTGGCGCTATTTATAAGAACAAAAGCGCAAGCGCCTTGAACAGCCCCGACAAGCATAAGACCAGCTGGCCGAAACGTTGCTTTTTAACCTTTTGGACGGATTGGCTCATGACCTCGAG
>NZ_NUNF01000128.1 GCF_002585305.1 Bacillus sp. AFS037270 | reverse complement strand
TTATTCAAGAAAAGCGCCCTTTAATGGAACAACAAGGAACTTCTATTATCTGGTTTATTTTTTATAGAAAAAAAGCGTTCCTCCGTTATAGATACATCGCACCCAGTGACTATTCCCCGGTTGGTTTTTCATTTTGATAAAATTCTTTTGGCTTTTCCAATTGTTCCTCATAGTCATTAATCAAACGGTTTCCAAAACTCGGGAGTGACTTCTCTTCTTTCCGTTCTCTCCTCTTTCTTAGCCATTCTCGAATCCGTCTACGCAACCTTGACAGCTTCTTCATCGTTCTTCACCCCAATTACCTTCATCTTTTTCCTTCGGCAATCCTACGGGTATCCATTATGCGTTTTTAAGTGTAGTGTGTTACACCAAACGCGCCTCGATTGTAAAATAAAAAAACTGTTAGAACCTTCATCCGGCCAATATAACTGCTGTCAAAAATATGATTTGTATGATTGTTCGAGAAAATAAAGGAGTACTAGGTTTTCCGCTAAATGTAATTCCTTTTCTTGCAGCATAAATATTAGCTGGAAACATAAAAATAAGTAGCAATGCCAAACCAATTGAAGGAATTCTTGAAGTAAGTGGAATCAGTAAACCTATAGCACCAACGATCTCAAGTATTCCAGTAATGGTGACTATGAACTCTGGGTTCGGTACACCCGGTGGTACCATTTTGATAAGAACAGGACGTCTCTTCCCCCAATGAGCTGTAGCCGTTAATAAGAACATCAGAGCAACAGCAACTCGTAAAGAAGTATCCCATGCGTCAAAGTATGATATTCCTAAAACACCAGTTATGCGTAAAATCAAAAATGATAAGATCAGGACGATAAACGGAGCGATATGTTTCCTCCCCTTAACATTTCTCTTTAATTATTGATACTACTTTATTTTTATAAGTATTTCTATTCATTTGTAGTTTACATTAGCCCTCTTTACTAAACTTTAACATTGATATCCAATTTCTTTAAAGGTGTTATTCCACAAAATGGCCCGATTGTTGAACACAAGTTAAACACTTCTCTTCAACAAAACTGCCACGTTAGTGCTGTAAGTATAGATTCACAAATTTGTATAATTTAATGCTCGTTTTGTTCACTTTTGTTTAGCCCTTAATCGTTTTAATTTTCTTTTATGAGTACGTATAGCGGTTTCCTTATCTTTTAAACTTGTGGTAACCACTCCATTGCTTTCTACTACCACCAAATTATTAATTCCTCTTTGATAGTTTTTATAGGAAATATACATAAATACCATCCTTCCTTCATGAATAATATTTGTCTTTCCTTATTTGTGGTTATTCATCCGGTTAATTACAATAATTTTAGCTTTTATTTTTTTAGTTTGTATTAAAAAGAAGTAAAGTTTTCTTTAATTATTCCTTACAATTTGACCACTTTAAAAGGTAACTAAGATACGTCAACTGCTGCATAAAAGAAAAAGAGCCGCAGCTACGACTCTTTGTTAAACTCAGGCACCCATTACTTTAAGTACAATTCTTCACAAACCATGCGACATAAAAACAAAATGCCACCTTGATTGGCAGCAAATTAGGCATTTCCTTACTGTGAGAGTTGATAAAGGAGTTTAAAATAAACCATATTTCGATTCCATTTAATAAATTTCATTTGCTTTAGCAGGTAAATTTCTTACGTGTTTAAGGTATTGCGTCATGTTTACATCATCTTCTTCAGGATAGTTAAATGAAAAATGTTTAAAGCCCTAAATAAATCACATGTGATAAAAATCGAATTCCAGAAATCAACATAATCAGCATCAGAATAGGTTCTTTTATACATCTCCCAATAAGATGTAGGAAGATATTTTTTATAATACTTGCCCATTTTTCCAGTGGAAATTTTGAAGTCATTTTTTATCCCAATCCACCATGATACCATCTCATCCAGAGAAGCCCTAGTGGTATACTCAAACATGAGTTTGGCATACGGCAATTCATCTCGCCAAATTCCTTTTGCAACGTTTTGTAAGCACCACCAAAAATTGTTGGTACAACTCATAAACAATGGTTCTGTTGGCTTTTTTACATGATAGTCAATATCTGTCGGAGAAGGAATAAGAGGTAGAATATTATCTTTATCCAATAATGGAAGGGTAAGTTTATCATTTTTATACACTTCCAGCATTGCTTCTTTCGTTTGAATACGAAGGTCGATACGATTTCCATCTTTAAAAAGCATTAAGTAACCATAAGAACTTTCATAATCCTTATCCAAACCAATAAGTTTGTCCATTTTATCTGGTTCCTGAATCATAATTAATTCACCAAAAATAGTAATCCATTTTTTATCATTTATAAATGACGTGGTTTCCGTCACTACATAAACAATATCATAATCCTGGAAAATATCTTTTGGAACGTTAGGATTGGTTCTTGAACCGTTCATATAGACTGCACGTATTCTGTCATCTTTTTGGGCAACATTTAAAATTAAATCAAACATGACTTTTTCACTTCTCATAATTTTCACCCCTACAAAGTGGTAAAATCTATCTGGCATCTATATATAAGTTCATTATAGCAAATGGAAATTCCTTCTTCAGCTAAACTGCCCAGTTTGTTCAATAAGTAAGTTCAACAAATAGAGCGTTAATCTCTCTTTGATCAACGCTCCCGTTGGGTATAACAATCTATTAACGTGGATATTTTAGCTTTTTATGACTTTACGATTATTTAGAGATTGAACTGGACGATGATCATCTGGGAAAATCTTTCGAAATGCTTCAATTTGTTCTTTTGACATTTCAATCGGCATTTCAAAAATGGTCCATTTTATCTCTTCTGTACAAGGAGGGGTCGTTAATGAACCCTCATAATGAAATGCAGTTTGATCTTCAGGAAGCAAAGCCTTTAAATCAACTGACTCATTCAAGGGAATTTCTTTATCTGTTTCTTCTTTCGGTAGAATATCCCAGACAGCTGCCAGATTTTTATTTTCTTCACCTTCCTGAATCATCACTCCAAGGACAGCAATCTTTCCATTTGAATCTTTATGTACAAGGTGAAGCTCCATTTCATAGTTTTTGCCGTTGAATTGATGCTCACTTGGGGTATGGAAATGAAATTGTGCAAGCTTGTACTCCTTCCCCTCAATGAGTATGCTGTTACTACCACCTGCAGCATTTGCCTGTACAGTATGACCATTGTTCATGAGTGAAAATGACGTCGGTTCATAATTAATTTGAAGGTCTTCTGCAGCTTGTTCATTCTCAACTTGCGAAAATTCAATGTTAATTGGCGATTGTTCACTACCATTTACACAGGCTGAGTTAGCTGGATCTAATTCCCCCCAGTGCTCGGGGCTTGTTTCCCCTTCATAGGACCAATGGGAAGTATTTATTTTAGTTACTTCTGTTCCTGCATTCTTTTCAGTTGCCTGTTCTTCTTTTAGTTTGGGAGTTTGTGCATTTTGTGATGCACAAGCTCCTAATACAGAACTTAACATCACAGCTAAAATTGGATAAACGAGTATCTTCTTCAGTGTCTTTCCCCATTTCCTGTTTTTACAAAACCTATATTAATTAAGATACTAAATATCAAATAAAATACATATACCTAATCTTTAAGTATAACGCTTACATTTGGATTTTGGGTGTATTTTACTATCTCAAATTTTTTGTGTTGATTTTTGAATTTCTTTTCATATCTCCTTATTAAGCTAACCTGCCACGTTTGTTCAACAACAAAGAAACAATCCTTTAAATGCAGCACCTCTTTCTTCTGCACCATTCGTATAAAGTACAACTAAATTTTGTAAAATATTCCTCCTTCAGATTGGCACGAACGTTCATTCGTGTATAATTATAATATGCTTATCAAAGGAGGAACTTTTATGAATTCAATTGAATTAATTATCTTAAACTTAAATGAAGTAAAAAGAAGAAGCATAAAAGTCTAGAGATCTATTCCTGAAGAAAAACTATGTTGGAAGCCAGATAATGAAGCAATGAATTGCCAAGAAATGGTCAGGCACATACTGGAAAGCGAACATTATTATCACCTTGCACTTAAAAATCAAGGAAGCTTATCTGTTTTTAATTCCCCTTTTGAAAACAGACCTTTTACTTCTGTAAATTCTGAATTGGAATTTGCCGAACCCTATCGTAATCAATTCATAAATACAATCAGATCATTTTCTGAAGAAGACTTAACAAATATTAAGATTGACCGTTCTGATGCAGGATACATAAGAAACCTGGGGGATATACTCCTACGCATTGCTTATCACGAATCTGTTCATACTGGTCAGTTATTAGATTATTTAAGAACCGCAGGTGTTCCAAGAATCCGTATCTGGGATTAGTGCGTAATATAGGTGCTTTCACTGTTGTGAAGCACCATTTTTATTGCGTATTCGTTTTTTTAAAGTGTTCCCTTCTTCAACTAAACTCCCTCTATATAGAAAGGGAAATCTCCCGATTTCTCTTGTTTTCTCCAAATTACGCAGTAGTCTGATTTAAAATTTTTTTGTAGCCTGGAATAAAGGTGTATTCAAGGATAAATTTGGGGGGCAAAGTGAAAAAACGACTAATAGCTACCAAACCATCCTTATCCAAAATATGGATAACAAGTTAAAGTATGGTTGCACTGGTGGATGTCCACATTTACTCATGGAGGTCAACCCTCCCATATCTCACAGAGTCTTTGCTCCAAAATTCCTTCGTCCAACCTTTCCATGAGGTGGATGTCAGTCATGCTGCCCGACAGGGTCCTTGCCCGTAGTTTAGTTGATTTACTGACTAATCCGTGCTTCAAATGTCTAAAAATTAAACTACTTAACAATTAAATACAACAAGAGAAATTAAGCTGCTATCAGCAATTCGGACATATGAGGAATGTCCCTTAACATACGTTCTTCACTAAATTCACACTGCTTTTTACCGATGGTAAACAGAATACGAATGAGCTTATTACATATCGCAATTAGCGATTGCATCTTCTTCAAAGGTTTATCTGTGCGTTTTGTAAAATACTGATGTAATGCTTTAAAGGCGGTATTTTTAGCTACTAAAGGCATTGCTACTCGAAAAAGGAGTGCTCTTAAGAGTCTTCCTTCCTCTCTTAGTAATTTTGGTTTGTCCTTTGTGCTTTCCAGATGTATTTTCCTTTAGGTTCAGCCCAGCCAATTTGATAATCTGCCTAGGGTGGGTGTAGTTGCCTATGTCCCCTACCTCCGAATAAAAGCCTGCAATCGTATCTTTGCCTATTCCCTTAATCGCCAACATTTGTTCAACGCCTGGAATTTGTTCAAGAAGTTTATCTATGTTAGACTCCAGTTCTTCGAACTTTTCCTTTATAAGTTCATATTTGTCTATTAACGTGCTTAGCTCTAATTTAGCCATATCCGAACCTTCACGAATGCCAATTGAATCCACTGCCACTTGCTTTAGTTCTTTTATTTTACTGAGTCCCACTGCACGTTTAACAGCTTTTCGAAGGTGTTGAAGTATATCTTGTTCGGAGAGATTCACTAATTCATGTGGCAATAAATTAAGTTTTAATAGTTGAATTGCAGCCTTACCTTCCCAATCTTTAAATACCGTAAGGAATTCTGGAAAGTAGCGGTCTATCCAATTATGGATTTGTCCTTGAACTGCTTGAAGATCAACTGATAAGAGATCACGAATTTTTCGAGCCACTCGGAGTTCTGCATATACTCCTTGTGGAATATTAGGTTCAGCATATCTCCCGTCTTTGACCAATTGTGCAATAACTCTTGCATCCTTTACATCATTTTTAGTTGGAGAGTTATCATCTAACTCCTTGCTTTTCTTTACGTGCATAGGATTTACGACTACAAACTTGATTGTTTGTTCCTTAAGGAAGTGAGCTAAATTAAGCCAATAATGACCTGTCGGCTCCATTCCTACGATCACTTTTTCCATTTTGTTTTGACCCATTAAATTTTTAATCCACTCTATGAAACAGTTAAAGCTAGAATTTGTATTTTCAAAGTATAATGGTGCCGAAACTTCTAAACCTCTAAAGTCTTGGGCTCTTGCCACATGCTTGTATTTAGCAATATCAACACCTATAATTAATGTTTGAGAAGTAATTTGAGCAATCTTTTCATTTTGGTTATAATTCATTTAAATAGCCTCCTGGTATTTATGTTTGTGTCCTTTTTGCCGCGAAGCTTTGGACACTCATATCTTACCAAGGGGCTTTTTTATATTCAAACCTCATATTTCTTCATTACAGGAATGCTGCCCATTTAGTTGAATAACGAAAATGAAAAAGGACTGCCGAAACAGTCCAATTGTTGTGAAAGTAAAGCACCCGCTTAATAAGGAAGTCTTTTCTTAATTAGTATTTACAGGAAGATCATTATTCTGACTTCGAATTCTAACCCCTAAAGCAATTGCAGCTCCAATACAGCTAGAAAGGCACCCTATTACCAAATAAATTGATGGAGTTGATTCACCAATTAAAACAGAAGCAACCCCTCCAATTACTGGGAATAGAGCTACCATATACCCGCTTTTTGCCCCTCCAATTTTTTCTACAAGTTTTAAATAAAATAGCCAAGCCATAAAAGAAGCAATCAAAGTTAAATATAGCAAAGCAGATAAATATGTAACTGTTGTTGGAAGTATAATTTTATTTCCTTGGAACAGTACAATTACCCCCATTAAAACACCAGCAATTGTAAAACCAATAGCATTTGCATAGATAGGGTTAATCTTTCTATTAGCATTTCTTGCAGAACTTGCATCACCAACAGCTGTTAGAATCGTACCTAACAAAGCAATCATGATTCCTTTTAAATCAGTAAGTCCTTGAAAATCATTTAAGTTCGGATAGATTAGGACACATACTCCAAATACCCCTAGAATTCCCCCAATTAACACGCGAAAATATAATTTCTCTTTTAAAAAAACACGGAGAGCAATCGGAGTCAATATCACTTTTAACGAAAAGATTAAAGTTACAATGGCAGCAGAGCTCAAAATTGTGGCGTAATAAAGGCACAGATAACTTAATGCAAAGTTACATACACCAAAAACTATAATAAACGGGAAATCTTTTGTACGTGGTCTCCCATTGGGTTTAAGGAACCACACAAGAACTAAAAATAAAAAAGCTGTCATAACTAAACGATATGATAATGATAATTCCAAACTGACGGGTGTTCCTTGAATTTTTACCGCAATAAAATTTAACCCCCATACCATTAAGCAAAATATGTACATAAAATTTGTCACTGCATTACCTCATTCTACTGTTTATCTTAATATATTAATAACTTTTCAAAAATAATTGTAACAAAATTGAAGTAGTCAATAAACCACGATTTGAGCATTTTTCATCTTCCACTAAACTGCCAGTTTGTTGAACAAGAAAAAGAGCCGCAGCCAGCAACCCTTTGTTAAACTCAAGCACCCGTTACTTTAAGTACAATTCTTCACAAACTTTCCCTTTGCTAGAAACAGGGACTATTCCAATTTAATACCAAAGCTCGATTAAAAATAGAATTTGTCCAAGCAACCATCAATATATATTCAACAAAGAACATAAGTTGAATTAAAAGACAGGAAACTTATTTATGTGAATTGGAGGAAAATAATGTTTATACCTAATCCCGCTAATACAGCTATTGTCATAACAGACCCACAAAATGACTTTCTGTCCCCCGGAGGTAAAGGATACCATTTAACAAAAAAAATTATTGAGCATTACAACACACTTGGTAACCTTGAAATTCTAATAAGTACAGCCATGAGTAAAGGATATCAACTTTTTATATCTCCCCATTATATATATCCCCATGATTATAGTTGGCAATTTACTGGGGCTGAACAAGAAATGTTATTAAAGCTTCGAGTATATCAAAAACAAAATGACTACACTTCTGTAGGAGCCGACTGGGTTCCTTCACTTAAGCCATACATTTTAGCTAACCAAACTGTCATTGCGACCGCCCATAAAATTGCCAGTCCGCAGACAAATGATCTTGTTTACCAATTACGTCAGCATAGGAAAGAAAAGGTGATTTTGGCAGGTGTCTTATCAAACATTTGTGTAGAATCACATATGAGAGACTTAATCGAGAATGGATTCCAAACAGCAGTTGTTTATGATGCCACTGCCACCATAAGTGAGAAGGATTTTCAAGCAGCTGTTACAAATTATCATGCATTTAGCAGTGCTACATGGTCAACTCAACAGGCAATCTCTCAATTATAAGAAATAAAACATTTCCCAAGAGTTGACTTAAAAGGGTTGCTATTAAAAGCAACTCTTTTTGTTGAATTCTAAAGTTCTTTCACTAACCTGCCAGATAGTTTAAGTACAACGTTTCACAATCTTTTTTTGTACAAAAAGAAAAAAGGCGATCTCCCTCTAAAAGTATCGCCTCGGTTAGCTGAAGAAGGAATTTTTACCTCTTATGTTTATCCTTTTTTGATTTATAGTTGCAGAAACTGTATTCTTTTTACCCGAAAACTAATTGCCGAGCAGTAGGATGCCGCTCCAGCCGCTAACATCGCATTGGCCATATTCATTATCACCCACAGCAACCGCCGTCCCATCCGATTTAAGCCCAACAGTATGAAGATAACCCGCCGTTACCGCCACCATATCACGCCAACCGCTTACATTGCATTGGCCTTCATTATTTCGCCCCACAGCAACCACCGTGCCATCCGATTTAAGCCCGACGGTAAAACGCCAACCCGCGGCTACCGTCACAATATCGATCCAGCCGCTAACATCGCATTGGTCATGCTTATTCCAACCCACAGCAACCACAGTACCGTCAGATTTATGACCGATTGTATAGCATTACCTGTGTTCGTCGCCATATGAACATTACCAGCGGCGACCCCCACAATATCGAACCAACCGCTTACATTACATTGGCCATGTTTATTATCACCCACAGCCGCCACCGTGCCGTTAGATTTAAGCCCAACGGTATGACGACGACCCGCCGCTATTATATTTTTAGGCCACTGTCTCACCTTTAACGCCGTTTCTTTCGGTGATAAGAAATCCATGTTTTACCTCCTTTAAAACAAAACCTATTTTATTATTGTATCACTTCTGCTTGTTATACTAACCTTCCATAAGTTTATAAGAAAAATAGTATCTATATTTATTTTGTGCTGTAGGAAAATGAAATGGGTATTAACCTTATGAACTAAATCTAATTTCGTCTGAGGCTTAATCTGCGACATCGTAATCTTATAAAATTCTGGAAAGAAGACTATAGTTAGAACAAATATTCTGTGTTATCTTTACTTTACATAATATTTTTATTTATAACTAATCTTAGGAGGTCAAAAAGGAATTACTTGACTCTTCTTAATCAAAATGTGACAGATGAACAGTACTTAACCCATTTACAGGAGAATCTAAAAGCTCGCCATCTACTTGATGAAAATCTTAACCTCACTCTTGAAAATAGTGCGGAACAGGATTTTTTTGAATTGTTTTTTCTAGAGAAACTCTTCCCACAAGATAAGCGGCTTTCTGCACATACGGTTAAAGCATATCGTTCAGATACCAAAACGCTGCTCACATTTTTAACAGACCATTCCCTTTCTTTTCGGGATATTGGATTCCCGGAAGTAAAGGCTTATAACCAATTTATTAATGAAAAGTATGCAGTTAAATCTGCAATACGAAAATTGGAGTTTTTCAGAAGGTTATTGAACTTTGGTTATGAAACACAATTTTATAAAGCCCACCTTTCCACTTGGATTTCCAAACCAGTGTCTAAAAAAGGACACTATAAAATAGAAGAAACTCGTCATGAAGAAGCACAAACTCGTGTGCAAGTTAGGGAATTGAATCAAAGAGAAGCTGAATTTCTTATTTCCTTTTTTCCTAAAATTGTAAAGGTAACGAGAAATCGAGGACAATTGAAGAAGAGGAATTTGCTGATTGGCTACCTACTCTATACCACAGGGCTTCGTGCAAGTGAGCTTTTAAGCTTGAATTGGGGAAGTTTTCGATATAGCCGAAAAGGATTTTTATTTGTAGATGTGATTGGAAAAGGGAATAAACCTCGATCAATTCCTATAAGAGATGAAACCAAAGAAATTCTATTTAATTACCGAAAAAGTATGGGCGAAACTGTTGAAATAAATATGCAGGATACCAGCCCGCTCTTTTTCGCCTTATACAATAAAAATGAGCCTATAGTAAATAAAAGACGGTTAACCTACCCTGCCCTGAATAAAATTGTGAAGGAAGCTGTGCAACTTGCTGGAAAAAATTTAAGTGTAACGCCTCACTGGTTCCGTCATACATTTGTCACTCTTTTGCTTGAGAACGACGTTCCTCTTGCGGTAGTTAAGGATTGGGCTGGCCATTCGGATATTTCTACAACCAATATATACCTAGAACGCATTAATCAAGATAACTCATATATTCATTTAAATAAAGTTAACTTGTTTTAAAGATATTCAATTAATTTGATTCAATACGTAGAGCAATGGCCATAAATCTTTATTAAAAATTTATTTTTACAAGTGATTACAATAGAACTTGGAATTGAGTAAAATTCTGCCTCAAATTATTTAAAATACATTATTCAAAGTAATTTAAGTCATTCATAAAAATGTACAACACATTTTCTTTAATTTAGAATGTTGGAGATTTACATTCTGGCGGAAATATCATTTAATTCATGTATAACTCTTCTAGTAATTTTGTTGGAGATTAATTATATGAAAATTCAAAAATCATGTCATCCTTGGCTTATTTTATAAAAAGATCCATCATATGGAAATATCTTTTTGTCTCCATCTCACCATGTGCAACTCCTCTTATAAAACAAATATATATTTAAAATCAATGATTATAATGTTATTAATATTAAAAATAACATTTATTTAAAGTATATTCATCATATATATTAAAATATATTATATTAAGAGTTTTATATACGCTGAAAATACGTAGTAAGTCAGTGACCCGCAGGAATTCTTTTCAAATCTAAAAAGTCTCGAAAAGTTATTTTCGAGACTTTTTTAATAATGTATAAGAGATTACTTTTACAAACTGTCAATTTTATTGGGTAACTTTTCACAAGCAGTTTTTGAAGATAGCTGCGCCTGTTTTCCTATGTCTTGATGTACCCTGAATACAAATCAGGCTTTAATGGCTTATAGTGTTTTCTTGTGATTTGTATATTGCTGTTTATTCCAAATTCGCTCTTATTCCTATTGCTGTCAAAATTCCAATCACTGAAATCAGGATGGTTACTAGTAAATTCATATAAATCACTCCTCTGCGTTTATGAATTTACATTGTATCATTTCTTGCTTGATTTTTTATGGACCTAAAATCACAAGTATTATAAGAAATGATTCTCAGTAATTAAAATTGACAGCTATATTGGATAGTCAATTTGTCATTTTTTTAGAGCACATCAAGTGTAGTAAAACTCTTAAATCTAAATCATATTTCACAACGTTAGCGACTCCCCCAGGAAAATTCGGTCCTCCAAGAGTTATCTGCCCTATGTCACCAAAATACATGCCAGTTAGAGGCAAATAAGACAAACCCTTACTATTCTTTGCCAATTTTTGCTCATATCAAGATACCCTTGTTTACTCTTCATATTCGTTCAAAAGTTGTCGAAAGGAACAAAAAGAAACTTGGCGAATTTCCTCTAATAAGGAGGTGAATTTATGGCAACAAAACTAATTACTGTTCCAAGAGCAGAAGCTGAGATAAGATTGTACATAACTATGGTGGAAGAATATCAAGCAGATACCTTGGAAAAATGGATAATCAAGGAGTTTGCTTAGACCAACAGTATTACAGAGGTTGTAAAGAGATCAAATGCAAAAGGAATGACACTTGATCAAGGTTATGCCAAATCAGTCTAAAAATGAAAAGCACGTGACGAGCTTCATAGAATGTTGAAGTCTGGCTATCTCACACGATTGAAGCCTAAAAAAGAGAGACTTTACTGACCTTACATAAGTCCATTCTAGGCAAAGTAACTCTAGGGACATTGGAAATCCTTGGGTCTCACCATTAAAAGAGGATGAATATGCTGAATACAGTGATCAACATTTTATTAAAAGGATAAAAATTGAGGATCAACTTTCTTTTGAACTGGAACAATTCTGGACAAAATATGGTCCTCAATGGGATGCTTTAGGGAAAACAGTAAACAATGAAGTACTTTTAGTTGAGGCGAAAGCAAATCTTTCAGAGCTGCATTCCCCAGCATCTGGCGCTAGTAACGAACATTCTATACGACTGATACACCAATCTTTAGAAAACACAAAAGCTTATATTGGGGCAGACCCTAACGCCGACTGGGCAGGCAAATACTATCAATATAGCAACCGAATTGCCCATTTGTATTACTTTAGAGTATTAAACATGGGTTTCTCCTTCTGCTGGAGACTTCGGAGTGGATTTTGAACACACAACTGAAGAAGGATTATTTTTGGGGCAAGTAAAGTGTTATCTTAACGATGTTCCATTTGATCCGATAGCACTAATTCACCATGCGGGTTAGATGCGAGTGTATCGTGAAACAAAGGATAGCGCGTCTCTTTCTCTATGATGGGTTTTGACGGAAGAATAGTTACATTAACCTGCTCCGTTAGCACAATAAGAAAAAGCCGCCTAGAATGGCAGCTGGACTATAAATATTAGTATCATTTAATTTAATAAATTTAAAATAATCATTAACAGAATGGACTCAATATCATTCTCTCTACTTACATTATACCGTTATTTATATTTTTTTAATAGAGTATTTTTTTTGTAATTCCTGCACTATATTATACTCTAAATACAAATCTAAAAATAGAAGAGGTGTATCAGTATGAATGACAAAAAAGATGTCTTAGATAATGGTCCTTTTTTTCATGGTACTAAAGCAGAATTAGAAATTGGTGATTTATTAGAACCTCAACACTTATCAAATTACCAAGAAAAAAAATCTAACCATATATACTTTACTGCAACATTAAATGCTGCCAAATGGGGTGCTGAATTAGCAACATCTAATTCAAAAGAAAGAATCTACATTGTAGAACCATTAGGAGATTTTGAAAATGATCCTAACTTAACTGATAAAAGATTTCCTGGAAACCCAACACGCTCATATAGATCTAAATCGCCTCTAAAAATAATAGCTGAATTAGCTTCATGGGAAAGACACTCCGATGAAGAGATAAATCATATGCTTACATCTTTAAAGAAATTAAGTGAAGAAGGAAAAAATGTGATATACGATTAATTTTCAAATAAACACTTCCCCCTCAATCTGAACTGTGACCCATAAAGTGGACAGTTTAAAAAAGACCTTTTTAAGCAGCTAGTAGATGACTCCGGTTTTGGGCCGGAGTCATTTTATTTAACCCCCATTGATAACGA
>NZ_NUNF01000127.1 GCF_002585305.1 Bacillus sp. AFS037270 | reverse complement strand
CTTTATGGGTTACAGTTCAAACTAACTATTATTAGGGTTTTTATGATAAAATAAATTTTTTTTATGGTTTTCTTTGAATTGTTTGGGTGTTTCACCAGTCATTTTTTTAAAAAGTAAAGTAAAGTAATTCGGGTTATCGTACCCCATAATTCTGGCGATTTCTCCTACTTTTAACTCTGTCGATACCAACAGGTTCTTTGCTTCTCCAATTCTACGATTAATTAAGTAATTAATAGGACTGATTTTCATTTGTTCTTTAAATACATGGGATAAGTAATACTTATTAATAAATAGCGCTTCAGCTATATCCTCTAGTTTGATATTTTTCTTATAGTTTTTATCAATAAATTCTTTAATACGATGGGCAATTGAATTGGATTCTTCTGTTTCACTCGTAATATTTTGTAGTTTAAGCACCCTGTGTATTAAAGCAATTGAGGACGTAAGTAAACCCTGACATATAATTTCATATCCAGCAGCTTTAAGAGAGGATTCTTCGAATATCTGTGTAAAAAATGACTTGATTGAGCTAGAATATTCATTTTTTCTTATAATAGGCTCAAGCTCATAAGGTATGATACACAATTCCTTCAATTGATCAATCGCTAAATTAGAGATTCCACAGAAAAAGGTTACTAAGGGATTGGCAGGATTTGAGTATTCTTCATGAATGATCCCCGCATTGTATACAAGAATATCTCCTTCTTTTGCAGTATAACTTTTATTGTTAATAATAAAAGTTCCTTCACCCTCACAAATATAAATAATTTCACTTAAATCATCATGCTTGTGGCTAGGAAAATTCCAATTGGGATTTCCTTCAACCTGTCCCGCATATGCGAGTATCGGGGATTTCTTGAATTTTAAAGGTGTATTCCAATATTCCTTACTTGACCCTGTGTAATTTGTGCTCTCCATAAACATCCCCCTTCAGTTCTTTGTGTCAGGATACTAACAAGTGATAGCAAGATATTATAGTTTTTTTTACAGTAAAACAATATATTTTAGATTTCTTGCACTCTAATTTATTTAATTGATATTCTATATATTTTTAATTTTATATTAAATTGGGTCTTGATGAAATGCTAATTTTATGGAATTTAACAACATTAAATAGTTCTTGTTAAAGAGAAATCCTTCAGTTTAATCAAGAATTGTATTGCTTAAGATAATATTCAAAAACATTATGGAGCAAGATATTATAGTTTTTTTATCAAATCAGCACGATAGTTAATTGTTTAAACACTATGGTAATAGTACTATTCTAAATAATCGGACTAGTGAAAAAACATTAGTTTGATAAAAAATTAAACAAAGGGGTGAGTTGTTAGGTGGAAGATAAGAATGTGTATGCTCTTGAAATGAAAGGTATTTCAAAGTTTTTTCCTGGTGTGAAAGCCCTTGATTCTGTTTCCTTCCATGTAAGTAAGGGGAGCGTCCATGCACTTATGGGAGAGAATGGTGCAGGTAAATCAACACTAATGAAAATCCTTGCTGGTATTTATAAGCATGATGAGGGGGAGATATTTTTAAAAGGAGAAAAGGTCGAATTTAAGAATCCAAGTGATGCTTTAAAATATGGAGTCAGCATGATTCATCAAGAATTAAGCTATATCTCCGAATTGACTGTGGCGGAAAACATCTTTCTTGGTAGAGAACGGAGTTTTGGTAGATATGGGATAATCAACAAGAAGGAACAAAAGGTAAGAACCCTTGAGTTATTTCAACAGTTAAAGATTGACTTAGATCCTAATAAAAAGATGTCGACTCTTTCTGTATCTGATAGGCAAATGGTGGAAATTGTTAAGGCGGTATCTAACAATGCTGATATTATCGTAATGGATGAACCTACTTCGGCAATTACCCAAAGAGAGGTAGAAAAACTATTTGAAATCATAAAAATGTTAACATCCCAAGGAAAGTCTATCATTTATATTTCGCACAAAATGGATGAAATTTTTAGAATAGCAGAGGATATTACAGTTTTAAGGGATGGGTGTCATATCGAAAGTAAGGCAGCAGCTGATTTAAATTATGATATGCTTATTTCCTTAATGGTTGGCAGAGAAATAAAAGAGGTCTATCAGACATCAACACAAAAAAATGAAAACGTATTCTTAGAAGTAAAGAATCTATCAAGAAAAGGAAAATTCGAAAATATATCGTTCGCACTCTATCAGGGAGAAGTACTTGGTATTGCTGGCCTTGTAGGTGCAGGAAGAACGGAAGTGGTAGAAAGTATCTTTGGTGTAATGCCACCTCACACTGGAGAAATCAATATTAATCAAAAAAAGGTATTTCATAAGCGCCCTACACATGCCATTAAAAATGGTCTGGCCTTAGTAACCGAAGACAGGAAACATACTGGTTTGAATTTAACAGGGTCCGTACGAGATAATATTAGTTTAGTTAATTTAAGGAAGTATTCTTTCTTAAAAAATATCATTTCCCGAAAAAGAGAAAACGGCGTAGTGGATGAACAAATCCAATCATTAAGGATAAAAACACCAAGTCGAAACATGTTGGTGAAAAACCTAAGTGGTGGTAATCAGCAAAAAATAGTGATAGCCAAATGGCTTTTAAACAACCCGAATATTTTAATTCTGGACGAACCTACAAGGGGAATTGATATAGGGGCTAAAGCAGAGATATATAAAATTATTAATGAATTTGCAAGTATGGGTAAATCGGTGATTGTTATTTCTTCAGAAATGCCTGAGCTGTTTGGAATTTGTGACCGTATCATTATCATGAGTGAAGGAAAATTAACTGGAGAGTTTACTAGGGATGAATTTGATCAGGAAAAAATCATGGCGTGCTGTTCGGGAATTCGGAAAGGAGAAAAAATCGGATGAACACTCAAAAACAAGAGGTAGCAAAATTAAATTTATTAGATTTAGCTACATCGCGGTCTGTAATGAGAAAGGGAAGTACGGGAAAGCTCCTTACTAA
Organism: Bacillus sp. AFS037270; assembly: GCF_002585305.1. The sequence continues at coordinate 7,975 of NZ_NUNF01000127.1, read as the reverse complement.
ATATGGTATTTATATTGCTTTTGCGATCCTGTTTGTAATCTTATCTATCTCCTCAGAATCATTCTTAACGACCACCAATATTATCAATATACTACGGCAAGTATCGATTATAGGAATAGTGGCGATTGGAATGTCCTTCGTTATTATTACCGGCGGTATTGACCTTTCAGTTGGCTCTATTATGGCATTATCAGCCGTCGTAGCTTCTAGCTTTGCTAAAGCAGACAGTAGTTATTCTCTATTTATTCCTATTATGATAGGGATGACGGTCGGTTTAGCCTGCGGACTAATAAATGGTGTACTCATTGCAAAGTGGAAGGTAGCACCTTTTATCGCTACGTTAGGTATGATGACTGCTGCTAGAGGATTGGCTATGGTTTATACAAATGGCCGGCCGGTTATCGGACTTAACAATTTCTATAACAATATTGGAAGCGGATACATACTAGGCCTTCCAATCCCCGTTATTATCTTTATAGTAATCGTAGCAATTGGAATTTTTCTTTTGAATTTCACCGTATTTGGGAGACACGTTTTTGCGACTGGAGGGAATGAACAGTCTGCTAAACTTTCAGGAATTCGTGTTAATTCCGTAAAGATCGGAGTATATGCAATAGCAGGGCTTTTAGCGGGAGTCGGAGGGATGATTCTATCATCAAGAATTATGTCAGGTTCTCCAGTGCTAGGTCAGGGATATGAACTAGACGCCATTGCAGCTGTAGTAATCGGAGGAACCAGCTTATTTGGAGGAGTAGGCAGCATAGTTGGTACCCTGATTGGGGTGTTAATTATCGGAGTAATGAATAATGGACTTGATTTATTAAATGTTTCCTCTTATTATCAACAAATTTTAAAGGGAACGATTATTGTCATTGCTGTGCTTCTTGATAAAAAAAATCATCAATAAAATAGGAAAAGGAGTGAGTAAATTGAAAAAAGTAAAGATAGTGGCTGTAACATTATTATTAGTCCTTGGCATCCTGAGTGGATGTTCTGGTAAAGCACAAGAAAAAACTAGTGGAACACCGAATGGGAAAATACGCATAGGGGTTATATATCAAAATTTACAAAATGAATATATTGTCGGTTTACAAGACTCTATTAGAAAATACGCTAAAGCCTCGGGAGTTGATTTAATCGAGTCTGATGGAGAAGGGAAAGCAGAAAATCAAATTAATCAAGTAGAGAACCTAATTAACCAGCAAGTAGATGCGATTATCTTAAACCCCGCTGATAAGAATGGGAGTGCGCCAGTGGTTGAACAAGCTGTAGCTGCAAAGATTCCTATCATTACAGTGTTAGCCGTTGTCTCTAATGAGGAGAAAGCTACGGCTCATGTTGGATCCGATGATGTGGAAGCTGGAAAAATAGAAATGAAACATGTGGCAGAACTGTTAAGTGGAAAAGGAACTATTGCAATTATTCATGGGCCAAATGGGAATTCAGCTGAGGTCAACAGAACAGAAGGAAATAAGGAAGTCTTAAAGGATTATCCAAACATTAAGGTAGCTGCAGAGCAAACTGCAAACTGGTCAAGGGAGGAGGCGCTCGCTTTAACAGAAAACTGGTTGCAATCTCAAAAATTAGATGCAATTGTTGCACAAAATGATGAAATGGCATTAGGAGCAATCAAAGCATTAAGTGCAGCAGGTAAATTAAAGAATACAAAAGTCATCGGAATCGATGGTATACCAGATGCCTTTAATTCTATCCAATCAGGAGATCTAACTGCAACTGTATTTCAGGATGTAGATTCACAAGGAAAAATGGCACTAGAAGTGGCCCAAAAAGCGGCTAAGGGAGAAAAAGTTCCTAAGGAAAACATGGTTCCATTCCAATTGGTTAATAAAGATAATCTAGACAAATTTAAAGCTAAATAAATGAGGAGGAATTCAAAATGAAAGAAAAATTGAATAATATCCTTGAAATTGTAACTCCATTAAATGAACGTTTGAATAATGAACCATTGAGAGTATTGAGTGAAGAAGATTGGAAATTTTGGAAGGAAAACGGTTATGTTATTGTTCGTGATGCGATTCCAAAGGATCATATCGAGAGACTTGTGAAGTTAATCTGGGAGTTTGAAGAAAAAGACCCGAATGATCCATCCACTTGGTATATACAACCAGGTAGAGAAATGGCTATGAAGGAACTAATGAACACTGGAATGGTTGAGTTATATAACCATCAGTATTTATGGGATAACCGGATGTATGAAAAGATTTACAATGCTTTTGTTGATATTTGGGGTAATGAAAAATTATGGGTGAGTATTGATCGATGCAATCTAAATCTTCCAATTAAACCTGGCCATGAATATAAAGGATTTATTCATTGGGATGTAGATACATCTTTAGATCCAATTCCAGTGAATGTTCAAGGGGTATTATCACTAGTAGATACGGATATTGATATGGGAGGATTCCAGTGTATACCGGAACTTTACCGAACTTTTAATGAATGGGTGAAAACTCAGCCTGTAGATCGAGATCCACATAAACCGGATACAACTGGCTTTACCCCAACCAAAGTAGTGACAAAAGCAGGAGATTTGCTGATTTTTAATAGTATGCAACCTCACGGTATTCGTCCAAATTACTCTGACAAAGCACGAGTTGCACAATATATATCCATGTTTCCTGCACAAGAAGATAATACAGAATTAAAAGAGGCCAGAATCAAATCTTGGAAAGAAAGAATTAAGCCTGAGGGTTATGCATTCCCTGGAGACCCTCGAAATTGGGAACAAGTGAAATATGATGGAGCGGAACTTACTGAACTAGGTGAAAAACTATTAGGCTTGAAATATTGGTAACCAAGTATTTATAACAAGAAGGGCCACTCAGAATAACTGTTTCAGGTGGCCCCTAAATTATTTATAAAATGAACTTTATAAGGAGGGGATAATGTGACGGATTTATGCATTTGTTGTGGAAGTCAGTTGGCGAAAATGGAAAGAAATAGGTCTATATGCTGGGAATGTGGTGATAAAAGTAATGAAAGTTATGAAGAAGCGCATGAAAATGATTAATGAATAATAATTAATTAAGGCTAGAGATTTACAAGGAGCAAGGATATTCCGAAATAGCTGTATAAATTCATTTTTCCTGATAGGGAGAGACCCAAAGATTTACCAACATTCTTGTACTGTATTAGTTTTTGATTAGCAGAATGGTAGTTTTTGTATTGCTCTCCTGAAGGGAATCCAATCTCTCAAAATGCAGTATCCACGTTAATTTCTGTTTCCAGAGTTGATATTTTTTGTGTATTTATCTATACAAATCAATTCCACAAAAGTGACCTTAAAAGACTGAAGTTCTCCCTAATCTCCCCTGGTCGCCTAATATTCTAAATAAATCTCATTTACTGAAGAGCAATATATTGTATTTTTTTATTTGCTCAGCACGATAGTTAATTGTTTAATCACTTTAGTAATATTACCATTTAATATAATGAGTTTAAGACTAGTAGTTGAATATTGACTCTAATATTTTCTTCCATAATTTTATATTTTAGGAAATTTAAAAGACGGATGGGGGTAAGTATTTTGTTGATTAAGATGACTGAACCTTGTTGATACCACTAAAAGAGCAGTTTGCTAAGTTTGCTTTTCCAAGAGTAGCTGAAGGTGTTGAACTAGTTATAGCTAAATTAGACAATGATGCAGGTGTAATCGGCGGGGCTTGGCTGGTAAAAGAAGCACTAATGAATAAGAGCAAGGGAAATTTAGTTACTGTTTCAGAGTCCACCTGTTAGTATCTTAATCAAAATTCTTGCAAAGAATTTCGACTTTATAAACTGGAGGGGATTTGCTTGAAAACAATGGAAGAAACTCTAGAAAATTTGAAATAAGAATTGCTGCGTATTGGTTCAACAACTCAGAGAGATTATGATTTGTTGAGGAAAAAGGGACAAGTATACAGTACAACTATTTGTCGCAGATTGAAACTAAGTTGGCCTGAAGTAGTCAAACAGGCTGGGTTTTGAGGGTTTTTCAACCCGAAACTATTGACCAGGATATTAAAATAGTCTTAATTATAAAGAAGTTATATATACAGTGCAGATGTTTAAGGGAAGGGCTGACAAAAGGTGTCTAATATTGACCTTTTAGTCAGTCTTTTTTAATGAGAAAGTAATATGGATAGCTACTAAGGTTAATAAAACTTAATCAAACATGTACCACTTTTGTTTAGATCTTATTCTAATAGCAAGAAGTTATAGTTTTATTTATTACTACAGCAATAAAATAGAATATTAAACACATATATAAATTTTTTGGGAATTGTATTTTTTTATATTATCTACCAATGGAAAGCGTTATCTTTAATGGAATTTGGGTGTTTTTTATATGAATCATCTAAAAAAAAGCCGATTTTTAATATATCAAAAAAAAATGAATTATTAATAACAGCAATATAATATACTTTTTCAACGAACTAAGCACGATAGTTAATAGTATTAACACAGTGAAAATTATATATTAAATTTGTAAGATTTATTAAAAAACAAAGCACATAAAACACTTTTAACCCTGATAGGAGGAGTTATAAAATGCAAAAAACTAAAGTAAATAATATCCTTGAGATTGATATTCCATTGAATGAACGCCCTAATAATGAACCTTTAAGAGTATTAACTGAAGAGGAATTTGAATTTTGGAAAGAAAACGGATACGTAGTTGTTCGTAATATTGTCCCTAAAGAATATATCGATAGAACGGTTAACCTTATATGGGAGTTTGAAGAAAAAGTTCCTAATGACCCTTCTACTTGGTACAGGGCACCACTTCGTGAATATCAAATGCCAGAACTTCGTGGAGCTGGAATGGTTGAGTTATATAATCATCAATATTTCTGGGATAACCGTTCTTATCAAAAAGTATACGATGCTTTTGTAGATATCTGGGGAACAGAGAAATTATGGACAAGTATTGATAGATGTAACATGAGCTTCCCAAATAAACCAGGTACTTTTGAATTCGAAGGTTTCATCCACTGGGATGGAGATACATCATTAGATCCGCTTCCAGTTAATGTTCAAGGGATTCTTTTCTTAACAGATACCGATGTGGAAAATGGTGGTTTGAACGTCATTCCTGAGTTATTTAGAGATTTCCCAGAGTGGGTAAAAACTCAACCTGCCGATAGAGATCCTTATCATCCGGATTACACAGGGTATACACCAACACCAGTTACATTGAAAGCAGGGGATTTATTAATTTTCCATGTAATGCAACCACATGGTTTACGAAAAAACGTATCGAATACCCCTAATATTCATCAATATATTTCTATGTTCCCAGCCCAGGAACATAATGAAGAATTAAAACAATGGAGAATTAAACAATGGAGTGAAAGAGTGATCCCAGAAGGAATTGCCTTTCTAGGAGATCCTCGAAACTGGGAGCAAGAAAAATATGCAAGAGCTCAACTTAATGAATTGGGCGATAAGTTGTTGGGTCTTAAAGAGTGGTAAATAATTAATAATTTATTAGAAAGCCAAACCGATTCTGTTAATAAACAGAGTCGGTTTACAAATATATATTTCGGTAGAACACCTTTCTAGATTTTCTTAATTATTAGATATGATAGGGTTTCTTTTAAAACAAAAGGAAAACGCTTTAAAATCGGCGATTGGGTTAGGAAAACTATAGATAAGTGAGGGGATACGCCATGATAACAGTCTGTGAAAACCATATTAAAAAGGGGATAATCTTACTAAATGTACCTCATGTACAGAAATTAACCCATAAATATTGGGAACATACCTGTATCTTTTGCCATGAACCAGCTCACTTTAAATTATTTTATAGCATACCAACAATAGAGATGAATTCAATAAAATTCAAAAATAAAAATACGGTTTCGTATATTTAATATACAAACGTAAAATCATCCAATATAAAAGATAATGGATGAGATTAGCATGTTGATTAAAATGATCGAGTTTTTAAAGAATTTACCAGGAAAAAAATGTAAACAATGTGGAAAGAAAATTGAAGAACAACATGAATCTTATGTCCATGCTTGTGACAAGTGTTCAAAAATCTATTAATCTAAAAACAACAATATTCCGATTATAAAATAGGTTTAAGAAAATTATTCGAACTTCAATCATTAATTTTACAAGATAATGGAGGAATAAACATGTTAATTAAAATGACTGAATTTTTAAAGAATTTACCTAGTAAAAAATGTACACAATGTGGAAAGAAAATTGAAGAACAACATGAATCTTATGTCCATACTTGTAACAATTGTTCAAAAATCTATTAGTCTAAGCTAAACTCTCTAATTGATAAACAGGAGTGAAAAATTTGCAAGTTAAATCATATATAATTCCAAGACTTTCAGCAATGATGTTTTTTCAATACTTTACCCTCGGTACGTGGTTTGCTACTTTGGGTTTTATTCTTAGTAAGCATGGATTATCATCTATAATTGGTACTGCGTACTCAATAGGTGGTATTGCTGCTATTATATCTCCAATTGTCATAGGAATGGTTTCGGATCGATTCTTCCCATCTCAAAAAATGTTAGCTCTGGTTAACATCGTTGGCGGTATCTTATTATGGTTTCTTCCTGAACAAATTTACACAAAAAATGATAACGCTTTTTTATGGATAATGTTTCTATATATGTTATGTTATAATCCAACATATTCTTTAACAAATAATATAAGCTTTTATAATGTTAAAGACACCGTTAAAGCCTTTCCGATTATCCGTGTATGTGGAACCATTGGGTTTATTGTTGCAAGCGCTATAATTGGGATTCTTGGATATTCAGGCAGTCCGGTAGCTCTACAAATTGGTGCAGTTGTGTCTGTTTTACTTGGACTGTACAGTTTTACATTACCAAACACTCCTGCACCTGCTAAAGGAAAACCGTTATCAATAAGAGACATTCTTTGCCTTGATGCACTGCAGTTATTAAAAAATCGTTACTATTTAGTATTTATTGTATGTACGACAGTGCTTTTTCTAGATCATGCTACATATATGTCATTTGCCTCAGTATTCCTTGGTGATGCTGGAGTCAAGGATGTTTCATCTGTTATGTCAATCGGTCAATTTTCTGAAGTCATTTTTATGTTGTTACTTCCATTCTTTTATCGCCGACTGGGATTCAAATGGATGTTTTTAGTGGGAATGATTGCATGGATATTAAGGATGTCTCTTTTTGCTTTTAGTGCACCTGAAGGACTTGTGTCGTTAATGTACATTGGCATCGCCTTACACGGATTATGTTGGGACTTTTTCTTTGTATCAGGATATCTCTATACAGATGAAGTGGCAGATGAAAAAATCAAGGGTCAAGCGCAGGGGTTAATTATAATGTTTACCCAAGGTATCGGTATGTTTGTAGGATCGTATTTTGCGGGAAAACTCTTTAACAATACTGTCACTAAAACTGGAGTCGTTTCTCTTGATCAATGGCAAGCTTTTTGGATGTATCCTGCAATAGTTGCTGCTATCGTTGCTGTTGTCTTCTTTTTCTTCTTCAAGTATAAGGGCCTGTCTTCTTCAAACGATGGGCTTATTAATGAAGATAAGCGTTTAGGAGCTTAACAAAATAATTTAATTGTAGTGAAAGAGGTACTCAAGGAAGTACCTCTTTTTTAAATGTAAACTCTTATCAACTAAAACAGAGAGGGGGAACATATTGATTTGTGACCCTTTAATTGGCCTTATTTATTTTCATATTCAAATTCTCCATGAGAAGTTTAAATGTTGGTAAATCTGTATGACTTTTATAATAATCAGCGCGGAGATATACGGCACTTGCAATTATTGCTCTGCCATCCGGACTTTTCCGTTGTGCTGCAATATACACATTTATCGAAAGAATTGCTATTAATCTGCACGAAAAGTATTCCGCAATGAATCACCATAACGGGCAAATTGAATAAGACGAGCAAGATTAAGCGGTAACTTTTGCGTCATCCTAACCGGTGGCATTTTTTTATTAACAAT
>NZ_NUNF01000126.1 GCF_002585305.1 Bacillus sp. AFS037270 | reverse complement strand
CATCGTTAGATGTAGGATATATCAACAGTTAATTTGTATTTCATGTCAGACATTATAAGGGAAAAATCACAAAGGATAGGTGAGCAGTAGAAAATACTCTCAATCTATCCTTTTTTGTACTACAAATGACCTCAATTACCACAACATATTGTGGTATGCTTTCTTCAACTAAAGCACCCTATAGTTAAAGTAGGAACCTTCACAATCTCTTATACACTTTAACATAATCCAATCCCTTAAATAGATTGTTCTAGAATCTAACTCATTACAAAAGACGTCTTCTTATTTAAGAAAAGCGCCCGATTGGTGAAGATAGATGAATGTATATTTAGATATATGTTAAAAAGCCTGTTTCATTTTGAAAGTATTTTTATGTAAACACCTTTTTTAGCTTTTCTTTCTGCATTAATAGTCAAGGTTTGAACTTAGTCAGATATGTAAGATGCTTTATATAATTTGTTTTCAATCCATATAGAAGGGGCGATTAAACGAACTTTCTTTTTAAGGTGGAAATCAAAATTTATTTCGTCTGCAATGACTTTATTTCCGGATGCAGTTGATTTAATAAAGTATCGATCTCTTGATTTTTTGATAATCTTAGAAGTTCCATTACTTCTTCATCGTGGCTGCATAAAAAAATAGAGGTTTTATGTAAAAAATAAAGAACACTATAAATAATCTAAACAAAGACCCTCACGGAAAAAAAATGCTTGATTTAACAACGTGACTTTGTCTTTTCGCTAATTTTCTTATCCATTTGTCTGTAAAATCCAACAAGCATAATAGTATGTATGAGTGTGACAAGTGTATTGATCGTATATCCGTTTATCTGTATGTATATTTCTTTTTGTATAGATAAAGCGAAGGGCAAAGAATATTCCACATAATACTAATATGTCGCATTGCAGATCTAGGATTTTTTTAGCCATGTCAATCTCCATTTATTACGAGTTGGTCATTATTTTTTTACTTTCAAATTTCCTAATGCAATATTTATAAGTAAGCCAATACTTATTCCTGGAATCAAAAACAACATAGGTGGACCGAAAAGCACCCCGAATACCTTTAGACTTGAGGAATAGATCAACCCTATGGTTACGAAATAAGCACTAAAGACAAACGGTAGAAAGGAATAAGGTGATTTCCCTCCTCCTGCGTCCCGATAAGCGTCCCATACGGAAAACATATAAAGACAGAGATAAAACATGAGCCAATCATAACTGACAAGGTCAATAGCGGATTGAATATCGCCTTGAAAACTGTAAATAATCACTTTGTTAAAATTTGATTGAACATTGATTAAAACTTCTAATCCAATCAAAATTAATCCCTTAAGAAACTTACCATTTAAGAGTTGTCCAAAGCCAGGTAATGCAATACTCCAAAGGACTTTCTCAACTCGTCCTTCCCTTGACATTGCATTCACTGCTTATTAGCTAACTGATCTCGATCCGGTGCTTGTGGCGGTTGCTCTAGCCAACCGTTATCAATCATTATATTGGCTCCATCTTCAGCATATTGTACAATTTCCGCCATTAATCGAGGATAAAGAGCTCCTAAATCGCGTCTTGCACTTGTCCCAAGACTAGCTCCATAATGGGTGACTCCTATCGAAATTAACGCTGTTACATGGTACATCATCAGTTTATCGGAAAATGGGGCAACCGTTGAATCTGTTGCTTCAGCATCCCATTTACTAGCTGGAGGCAGGTGATCCTCACTTAATACTGAGCCGAAAATTTCAATATGTTTGGCTGAAATGTCTCTTCCTCTTATCATAAAGTTACGAACCTCTTGACCCCTCGCCACTTGACTAAATCCCGTGACCAGTGCTTCTCCTAATATATTTCGTACCATACTAAAATAGATATTAGCTATTTCAAGTGCATTAAGAGGTCTACGCTTGCCAAACCAACCTGTTAAATAACTTTGTTTTTGAACGTATTGAACCTGTTTTGGTTTTGGAATATGCGGAGATCTCGTATGGTTTCCCTTTGATAACAATACTTGTAATGCTTGGTTAAATAGTTGCGTGTATTCAGTTAGACAGTTGGTGAAATATTGACTTTGGTCTAATCGAGAAGAATTAGCTAGAGCCATCCCATATGATTCAATTCCGATTTTGCCCATGTTGTGAATGTATGTCAGATAGAACGTATCCGTAAATAAAGGAGGGGCTTGTAAATTAAGATCCTCATTTTCGTTAAATCCGTCCGGAATCGGAAGTTGTTCTTCGTTAAACATAGCAGTTAATTGTTGAACATGTGATTGGGATAACTGTAATGCAAATTCTAAAACGCTACGAATTTCTGTATCTTGAACGGTGGCTAGAGCATATTTAACAACACAAATGACCATCGTATCATTTTGGTAAGCCGTCCAAAGATTTGCCATTTCTGCAGATGTTAAATCAACATGGTGTTCTGTTTGCATTGAAATTCCTCCAACTTTTTATTCGCTGGCAATAATTTTTCCGATATCAAATTAAATATGTATAATTGGGCTGACTAATTTTGAGAGATTTTTTTTCTATCTTTCCCAACGTTGCATTAATTTATATGTTATTACACCTCTATTCGAAGGGTAATTAAAAAAGTAGGGTTTTATGCAACCTCTTATTCAATTAACTGGCCCGATTGCTGAACAAAGATCAAACTGGACTCTTCCACTAAACTCCCTCAATAAAA
>NZ_NUNF01000125.1 GCF_002585305.1 Bacillus sp. AFS037270 | reverse complement strand
TTTATAGAGTCTGTTTTTTTATTTCTTCTTTAAAAACAAGAAGCCCCACTCACGAATGAGTAGGGCACATGTAAACAAGTAAATCAAATGGTAAACAAAGTGTAACATATTTTCACGAATTCTCCTAATTACCTTTGATTAAACATTTTAAAGTGCATATGTAGAGATTGTCTAAAATTGTCCATCTTTATTGGTGTAATTCGTCTAACGAGTGCTTTTGTTGAATAAGAAACGAAGAATTAAAAACAGAAGAAATAGCTTGGCAATCGATTGCCAAGCTATTATTTTAACTAAAATCAACACAGTTAATAATCAGAAAAAGTGATCTGAGTTCAAATGTGAATTACATGGCTTTTTTAGGTCTATAAAGGTTTGAAATTGGGGAAAGGTACTTGAGCCTCAGCAAGTGATGAAAGACTAGTCAGTTCAGCAACGGAACTAATTTTGTTCCAAACGGACATTACATTAGCTGATTGATGTGCTTTTTCTATAGCCTCATTGGACTTCCACTCGGCTATTTCAATAATTGTCCCATCTTCCGCTTGAAGAGTTAATAACTCACGGTTTGTAATCAATCCTTCTTCTCGTAACGTTGGTATATGTAGTTTAAGAATTTCTTTTAACTCGTTTTCTTTCCCTGATTTTGGACGATAAAGTGCCAGAAAAACTGATGATGACAAAATTCCACCTCCATTAATGTTCATTTACTATGATAACATCTTATAAATACTTTACAAACATTACCTTGAACGTATTGTTATAAATGCTGTTTTAAATATTGAAAGGAAAATAGTTAGTTATAGTTATACTACTGTTCCAATACCGTGGCAGGTTACTTGATATGTGAAGTATTGTTCTTAAACTATCGGGTGCATTAGCTAAAGTTGATGATCGCTGCGGCGGTCTTTTTTCTTGTTGAGCTAACGGGGCAGCATTCCTGTAATGAGTGAAAATGAGGTTTGAACAAAAAAATAACCTCTTGGTAGAATAAGAGTGTCCGGAAGCTGGCCAGCGAAAAGGACAACACTCAAATACCAGGAGGCTTTAAAATGAATTATAACCAAAATAAGAAGATTGCTCAAATAACTTCTCAAACACTTATTATAGGTGTGGACATTGCTAAATTCAAGCACGTGGCACGTGCCCAGGACTTTAGAGGAATGGAGTTCGGATTACCTTGCTATTTTGAAAACACAAAAGAAGGGTTCGGGCATTTTCTTACATGGATTTCTGAACTGCAGAGAGAACAAGCCATGGAAAAAGTGATGGTTGGAATGGAACCAACTGGCCACTATTGGTTCAACCTGGCACATATTCTGAAAGAAAATGAGATTAAGTTTGTAGTAGTCAATCCCTTGCACGTAAAGAAAAGCAAGGAACTCGATGATAATTCACCAACTAAAAATGATGTAAAAGACGCAAAAGTCATTGCCCAGCTGGTCAAGGACGGAAGATACGCTGAACCTACGACACCGCAAGGAGTGTATGCCGAGCTCCGGGTTGCGAAGAAAATACGCGATCTTCTAACGGATGACCTACAAACGGTCCAAGGACAGGTTCACAACTGGATTGACCGGTACTTTCCAGAATTTCTAACGGTCTTTAAGAAGTGGGAAGGGAAGGCAGCCTTACAATTCTTAAAACTATATGCTTTACCGCATGAAATAATAAAGTTCTCTGATCAAGAACTGCTCACCCACCTAAGAAAAGCCGTTACCCGGAGTGTGGGGCTTAGTAAAATCCGAGGGTTAAAGCAAGCTGCCAGTAAGTCCATCGGACTTCGGCAAGGATCTGATATGGCCAAACTGGAGCTGAAAATGTTACTAGATAAATATGAGCTCATCCAGCTTAAATTCGAAGAATTGGATGCGAAAATAGAAGTTTTACTTGATGAAATACCTGGAGTACCACAAATGTTGGCCATTAAAGGTGTCGGGAGGGATACAGTTGCCGGTTTCTTTGCGGAAGTGGGTGACCTGAATGATTATACCCATCCCAGACAAATTATTAAGCTGGCTGGCTTAAGTTTAAAAGAAAATACATCCGGTAAGCACAAGGGGAAAACGACCATCACAAAGAGGGGCCGCAAGAAACTAAGGGCCCTGTTGTTTAGGGTATGTATGATACTAGTAGCTAAGAATTCAGCTTTTAAAGAATTACATGCCTACTATACTCAACGTTCTGATAATCCATTAAAGAAAATGCAATCCCTTATTGCTTTATGTAATAAACTGATCCGTATTTTCTTTAGCATAAGTAAAAAGAAATTTGAATTTAGTGAAGAAAAGATGTTAAAGGATATTCCTCATTTGTCAGTATCAAAGAAGGTAGAAATGGCCGCCTGATTCTGTTTTAGATTAGATTAATAGTAGATATGTGTGTTGTAGGTTCGGGTACATTTGAAGCACGGATTAGTCGGCAAAGCAACTAAATTACGGGCAAGGACCCTGTGGGGCAGCATG
>NZ_NUNF01000124.1 GCF_002585305.1 Bacillus sp. AFS037270 | reverse complement strand
TGCGGCTCCTTGGGACTCGAAGCCTAAGCCACCCCCTGAAGAAGGCAAAAAGCGCCTTCTTGCAGGGTGCGTCTTAGTCTAGAGTCCCAGGGCAGTCGCCTCCACATTTAGGTCAATCCGTCCAAAAGGTTAAAAGGCAACCTTTCGGCCGGCTTGTCTTGTGCTTGCCCGAGGCTGACCAAGGAGCTTGCGCTTTTCTTATTTAAGGAGGAACAGTAATGTCGAAGTTATGGGGCGGCCGTTTTACGAAAGAAACCAATAAGCTCGTTGAAGAATTTACAGCATCAATTTCCTTTGATCAAAAGTTAGCGAAAGAAGATATTGCCGGAAGTATGGCGCATGTTCAAATGCTGGGAGAATGCGGGATTATTCCGATGGAAGATGCTAGTAAAATAAAGGACGGCCTTCTTGCTATAAAGAAAATGGTGGATGCTAACGAAGTTGAGTTTTTAGTTGAAGATGAAGATATTCATATGAATATTGAAAAACTCTTAATTGAAAAAATCGGACCTGTAGGCGGCAAGCTTCATACAGGGCGCAGCCGCAATGACCAAGTAGCTACAGATATGCATCTATACTTAAGAACTAAAACGACTGAACTAATTAAGTTAATTGAAGATGTCCAACAGGCATTAATTGGGCAGGCAAAAGAGAACATTCACACATTAATTCCAGGGTACACACACTTGCAGCGGGCCCAGCCAGTTTCTTTTGCACATCACCTAATGGCTTATTTTTGGATGTTTGAACGTGATAAAGAGAGACTTATGGATTCACTTAAACGAGTTAATTGGCTGCCACTAGGTTCCGGAGCACTAGCAGGGACAACATTTCCAATCAATCGTGAACGAGTCGCAGAAATATTAGGCTTTGAAACCATATATCCAAATAGTATGGATGCAGTGAGTGACCGCGATTTTATTTTGGAATTTTTATCGATTGGGTCTATTATTATGACACATATTTCAAGATTTTCTGAGGAATTAGTCATTTGGTCCAGCCAAGAATTCCAGTTTGTTGAACTTGATGATTCATTCTGTACAGGTTCAAGTATCATGCCTCAAAAGAAAAACCCGGATGTACCAGAATTACTTCGTGGTAAGACAGGAAGAGCGTACGGGAACTTAATTGGATTGTTAACCGTACTTAAAGGCTTGCCGCTTGCTTATAATAAAGATTTACAAGAAGATAAAGAAGGCATGTTTGATACGGTAGAGACTCTTGAAGGGTCATTAAAGCTGTTAGCTCCAATGATTGAGTCGATGACTGTCAACAAAGATGTGATGCGAAAGGCGATCAATAATGATTTTTCCAATGCAACGGATATTGCTGATTATTTGGTTAGAAAGGGCTTGCCATTCCGTGAGGCACACGAAGTGATTGGAAAAATCGTCTTATATTCAATTCAAGCAAATAAGTTTTTACTAGATTTAAGTTTTGAAGAATATCAAAGCTTTAGTCCTTTATTTGAAGAAGATATATACAAGGTATTGGCTCCTGAGCATGTAGTCGCGGTTAGAAATAGCTTTGGCGGCACCGCCCCAGAACAAGTGGAAAATCAAATACTCCTTGCACAGGGAAAACTTCAAAGATAACAATGATAATTTTAAGGCTCGCCAAACGGCGGGTTTTTATTTTCGTTTAGAAAATTATAAAATTTTCGCTTGTGGATAACTGTTAATAAAAGGACTCTCAACGTCCAGCTCCAGCGCCTAGCCCCTCGAGGTCA
>NZ_NUNF01000123.1 GCF_002585305.1 Bacillus sp. AFS037270 | reverse complement strand
CTGTCTTCCCGACCATTTACTTCGATATGGGGTCTTAGCTCAGCTGGGAGAGCGCCTGCTTTGCACGCAGGAGGTCAGGGGTTCGATCCCCCTAGACTCCACTTTATACTGGAGGAATACCCAAGTCCGGCTGAAGGGATCGGTCTTGAAAACCGACAGGCGGGTTAAACCGCGCGGGGGTTCGAATCCCTCTTCCTCCGCCAGTATGTAATATTTTCTAATTATCGCGGGGTGGAGCACGTCCGAATACTCTTCTTCGAGTACTCTACAGCGCACCGATTGAGCCGCTTCTTGATTAGGCTTACTGAAATCGGGGCGACATATCCCATGAAAAATAGAAAATCTCATCGAGCTGCTTCTTAAATAGACGTTCTGAGATGGGGACATTCAGTAACATAACGTGTAGCATGCTCCAAACTTAATAATTTTTACTATCGCGGGGTGGAGCAGTCCGGTAGCTCGTCGGGCTCATAACCCGAAGGTCGCAGGTTCAAATCCTGTCCCCGCAATTTGGTCTGGTAGTTCAGTTGGTTAGAATGCCTGCCTGTCACGCAGGAGGTCGCGGGTTCGAGTCCCGTCCAGACCGCCATCTTAATATTTTACCTGTTTTCATGGAGGGGTAGCGAAGTGGC
>NZ_NUNF01000122.1 GCF_002585305.1 Bacillus sp. AFS037270 | reverse complement strand
AGATTAAGGAATGATGATATGATCCAAGATAGGATGTTAAGAATAGGTATATTAGGTGTACTTTCAACAATACCAGGAGAGATTGCTTCGAGGATATTTGTACATTTTGGCTTCGGAAAGTTTGGTATTTATGAATTATCAAGTCTTATTATTACATTTAACAGACCTGTATTTACCATAGGATTAATTGTAGATTTTTTAGTTAGTAGTGTTTTTGCAGTCTTACTTTACTTTATATTTGAAAAGTTTGGTTCATGCCATTTGGTTATAAAAACGACCGTGGGCAGTTTATTTGCCTGGTTAGTATGTGAACTATTATTCACAACATTAATAGAAGGTAAGTATATCGATATTAGACCCATCAATGATTATTATTCTCATATGTTCAGCACCATGATTTTTGGTATTACATTAGGATTGTTGCTAAAAAAATTTATATTCAAGAGTTAACCCTATATTAGGAGTTATATTAAGTGTAAAAGAGATTGTGAACAATAGCACTTAAACTATCGGGT
>NZ_NUNF01000121.1 GCF_002585305.1 Bacillus sp. AFS037270 | reverse complement strand
TTATTGAAGCGGTCGAGAAATATCACTTAACGCATCCCCTGCTTCATTAATATGAATGTTAACTGTTGCCAGGTCACCAATAGCACAAATGCCAACCAATTCTCCATTTTGGACCACAGGGATACGGCGGATTTGATTATCAGACATCAAACGAGCACATTCATGTGCATCTGTATCCGGAGAACAGGTAATTACATCTGAAGTCATTACATCATGGCAATGGATTGAGCTACAGTCTTTTCCATCAGCAACACAGTTAAGGACAATATCACGGTCAGTCATCATTCCCACCACTTTTTTACCTTCACAAACCGGTACGGAACCACAATTAATATCACGCATAATTTTTGCTGCAGCTGTCACTG
>NZ_NUNF01000120.1 GCF_002585305.1 Bacillus sp. AFS037270 | reverse complement strand
ATCCTCCACCATGATTTTTTTACAAAAGTGAAAATAATCGTCAATATTTTGCGCCCGTAGCTCAATTGGATAGAGCGTCTGACTACGGATCAGAAGGTTATGGGTTCGACTCCTTTCGGGCGCGCTTATTACGGGAAGTAGCTCAGCTTGGTAGAGCACTTGGTTTGGGACCAAGGGGTCGCAGGTTCGAATCCTGTCTTCCCGACCAGTCGAAGGTTAATAATTGTTTATGGCGGTGTAGCTCAGCTGGCTAGAGCGTACGGTTCATACCCGTAAGGTCGGGGGTTCGATCCCCTCCGCCGCTACCATATTGTTTTTTACGGAGGAATACCCAAGTCTGGNNGCATATCTCCAAACTTAATAATTTTTACTATCGCGGGGTGGAGCAACGAGCGTTGCTTCAACGAATAAACTGCGAGTTGTACCCATCGAGCTGCTGCTTGGATAGGCATTCTGAGATGGGGACAGTCAGTAACAAGACATGGAGCGTACTCCAAACTTAATAATTTTTACTATCGCGGGGTGG
>NZ_NUNF01000008.1:2008-127952 GCF_002585305.1 Bacillus sp. AFS037270 | reverse complement strand
TAGTCGAATCAATCGGGTATCTACGGGCAGTTATCCGATAGGATATTACTGCCCGTTAATACGCAGAAAAGTTGAT
This sequence comes from Bacillus sp. AFS037270, assembly GCF_002585305.1. Next base: position 127,876 of record NZ_NUNF01000008.1, on the reverse strand, counting down.
TAGCTCATAAAAGTTACGTTGGCTTAGTTTCTATAGTAGAAACTAATATTACTGTTTGTTGACGTTTTTGTTTGTTTAGTTTTCAAAGAACAATGTCACCAAAAGCGACAGGAATACTATCTTATCGCATTTCTAATATTCTATCAATCATTAATTATTTCCAATTCTGATTGACTTGCTCAATCGTTTCAAGAGCGACTTTTTCATCTTAGCACGATGTGTGCTTCAAAACAATAGAAAGTTATTTCCAATTTAGTTCGTTCGTACACACTATTTGTGAGCGACTTTTCTAGGTACCTTACAATAGAAAATATCTACCAATACTTCGTAAGTTGATAATCTGTGTCTCACGAGCGAACTTTCATATAATAACATCCGAGTTGCCTGTGTTTCAATAGTATTTTTTTCCAGTAATTAATAATATTTTCTGTTCTAACGTACCACAATTTTCTAAACATTTAACTCCACTAAACCGCTAACAAGGTGTGAAAGGGGTGAATACAATGGTGACAACTTATATGGGACTTCATGAAACACATGAAATTCATGAGTTATTAATGTTTAAATATTTATGCTTAACAAAAGCAACTACTATGGGCGCTCTTGTTCAAGATGAAGAATTAAAAAATATTCTAAGTACTGATGCTACTGCAACTAAACAACAAGTTCAAAGGCTGCAAGAATTTATTACGAATAGAGGTGCACAACAATAATGAATCAGATGATGCAAAACATGACCGGCATGGGTGGAATGACTGACCAAGTCATTGCATCTGATTTCCTGATCACTGCAAAAACAGGAATTAAAAACCTAGCTCTTGCTATTACTGAGACATCCACTAAAGAAGTTAGAGATATCTTAACACAATACCTAAATGACGCAATTAAAACACACGAACAAATTTCTAATTACATGATTTCAAAAGGTTACTATAAGCCGGATAATCTATCCAAACAATTAGAAATGGATATAACAGCTACACAAACAGCACTAAATTTACAACAACAACAACAACAACAGCAGCAACAATAATTTTTAATTAAATCATGTTAAAAGACCAAGTCAACAATATTGATTTGGTCTTTTTCTTAATGCTTTTTAAAGTTAAAAACTATTTTACGAAGTCCAATATTTCATTTGATATAATAGGGATAAGATGGCTAATAATGATTGAGGTGACAGCATGAAAAAAACGATTGGATTATTTGCCCATGTAGATGCCGGTAAGACAACGTTAGCGGAACAAATACTTTATCAGACAAAAGCAATTAGACAAAAAGGCCGGGTTGACCATAAGGATACCTTTCTCGATACGCATGAAATCGAAAAACAAAGAGGGATAACTGTCTTTGCCGACCAAGCGATGTTTACATATAATGGTTCAAACTACTACTTAATTGATACTCCTGGCCATGTCGACTTTTCTCCTGAAATGGAACGAGCTATTCAGGTAATGGACTTTGCCATCATCATTATTAGTGCGGTTGAAGGGATTGAAGGGCACACGGAAACCGTTTGGCGTTTGCTTCAAAAACACCATGTCCCTACTTTCTTCTTTATTAATAAAGTGGACCGAGTTGGTGCGAATGCAGTAAATGTAATGGAAGAAATTAGAACGCAATTAACCGAGGATGTATGTGATATTAACAACACATTGTTGCATGAAGATATGTGTGAAGAGTTGATTGAATTTATAGCGGAACGTCATGAAGACCTGTTAGAAAAATATATGGAAGATGGTTATGAAGCTGAATTATGGTTCAATACAATGAAAACACTCTTTAATAACAATCAGATTTTTCCATGTACATATGGTTCAGCCCTGCAAGGAGTCGGTATTGAAAGTTTTTTAGAAAAATTGAACTTGTTAACCGAGGCAAACTATGACAAAGATGAACCTTTTGCAGGAAGAGTCTACAAAATTCGCTATGATGAAAAAGGGACACGACTAACGTTTATAAAAGCCTTGGCGGGCAGTTTAAAAGTACGAGATGAAATTTACTATGATAGCGGAGAAGAAACGCTTTGCGAAAAGGTTACCCAACTCAGACTATACAATGGAACTAAATTTCAAACCGTAGACCATGTTTCTGCTGGTGATCTGTTTGCGGTAACTGGACTCTCTTCTGCTTCTGCCGGTGATGGTTTAGGAACTTTAAAGAAAAAAGCTCATTTTGAACTGATTTCAGCATTGAAATCAAAAGTAATTCATGATCCTACTCTAAACGTAAAAGAAGTTTTACGGTATTTTCAAATCCTTAACTCCGAAGACCCAGCACTAAATGTTACTTGGGAAGAACGAGCGCAGGAAATTCATATTCATGTAATGGGAACAATTCAACTTGAAGTACTTCAACAAGTAGTTAAAGAACGGTTCAACCTTAACGTCTCGTTTGCTGAACCGGAAATCTTATATAAAGAGACGATAACGTCGGAGGTAATGGGGTATGGCCACTTTGAACCATTAGGTCACTATGCAGAAGTACATCTTAAATTAGAGCCAGCCGAGAGAAATAACGGCATTACCTTCAAAAGTGTTTGTCATACCGATCATTTACCAGTTGGTACCCAGAACGTTATTCAAACGCACCTATTTGAGCGCGAGCATCATGGGATACTAACAGGCTCCCCTCTGACTGATTTAAAAATTACTTTAGTAACAGGACGAGCCCATAACAAACATACCTCTGGAGGGGACTTTAGAGAGGCAGCCTTCCGGGCACTAAGGCAAGGATTAGAAAAGGCGGACAATATTCTGCTTGAACCATTTTACGATTTTAAAATAAAAATAGATTTAGATCTAATTGGGAAAGTGCTAAACGATATCCAGCAGGCACATGGCATATTTGAAACCCCTGTTACCGAGGGAACTAAAGCTTTTCTTTCAGGTCAAGTTCCAGTAGCCACTTTCATGAACTATGGTCCTGAATTTGCTTCCCTTACGCAGGGAAAGGGTACGATGAATCTCGTGGTTGGCGGATATTATCCGTGTCACAACCAAGAAGAGGTATTAGAAAAAAGACAATACAATAAGGATGCCGATTCGGAATACACGTCATCCTCTATTTTTTGTTCAAAAGGACAAGGCTTTTCCGTACCTTGGGATCAAGCTGAGAATTATATGCATTGTTTATAGCTTTTATTTTCAACGGTAAATTTTTTCAGGATTCCCATCTATTTAAAAAAGAAGGCGAGCAGATTTTACTGCTGCCTCCTTCTTTTTTAATGACGATGTTCAACAAGGTCGATTACACCCAACACGACGTGTGCTAAACCAAAACCGAAAACTGTGTTCGCGATCATTTTATTGGTTCCTCGTTTTTGCTTAAGAACGTAACCTGTAGCGGTTACAGCTGTCCCTAATGCAGTAGGAATTAATCCTTCACGTACGTTCATGTAATCTTCCTCCACATCATTGTTTTGGTGCATATTACACCAAACTTATTGTTTGCTTCAGGGATAGGATTATACTTTGATGATACTTAATAAAAATTGATAGTTGTTTTAAGATTATCTAAAACCCAAGACTGGATGAGGCACGTAGGGTTGTTCTAAAAACGCCAGCTCTTCAGGAGTTAATTTTACTGAAAGTGCTCCGACAGCATCCTCCAAATGAGCCATTTTCGTCGCACCAATTATCGGTGCGGATACAGGTTCTTTTTGCAATACCCACGCTAGCGCTACTTGGGCCCGAGGCACTTCCCGTTTTGAAGCTAATTCTGCAACCCGGCTGACGACAAGACGATCTGCTTCAGCGGTTGCAGCATAAAGTGTTTTACCGAATTCATCTGTCTCCGAACGTGTTGTTGTTTCCTCCCAATCTCTTGTTAACTTACCTCGTGCAAGCGGACTCCATGGAATAACAGCAATTTTCTCTTCTTTACAAAGCGGCAGCATTTCTCGTTCCTCTTCTCGATACAAAAGATTTAAATGATTTTGCATCGAAACAAATTTTGTCCAGCCATTTTTCTCGGCAATATGTAACGCTTTTAGAAATTGCCATGCATACATGGATGAAGCGCCAATGTATCTGGCTTTCCCTGCTTTCACGACATCATGCAATGCCTCCATCGTTTCCTCGATTGGCGTATCGTAATCCCAGCGGTGAATTTGATAAAGGTCTACATAATCAGTTCCCAGCCGTTTGAGACTATGATCAATCTCACTCATGATTGCTTTACGGGATAGCCCACCTCCATTAGGTCCCTGATGCATACGGCCATGGACCTTTGTTGCAATCACAATCTCATCCCTGTTAGCATAGTCTTTTAGGGCCCTGCCTACAATTTCCTCACTTGTGCCATCAGAATACACATTTGCCGTATCAAAGAAATTAATTCCATAATCGAGCGCCTTTTTAATGATCGGCCGGCTCTTTGCTTCATCTAGTACCCATTGGTGGTTACCTCGTTCTGGAACACCAAAGCTCATACATCCTATACAAAGACGGGATACATCCAATCCTGTATTCCCTAGTTTTACATAATCCATAGCGATTAACCTGCCTTCTTCTATTTAATTTTGAAACACGGTGTAAAAAAATATGTATAAAATCTACTTCTATAATATACTCTATTCTTCGTAACAATTCCCAGAATTAGCTAAAAAAAACAAAAGAAGAGTTCCTACTATCACAGGACTCTTCTTTATCAAAAATTCTACTAACTATTTTCCAGAAACGGCAGGTCTCTTCATTTTCGTATTTAATGTACCAGCATTCCAGTACGCGGTTCCCATAGCAACCAACAATAGAGCCCCTGTCACGATAAATACACTGTAAACAGGGAAGATGCCGCCAAGGAACCCGCCGATCATCGGTCCCACCATTCCTCCTAATTGGTTTGCCGTTTGACTTAAACTAAATGCTCTTCCCCGGAAATCCTCCGGAGTGGACTTTACAACAAGACCATTTAATGCAGGATATACGGCACAGAAGAAAATTCCGTAAACAAAACGAATCATCGAAAATCCCCAAATATGCGTAAAAACAATTTGTGCTATTGTTCCAAGGCCGCCGCCAAGCAGCCCTATGAATAAAACACGTTGAAAGCCCACTCTGTCTGCCCATTTTCCCCAATACGGGGCAAATAAAGCACTGGCGATCCCCGGAAGAGAAAACACAACCCCTGCAAGGAAAGAGGCATTTTCAGAAGAACCTCCCAATTTTACGATATATAAAGGAAGAACCGGTTCAATCGTCATCACGGAACAACTAGTCACCAGTGTGAGAATGAGCACTAATAAAAACGGCCGGTTATCTACTGCCACTTTAAAATCCTCTTTAACAGACCCCTTCCCCTTACTTGGGGTAAAATTCTCCTCTACTACCCAAAAAATAATTAATAAAGTCGATAAACAAACAATGATTCCTGCACTCGCAAATGCCCAGCGATTACCCACTAGGTCCGCAATCCCTCCACCTAGAAGAGGACCAATGATTCCTCCTGATGCTGAAGCAGTGGAAATCATCGATAAGGCATACCCCACTTTGTTTCCGGGTGTATTGGTGCCAATTAAGGCTATGGCCCCTGGAATGAAACCACTTAATAATCCCTGAAAGATCCGCAGTGCTAAAATCTGATAAGGATTTGTCACGAAAGCCATTAAAGTATAAATGACAAACAGGACAAAACCAGCGCGGACAATCATTGGTTTTCTACCGTATTTATCGGCCATCCTTCCCCAAAACGGCGAGGCGAGCGCACCTGCAAAAAATGCGGAACTAAATAATAGCCCTGCCCACATTTCGGTATGTTCGTGGACACCAATTTGCAAAAGAAAAATCGGCAAAAAAGGGATGACCATGGAAAAACTTGCTGCTGTAAAAAAGACCCCAACCCATAGTACCCATAAATTCCGTTTCCACAATAGCATGATTATCCATCTCCCAGCGAAGCCAAAGAATTATTTTCCTTTTTAATAGTGCCATCTTAACATAAAAATAAATTATTTTCACTCCCGAAATATTTGAACTGAAAAAGAAAGAAGATTCAACAAAACTCGATTGTCCTAGACTCTAAAAATAATAAAAAAAGGGTCATCCGAGTTAACGGACCCCTCTCGATTTATATATTAGCTTTCTGATAATTTTTTTCTATCTGTTGCTTTTGGCGGCTGTTCCAGCCACTGATTCTTGACCATAAAGTCTGTCCAATCCTTGGCAAACTACTTCTATAAAAGGAAAAAAAATCCCCCAGCCATTACGAGACCTTATTAATGCAAGGTTTCGCAAATGGACTGAGGGGATACTTCCTTTCTGTCTATCTAATTATTATTCGCACGAGTTTATGAAAAAGTTTCACAGTCTAACAAAACTAAAAGCCTATTTCAATGGTTTAACCATGTTATACCATGTAACACCACCATGTTCAGAGCTTGATACCCCTTGATTAACGTATCCATGTTTTTCATAAAAGCCAACTAAATCCTTTTTGCATGTTAGAGTGATTGTCTCACGATGTTTCTCTTTTGCATCTTTTTCTAAATTAGCCAGTAATGCTCCAGCAATACCTTGATTTTGATATTCAGGAGACACCGCTAACCCTAATACACTTTGATGTCCGCCAGTTCGAGGGTTCACTTTGATCTCACTGAATAAATCATCTGTTATGTAAGGTGCCTCAATCACTGGTCCGTTGATAAGACCTACAATAACACCTTCCACTTTCGCAACAAAGAAACTATCAGATATCGTTTCAATCCTCTTCTTAAAAGCTTCTTCTGTTGCTGCCTCTTCTTTTAAAAAGCAACGATTTTCTAAAACTACTAAATCAGCTAAATCTTCTCTTTTTACCATTCGTATTTGCGCCATGCTGTTTCCTCCACAAAATTGAACATGAAAACTAGATTCATTCCATTTTACCGATAGTTTTTAAACTAGGACAAGTGGAAACTTCCCTCTTTTTTACCGTCTGTTCGTATTTTATTATTATTTACATCTGCAAAAAGAAATACCATAAAAATGGTTCCAAAAAAATATCCCTTCCATTTAACATACTGAAAGGGATATCTTTCATGCTTTTAAACTAGTTTATCGAGAGCATATCCGTTTCCATCCAATAAATCCTTTAAAGTCGTACGGTCTAATAACTTCGCCACTGTATCCCGAACAAGAGCCCATAAAGGTTTTAATTGACAACCCTCCTCCAATGGACAACTTTCGTAAGAGGTAATACTTACACATCCCATTGGAGCCAGCGGCCCTTCTAAATTCCTAATGACCTCTCCAATAATAATCTCACTGGGGTGTTTACTTAGCTTATAGCCGCCGTTCACTCCTCTTTTGCTTTGGACGTATCCATTTCTTTTCAACTGCAGCAGGAGTTGCTCTAAATAATTAATTGGAACTAACGTTTGTTCAGAAATATCACCTATCGAAGTAAGGTCATGTTCATTTTTCCCCAAACAAATCAGTGCCCGTAAGGCATATTCTCCCCGGCTTGAAATTTTCATGCTAACTCTCTCCTTCTATATCTAGGCAATTAACCATTTTTACTCTAAAAAAGAACCCAAAATTTTGTCCTTTCATATCGTAGGTTAGAAACTTGATTGGATTAGTCGACAATTACAAAGAGTCTTATTCATTTAATTTCTCTTTTATTCCTTTTAACTAGTCTATTCAGGAAATATATAAAAAGGAGAGGTTTTTTATGAGGAGGTTAGTCGTACTTGCCCTAATAGGTTTGGCCGCACAGTTGGTTGATGGTTCCTTAGGGATGGCCTATGGAGTTACTTCCACTTCATTACTGCTTATGTTTGGAATCGCCCCAGCTGTTGCCTCAGCCTCAGTTCACATGGCAGAGGTTGTCACCACTGCCGCATCAGGAGTTTCTCACATTCGGTTTGGAAACGTGGATAAAAGCGTTGTCTATAAATTAATTATCCCAGGGTCAATTGGTGCCTTTATCGGAGCTTGTTTTCTGGGCAGTATCCCTGGTGATATTGTAAAACCATATGTATCCCTTTTTCTGTTCATGTTAGGAGTCTATGTCATTTATCGTTTTTTGTTTAAATTTAATCCAACCAGTAAATTGTCTGGAAAGAAATTAGGAAAAAAGCAGTTGATTCCTTTAGGATTTATCGCCGGATTTTTCGATGCAACAGGCGGAGGCGGCTGGGGTCCAATTGCCACACCTGTCTTGTTAACCAGCAGTAAAATGGAGCCAAGAAAAGTGATTGGTTCGGTCGATACAAGTGAATTCGCAATAGCGATTTCCTCGACATTAGGCTTCCTGTTAACCTTAGGATGGACTCAAATTAATCTTCAATGGGTGATTGCCTTAATGATTGGCGGCATCATCGCAGCTCCTATCGCTGCTTGGTTAGTCAAGATTATCCCTACAAACCTGTTAGGAACACTAGTTGGCGGAATTATTATCATAACTAATATAAGGACGCTTTTAGGGGCATTAGAAGCTTCACACATAATAAGTCTCTTAACGTATATAATTTTGGCCGTCCTTTGGCTTGCTGCAGTGATTAATGTAAGTCTTAAAATCAAAAGAAACAGCTATCAAAAACAATTAGCTGAGTAAACTAAAAAGACCCATACTGAGTTTACTCGACTCTGATGGGTCTTTTGTCGATTACCATCCATTCATTTTCCCTCTTCGCCCATACCTTCCTTTTTCCCTTGAGTAAGTGCTCTGCGATCAGACGCCTTCGGGGGTTCTTCTAACCACCCATTATCAATCATCAGGTTCATTCCATCCTCAGCATATCTGATTAATTCGCTTGTAAGACCAATATATTTTTCCGCTAAATCTCTCCTTGCCGTAACACTCAAAGCTGATCCATAAAAAGCAATCGTTACTTGGGTTGACAAGAGGATTTGATACATAATCCATTTATCTGAAAAAGGGGAGATGGTTGAGTTCGTTACTTGTGATTGCCACGATATCGGATAATTTAGTTTCTCTTCACGTAAAACTCTTTCAAATGTAGAGATATGCTTATTTGCAATTTCCATCCCTCTTTTAATGTATTGACGGACCTTTTTAGATTCAGCCACCTGACTAAAACCAACCTTTAAAGCAACATGCTGGTGCATCTTATACAAATTAAAGGTTATATCACCAATTTCCATCCCAGTTAATGGACGCCTTGTCCCAAACCAGCCTGTTAAAAAGCTTTGTTGTTTAACAAAGTCAATTTGTTCAGGTGGACTTATGACAGGCGGCCGAGTGTAAATCCCTTTTGACAGCATCGTGTCGATTGTTTTTTCAAAAAGGATCATGGTTTCAGTGTTACAATCCATATGATATTTACGAAGATCAGCTCTTATCGAATTACCTAATGAAAGAGCATATCCAGTTAGCCCTTGTAATGACATAATGTACATATAATATAGATAGAAAGGATCTTGAAAAAGACGCGGGGCTTTTGTATGAACATCTTTTTCTGTAAAACCTTTGGGAATAGGATAATTTTCACCCTTAAAAAACTCTTTTCCTCTTTGAACATGTCTTTCAGCAAGCTCAAGAGAGAAGCTATAAATCTCGATAATTTCTTTGTCTTCTATATGCTCTAATGCATACTTGATAAAACAAATAGACATAGAATCAAACATATACTGAGTCCAAAGACCTGTTATTTCCGATGCAGTTAGTTGGATACGAGTTAGGTCCATTACATTCTTCCTTTTACCATTTATAAGCACATTCTTTCCATTTCCTTACAGAAATATTCGAATTAAGTATTATAGGTAAAATGATTAGAATGCTAAAAATGTCCCATTATTACAATGCTCCATAAATCACATTTCGCAGCCTAGGCTGGGTATAGGTTTCAAAATTCGGCAACAGCTGATGCATATACACAGCGGAAAGCTGCTCTTTTAGATCAATCATAACCCATGTTCCCGCCATTCCCATCCAGCCAAATTCACCAATCGAACTATTACTTCCTGCCAATGCTGGATTCATCATCGTTCTTACACCAAGACCATAGCCATAACCTTTTAAGTGCTCCCAGTTAAATGAAGAAACTTGCTCGGGCTGGAGATGATTCATGGCCATTAACTCTACCGTTTTTCTCCCAAGAATACGTTCGCCCTCCAGAGTTCCACCGTTTGCAAGCATATGGGCAAAACGGCTGTAGTCACTCAAAGTGGCCAACAAGCCTCCCCCACCACTTTCATTCAGGGTTCCAGATTGATATTCCGCATCCAATCTACTATTTTTCTGCAAAGTGCCTGGTTCTTTCCAATCATATAAGCTGCTTAAACGGGCCTTCTTATCCTCAGGAATCTTGAAAAAGGTATCTTCCATTGAAAGCGGTTGAAAAATCTTTTCCCGCAAAAATTGTCCAAATGATTTGCCTGACACCACTTCAATGAATGCTCCTAGCACATCATGACTTAGACTGTATCGCCATTGTGTACCTGGATCAAACGCTAACGGGATAGTAGCTAAGGCTTTAGATAGCTCTCTAACGGTAAAGGTACCCTTTTTTCGTAAACCATTCATTGCTTTATTTACTTGTCGTTCCGTTTCATTTGATTCTCCTTCGTACGTTAACCCGGAAGTCATTGTGAACAGGTCTTTGACTCGAATAGATTTTGCTGCAGGTGTTGCATAAACTTCCCCACTTTTACCTTCACGATATACTTGAGGATTTTTAAATTCGGGAAGATATTCCTCGAGCGGATCCTCTAATAAAAATAATCCCCGCTCATAGAGCATTAAGGCTGCTACACAGGTAACCACTTTAGTCATCGAATATATGCGGTATATGGTATCTGGTGTTATAGGTTTCTTGGTATCCAAGTCTGCATAACCAACATAGTCTTCGAATACTTGTTCATTTTGATGATAAACAGAACATGCACATCCCACTGGTCCTTTTTCTACAAAACTTTTTAATAATGGTCGTAAATGCTCAATTGGTTTCATTGTACATCTCCTTTGGTAATCATTTACTATAATGATAACTTATTTATTTGTATATTAATAGATTTATTAATAACCCTCTTTTTTTAGAATACAATGAACTCACCTTTACCATAATAGGAAAAAGGAAGTGATTTTTATGACGAATGACACAATTATTGAGGAATTGAACACGTTACTAAGAGGGACCTATATGGGGATACGTTCAATAGAACACTACATTCAAAAAGTGGATGATGATTATGTAAAAAAAGTCTTTCAGTCCATGCAGCAGGAAATCAAGATAGATGCCTTAAAATTAGCCGAACGAATTCAAGACTTGGGTTGTGTCCCCGCCGATGATGAGGGATTCTCAGGTTCGATGCACAGCTTTATGCATAAACTCATGCTTTCAGATGAGACTGATCCTATCTTAGAAGACGCGATACATGGTTTCGAAAAATATGGCGTTCAATATTCAGAGGAGTTAGTTAGAGGTGACTTGGATCCAAAGAGCCGGCAGTTAGCAGAAGAAGTAATTGATAACAACCGCAAACATGCTGAGATTTTACGAAATCATTTAATCTAACAGTGGAAGACCATCATAAAAAATGGTCTCCCGATTAAATATTAGTTCTTCATTTAATTTCTTCTTTCTTACCATTGAATTATAAAAAAACTACCAAACCTTTTCTTGGTATTATACTAAATACGCACCTAGCGCAACCATGGCCTTTTTTAATGCTTGTTCATAGGCTTTATCCTTGCCAATTACCATACGAAAATCAGCTTTGTCTCGGACCGTGGAGCGTCCTTCTACTTCATAACCATTTTCAAAGATTAACAGACATATAGTTGACTTATCGCTCATACGATGAAACTTTTTCTCAACAATCATTTCTTCGAGCTTCCTCCGTTTATCATCTTTAAGTTCAGCCATTCTGGAGTACGGGATTACAACGTGGTCATAAAAATGGTTGTTTTTGCACTTTACGAAAAGTAGTTTTTCGCCAGTTTCTTTTACTTGATTAATCTCTCCACATTTAGGACATATACTTTCAATCACCATTTACGCCATCCCCTTTTTAACTGTGTACATTTGTTCCTAATTTTTAATCAATGCGATTATTTCATATAATATAATGGCCATATAACACATAAATGACAGTTTAATTGAAATTTAATCTTTCTGGACTAAATCTTTTACCATCAATTTGTTACAACAGGAAGTCTTTGAAGGGAATGTTGTATAACTTAAAAAACCCACATTTCTGCACGTTAATTTAAATTTTGGATATATGGATGATCCGGTAAGTATTCCAATTTTATAAATGATTAAAATAAAGATAATACTTGTACTTAATAACATTAAAAATGGGAATAACGGATAAAACTTATCTGCATAAATAAAATAATCTAGTTGATTAATTTGATGTGGATTCTTTTATCCAATTCAATCTCATCCCCTTTCTTCTAAATTAGACGAAACAAAAGTAAAAAAAATTCACTTTTACAAATTTTTTACTTATGTTATTCTGGGTAAGTTTCTTTTAAAAATTTTACAGATTGATTAATTAACTCCTTTAGAACATCGATATCTATATCCGCTACTTTATTAATATACACACAGCCTTTCCCGGAAGTATGTTTACCAAAGTTTATTAAAAGTTCTTCCCGTTTGGTTTCTCCTGGAGCAAAATATAAGCTTATTTTAGCCTTTCTAGGGGAGAAGCCAACTAATGGAGCATCGCCCTCATGGCCAGAAGCATATTTATAGTGATAGGATCAAATCCAATGATACTTGGACCCCACATTTTTGCTGGATAACCGGTTGTTTCTGTAAAAATATCTAGTAGCTGATAGGCATCTTCTCGCTTTTTGGGGTGATCCACATTTTCGATAAACTCAAGGACACAATTATCGGTTTCCTTTGTTTTGAGTTCGTACATTTAAAACACTCCTTTTATCGATGCAGTTGGTTTTTCATAAGAATTCAATATAAAAGTTTGATTTCCTTTTTTAGTTGATTTTTTAAAATAACATATGTGAATTGTTTTTTTACCGACAACATAAGTTATCCAATGTCTGTTAAATTAACCGAAAGTCAAATAAATATGAGTTACATAACAAAAAAGAGGAGAAAATCAGTTTTGATTCTCTCCTCTACTCTACTACCTATTACATTGCCATTACTTCTTCACTTGTTACAATATCAGGTACCGAAGCCTTGCCCTGTAACGAAAGCAATTTTTCACGAAACCGGACCACTTCACCTACCACAATCATGGCCGGGTTCTGTACGCCTTCTTTTTCAACAACATCGCCAATAGAACTCAAGGTTCCTGTAACCGTTCGCTGCTCTACCCATGTCCCCTGCTCAATTACCGCCACAGGTGTATGTTCTGTTTTTCCATGGCTAATCAGTTGCTGACAAATATAAGAAAGGTTGCCAATCCCCATATATATCGCAATCGTATCAACGGCTTTCCCCAAGCTTTCCCAATCAATGTCGGTAGGTTTACCTTTGGAGCAATGGCCTGTTACAACAGCAAATGAATTGCCATATTCCCGGTGTGTAATCGGAATTCCCGCATACGCAGGTGCCGCTATCCCGGCCGTAATACCGGGAACCACTTCAAACTGTAATCCATTCTCCGCTAAAGCTGCGGCCTCTTCGCCACCCCGGCCAAATACAAATGGGTCTCCGCCTTTCAACCGAACAACTGTTTTTCCCTGGCTCGTAAATTGAACTAATAAATCATTAATAATTTCCTGTTTCATTGTATGATGTGTTGGTTGTTTTCCACAAAAGATAATCTCACAATCTCGCTTTGCTTCCCTTAGCAAATCACGGTTCACCAGACGATCATAAAGAATGACATCTGCCATTTGGATGCATTTTAATGCTTTTACCGTAATTAATTCCGGGTCACCAGGACCTGCTCCAACGATATAGGCCTTCCCCATAAAACCGCCTCCTTACTATTACCGGCTTGCTGCTGTTTTCCCTGTTTTGGGTACTTCCAAAATCATCTTTGACGCTGTTTTTCCATGTGTTAAGTATAAGGCTAAACCTGTAAATAGAAATCCTCCAAAAAGATTCCCAACCGTTACTGGAAGTTGATTCCATAACAGCCAATCAGCTAATGTCACGTGTGCACCAAGCATCATTCCGGCTGGTATAACAAACATATTGACAACCGCGTGTTCAAACCCTTGTGCAAAAAAGATTAGGATTGGCAGCCACATGGCGGCGATTTTTCCGCCGACCGACTTAGTGGTCATGGCCATAACTGCCCCCAGAGTAACCATCCAATTACATAACATTGCTTTTACAAAAACAACAATTAATCCGTCTGTACCGAGGTTCTTGTAACCCAATGTTTTGGTTTCCGCTACAGTAATGATTTTTGCTGCGACTGGGTTGTTATTTACATGCCCAAGTTGAGTAATAGCAATGATATATAAAAGTGCGTAGATAATACTTCCTAAAATATGTCCAACAATTACCCATAACCAATTCCTTATCATCTGACCGACAGTAGCCTTTTTCCCCAAGACAGCCACAGGAAGGAGCGCAAAACTTCCGGTGACCAATTCTAGCCCGAGTAGAATGATAATTACAAAGGCCGCTGGAAATAGCACTGCCCCAACAATCCCCATTCCTGTCTGCACTTCGGCTGTAAAGGCTAATGTGGTACCGAATCCAAGCAGAGCACCAGAAAGCGCTCCTCGGATTAATAAATCCCTAACAGGTAATTTTGCTTTGGCTTCCCCAGACTGAATCATACTTTCAATTACTTGATTAGGACTAACTAATGACAACTGCTTCACTCCCTTCACAAGGCAAAGAGTATTTACTTCTCTTCATCTACTAAAATAAACACTTGATCTTCAATAACCTCTACAGGGAAGGATTTGACACATCCTATATCAGGTGCTTGAACTTTCCCATCGGTAACGCAAATTTTCCAATCATGCATGGGACAAAATACAAACTCTCCGCTGACGATCCCCTCCGCAAGGACGCCCCCTTTATGAGGGCATCGGTTTTCAATGGCGCGAATGTCTCCATTCTCTAATCGAAAAACAGCTATTTCCGTATTTCCAATCACCGTTGTTTTCCCTAATTTTTTTGGCATATCCTCTGTATTTCCTATAAAAACTCGCTTAATTGTATCTTCCATAAAAACTGCTCTCCCTTCTATTTAACACCTGTTGGAATTTTTACCGTCTCATAAAGGTCTCTTAAAAGTGTTTTATTCTCAATGGCTTCTTTCCATGGGTCTTGAACAATCGAAAGTGCCTCATCAATACGGAAGTTCAACATTTTTACAGTTTCAGCATCCGAAAGGACTTCCCTTATATGATCTAGTCCAAGTCGATCCACCCAGGCAGAAGTTCTTTCTAAATAATTAGCTGTTTCACGATAATACTGGAGGTATGCCCCAATCATTTCGACAAGCTCATCATCCGTTTTGAACTTGAATAACAAATCAGCTGCACGAAGATGGGTACCGCCATTTCCACCTACATACATTTCCCATGCCCCATCCGTACCAACAACGCCAACGTCTTTAATCCCGCTTTCGGCACAGTTCCTTGGACAAGCGGAGACCGCCATTTTAACTTTATGAGGAGTGTTTAAGCCTTCGAATTTCTTTTCTAATCGGATTCCTAAGCCAATCGAATCTTGTGTACCAAAGCGGCAGTAACTTTCACCAACACAAGTTTTTACAGTTCGAAGTCCTTTCGCATATGCCGCTCCAGATGGCATATCAAGTTCTGCCCAAATCTTCGGTAAATCCTCTTTTTTCACGCCGAGTAAATCAATTCGCTGACCGCCAGTCACCTTAATGGTGCCAACTTGATATTTATCGGCAACGTCCGCAATTTTTCGCAAGTCCTCAGACGTCGTTACTCCGCCATACATTCTCGGTACAACTGAGTAAGTGCCATCCTTTTGGATATTGGCATGCAGCCTCTCATTTACGAAGCGGGCTTCTTTCTCATCCTGATACTCCGTTGGATAAATCATCCCTAGATAGTAATTAAGTGCCGGCTTACACTTGGAACATCCATCTGTTTTCCAGCCTAAGACATTCATAACTTCACGGATATGTGTCAATCGCTTCGTGCGAATTTCCTCTACAATTTCATCGCGTGATAATGTTGTGCAGCTGCAAATCGCTTCTTTTTCATCTGCTTTAAATTGGTCACCCAGTGTACAGGCTAACAAATCGGCCACTAATGATTTACAACCGCCGCATGAACGGGAAGCATTGGTGCAGCCCTTTACTTGGTCGACCGAAGTTAAACCTTGAGTTCGAATCGCTTCAACAATGGTACCTTTGCTGACACCATTACAGCCGCAAATGATTTCTTCATCTGCCATCTCGGCAACAAGACTAACCTCTGACGATTGACTTTTTGAGGTCTCTAAATACTCCTCGATACTTGCACCTTTCTTAATGAGACCTAAGAGTTGATTCCCATCCTTTGTATCGCCAAACAGAACAGCGCCAGCGATTTTCCCATTTTCAATTAGAACTTTTTTATAAACCCCGCTCCAATCATCGTACATTTTATATACCTTTGTATCCTCATCCTCATTGATTTTTCCTGATGAGAATACATCAACACCTGATACTTTTAGTTGAGTTGAAAGGACGGACCCATGATAACCTTCCTCCTCTATTCCGCAAATCCGCTTTGCTAACACTTGGGCCTGCTGATAAAGAGGTGCTACTAAGCCATAGGCCGTACCGCGATGCTCTGCACATTCCCCGACTGCATAAATATCAGGAGTATCCGTTTCTAAATAATCATTCACGACTATTCCGCGGTTAACCGATAGACCGGCTTTTTGAGCTAATTCAATATTAGGCTTAATTCCAACCGCCATGACAACTAAATCTGCTTTAATCTTACTGCCATCTTTAAATTTAACGCCTGTTACATGTTTCTTACCGAGGATCTCAGCGGTATGTTTTTCTAGTAGAAAATTCATTCCCTGTTTTTCTAGTTCCTTTTGTAAAAGTTTCCCTGCGGTACGGTCTAATTGTCGTTCCATCAAGTAGTCGAAGATGTGAATGACGTCGACTTCCATCCCTAAATTTAATAATCCACGAGCGGCTTCAAGTCCAAGTAGTCCGCCACCAATAACGGCGGCCTTTTTATATTGTTTTGAATATTCAATCATTTTTTCGCAGTCTTTGATATTCCGGAAAGCCGTCACGCCTTCTTTATCTGCCCCTGGTAACGGCAGCATGAACGGATTCGATCCGGTTGCAATGATCAATTTGTCATACGGTTCGATTCTTCCTTTATCAGTCATAACCACTTGTCTTTCCTTATCAATGGAAACAACCGTTTCCCCGGTAAAAAGAGTGATTCCGTTGTCCTCATACCACTGATCGTCATTTAATGTGATATCCTTAACGGAAGTACCTCCTTGTAAAACCGTTGATAACTGAATTCGGTTATAGTTTGGATATGGTTCACTTCCAAAAATCGTAATTTCAAAATCTTCCCGGTTAAGTTTCAGCACTTCTTCAATGGCACGAACCCCTGCCATTCCATTTCCTACAAGTATTAGTTTTTGTTTAATCAAGTGTAATTCCCTCCCTAAACTGTTGCATGTGTATTTTATATCACGATGGGAGCTTTAATAACATGAGTTTGGAAGGTTTTCTGCCATACTATTTTCATTGCATTAACTCTCTAAAGCAAGGTGAAATTCAGTCATAACAAGGCTGATAACGATTACATTTTTTGTTAAAATTTTTTTGAGAAAATTGAGACTTTGATCACAGTGTAAAAAAATTAAGAGGACTTTTCACTTTAAAAATAGAAATAGTGATTAAGTAGATGACGAGGTGAAATACATGCGAACGGAAAAAGAAATGTATGAGTTAATGATGGGCATCGCAAAAAAGAACCAGCGAATACGAGCCGTATATATGAATGGCTCACGGACCAATCCAAATGCTCCAAAGGATATTTTTCAGGATTATGATATTGTCTTTGTGGTGACCGAAACAGCTTCTTTCATTAACGAGGTTAACTGGATTGATATTTTTGGAGAATTAATCATGATTCAAGAACCCGATAGAATGGACCAGCTTGCAGGCAAGGAAGTGGACTTTGATAAGTCGTATGGCTATTTAATGCTGTTCCAAGACGGAAATCGGGTCGATTTACACATTGAAACAAAGGAAAGAATGTTAGAGAACTATAAGAATGATTCCTTAACGAAACCCCTTTTGGATAAAGACAACATCCTTCCCAGTATCCCTGCCCCTTCAGACCAAGATTATTGGACTAAAAAGCCTAGCGAGCAAGGCTTTCTGAATTACTGTAATGACTTTTGGTGGTGTCTGCAAAACGTGGCAAAAGGAATCTGGCGTGATGAATTACCTTACGCAAAACAGATGTTTGAAATGTATATCAGACCCAGATTAGATAAAATGGCTGAGTGGTGGATAGGTACGAACCATGATTTTCAAGTATCGCCAGGCAAGATGGGAAAGTACTTTAAACAATACCTGCCTGAATCTTATTGGCGAATGTATGAACAGACGTATTCCGATTATGACTATGAGCACTTTTGGGATTCCATCTTTGTCACATGTAATTTATTTAGAGCTTTAGCGAAAGAAGTAGCGGACCAGTTATTATTCACCTATCAAGATCAAGACGATATCAATATGACTCAATACCTTCAACACATTAGACAGCTGCCAGCGAATGCGAAGAGTATTTTCTAGAAGGAAGCAGCTTTTTACAAAAGGCACAGCTATAAAAGGGGAACCAGAAATTATTGTAGTAAAATCTCTAAATACTATAAGATTACACAAATTTTTGGTATCTCAACGAAGCATTAGGATTATCAAATAAATTCAGACCTTTTCCTCGAATAAATATCAGTAATAAGAAAGGGATTATGTATGAAAAAGAAATTAATATGGATTGGAACTGGTGTTCTGTTGGTTTTCCTGCTATTATTCTGCACTTATAAGTTAATGAATTCAAGAACCTTCCAGCTCTTCGGGGGACTAGCGGATCAGGTGAAAACCAATCAAAAGGTCGTCGCTTTAACCTTTGATGATGGGCCAACAAATAATATCGACAAAATCCTTCCACTGTTAGACCAATACAATGCAAAAGCGACCTTTTTCTTAATTGGTAATGAGATTGAAAAAAATCCGGATGAAGCAAAAAATATTGTAGATGCAGGGCATCAAGTTGGAAATCATACTTTTTCCCATCAGCGGATGATTTTTAAATCCCCTTCTTATATTAAAGCGGAAATAGAAAAAACGGATAAACTCATTCGAAATGCAGGCTATAAAGATGAAATTGATTTCCGGCCTCCGAATGGTAAAAAACTTTTTGGCTTACCTTATTACTTATCTAAACATAATAGAGATACCATCACTTGGAATATCGAACCAGATACTTACTACTCCGCTACATTAGATAAGGTCAATTTTGTAAAGAAGAATGTAACACCTGGATCCATTATCTTGATCCATCCCATGTACGATCAAACGGGCGAAGAATTGAAAACCATTCAAGGTATATTACAATCCCTATCTAAACAAGGGTATAAATTCATTACCGTTAATGAACTTCAAAAATTGAAAGAGTAAAAAAAGGCTTGGAGGTTATCTTAATTTCCAGGCCTTTTTCAATAATTGGATACCTTGTTCTATTTCACTCTCCGTTAACCCGCCAAAGCCCAATAGAATCATAGGACTTTTGTCTGTCATAGCCTGCTGAAAATAAACAGAAGTTGGATAGACTTTCACTTTAAACTCCTTAGCACTTTCAATTAATTGTTTTTCCGACATAGCATTTTGAATACGTAACAATATGTGCAAACCTGAATCATCACCAATAATTGTGGCTTGTCCGCCCAAATACCTCTTTATGGAACTGATCAATGTATGTTGCCTTTTACGGTATACCGTTCTCATCTTATTTAGATGTCTCTCCCAATGTCCCTCTTTCATAAACTGCCATAGTGTATGCTGATGCAAACGAGAAACTGTCTGCTTATAAAGGGAAAAGTGATCGTTATACTTTTGAAGTAAGGTTTGTGGTAACACCATATAGTTAATCCGAATCGAGGGAATCAACGATTTTGAAAATGTGCCTAAATAAATCACTTTATCGTTAGGGTCTAATCCTTGCAAAGAGGGAATCGGTTTTCCTTTATAGCGGAATTCTCCGTCATAATCGTCTTCAATAATGTATCTGCCGTTTCCCTCCGCCCATTTTAATAATTCCATTCTTCTCGTAATGGGCATGACCATTCCAATTGGAAATTGGTGAGAGGGGGTTACATAGGTTATTTGTGCGTGACTATTGGTTAAATGTTTCATGCTAATTCCATCATCATCCAGAGGGATGGGTATCAAGGAAACACCTTGGTCCTTAAAGGCCTCCCTTGTTCGATGATAGCCTGGTTCTTCCATTGAAAAAATAGCATCTCTCCCAATAATCATCGTTAATAACCCAATTAAATATTGCGTTCCTGCCCCTACAATAATTTGTTCTGGTACACACCTTGCTCCTCTTGATTGATATAAATATTTCGCAATTTCTTTCCGAAGCGGGTATTCCCCTAGACACTCACCATTTAAGAAAAATGAACTTTGTTCTTCATAAAGACTTTGAATAGTAAGCCTTCTCCAAATGGTATAGGGAAAATGTTCTAAGGCAATTCGTCCATGGCTAAAATCAACAAGATACGAATCACTTTCCTGTTTATGAACCTTTTTACTGGTGGTTGAGACTATGTTAGGGGTTATTATTAGATCCTGTTGTATTTCTTTTACAAAGATCCCCTTTCGCGGCATACTCTCGACGTACCCTTCTGCTAATAATTGTTGGTACGCCGTTTCCACTGTATTTTGACTCACTCCAAGATGTTGAGCTAGTTTCCGTTTCGGTGGAAGCATGACACCATATCCAATTCTTCCACTTTGTATTTCTTGTTTAAAATATTGATAGAGTTGCAGATATAACGGTTCTCCACTTTTTTTCTCTAAAACTAAGGTGATTTCAATCATCCGTGCTCTCCTTTTCAGTCACTGGCATGGTTAAATATATTATAACTGACCCTTTTGGGCATATCAGCTTTTAATTATAATCAAAAATATAAAAGTTGAAGGGTTGGATAAAAATGTCAGATCTAAACTATAAAGTGAATGCAAAAATCAAAGCTGAAGAATTATCAAGTGTGTTTAAACTGTCAGGACTAAAAAGACCATATGAAGATTTACCTCGTCTAGAAAAAATGATTGAAAATGCCGATATTCTAATTTCAGCTTGGGATGAGGATAAACTTGTAGGAATTGCAAGAGCGATTACGGATTTCAGTTACTGTTGTTATTTATCTGATTTAGCGGTTGATCAGGAGTATCAAAATCGGGGTATTGGCAGGGAATTGGTTCGTTTAGTACAAGAACGGATTGGTGAAGAAGTAACCCTATTGCTGCTGGCCTCCCCAATTGCCATGGAATACTATCCGCATATTGGATTTGATAAGGTTACTAATGGATATATCATACCTCGACAAAAGTAGGGAAAATGAGGCAGGATATTCTACGTAGACTTCTTAGTAGTAAATCATCGCAAAAGCCAATGTAGAAAGGTCTACATTGGCTTACTGCTGCAAAATTAAGCGAAAACCCTTAAGGGATTACACCTCTAGGCGAAAAAGTACAAATAAATTACATTTTTTCACCTAGAATTTCAGCTAGATTTTTCTCAGAAACCACTTCAATATCATTTCTTCTTAGCAGAGCAGCAGTTACCCCTTCCCCAATGATTTTCTCACCTTTAAATTCTCCATTATAAATCATCGAACTTCCACAAGACGGGCTATTTTCCTTCAGGATGACCACTGTTGCATTAAGTTCTTGGGCACTTCTTAGAGTAACATAGGCCCCTTTCACAAATTGTTCAGTTACATCCATGCCTGATTGATTCACGACTTTAGCCTTCCCATCTAGCACGTCTCCGCCGTTACCGCCAATGATCTCTGCTGGTTCTCTTGGGGTTGATAAACCCCCGAGCAATTCTGGACAAACTGTTATAGCCTGTTTCTTCTCAATCAATTCGTGTATTTTCTCATCAAGACAATGACTCCCATTGTACCTAACTTCTAAACCGGCTAAACACGAGCTAACTAAAATCACAAAATCACCTCAATTTCTAAATACAATTTATAAAAAATTTTATTTCGAGCTTTTAATAATTTTTAACATCGAGTTAGCATTTTTTTGAAATTCATAGGGTACCTTCACTTCATCAACAACGCAGCCTTGCATAGTAAGATATTCTATTACTTTATCTAAATGTTCATAACGTTTACCTTCTAAATCCACTAACGGAAATAGGCGAATTTCCTCTTTAGTGACTCTCAATAACTCATCTAGCGTTTTTAGATGAAATTTATAATCTAACCGGTCTGCATACATAAATAGAAAGTGTGCTGATAATAATAAATCAAATTCTTCATCGTTAAACGGTAAATAAGGTAATGTTACTGGAACGTAGCTTTCACTGGATTTCTTCATATCGTTTATATAATCGTTTAGTGCGGATAAACGATGTTTCATAAGGTCTTTGACATCTTTGAAGTAATTCCAATTATAATTCCTCTTTGATTTTTCCATCTGCTCCATTGCGTGTTCAATGTCTTGAAGGCCCTTATTTTTCAAGTCATCAACGGAATAATAATAGGCGATGTCACAAGCTGTTACATTCAAACCGTTTTTACTCCCAACTGCTGTAAAAGAACAGGCTCCTGCTGGACAATCTAATATTTTCTTTCCCTTAAGTTCTTCATTTGAAAGAGAAAACATATCTATATACTCTTCAAATGTTCGTCCGATAAAGACAATTCGTTCCAACTCTAATTTCATACTCTGCTCAGCTCGACTCAACCTAACTCACCTCATTAAAAGAATTAGGTTGATTTTAACACAAAATGTTGGAAATATTAACCTATTATATTATTAATCTGTTATGAGATTAAAGGCGGATTTGATCAAAATGTTCAACGGTTGGAAATGGATCATAAAAATGATGTAATAGTTTTTTCCATTCTTGATATTCTTTTGACTCCCGAAATCCTACTGTATGATCTTCTAACGTTTCCCACTTAACCAAAAGTAAATACTTGCCCTCAACTTCTATACAACGCTGTAATTCGTGAGAGATGTATCCCTTCATAGAAGAAATAATTTCCGATGCTTGCCTGAATGATCCCTCAAATTCCACTTCCATACCTTCCTTTACTTGAAGCATGGCGGCCTCCAAAATCATGTTCTCTCCCCCTAAATAAATTTTTAATCTGCCTATAAGTGTCTTGTCTAACTTATGTATTCATAATAAAGCCTTTATCTTAAATTACAAGATAAAGGCTTTAATCATTTCTTATCCTCTTATAATCAAATAATCGCCTGACGTCATCTTCACCACATCCGCCTTCAGTGCTTTAGCAATGTCAGCTGTCATCGTTTTTTGCTCTTCTTCATCACTAGCCAACAGGGTCAGTTGTTTCCCCCCCAAGATTCGATCCTTATTCAGCGTCACAAGAGCGAGGACATCATAATTCACTTTGGTACCAGCTTCGCGTCCCACCGTTATTCCCTCCCCACCATATTCGATTTCATGACAGCAGGACTTTTCTTACTGCTTTCAAGAAGCGGTGTTTTCTTTACTACTTCTATTAACCCATCAATTTCATTTATAATCGGCACTAAAGCGATCACCACTCGGCCATTATTAAAATCTCGCCGGGTAAAATGATATCGCTTTACACCTAATGTTTTTGTCGCTTCAAATAGCGCTGCCTGCCTTTGGCCAAAGTTCTCAAGGGTGACACGAAAATGCTCTTGCTTTGGATAGATGACCACCGCTCTACCTTCCTCTTGAAACAACTTTGAGGCATTTTCAGTGCCTAGCAGATTTGTGACATAAATTCCGTCCACAAACAGTTCATGATTCTTGACTTCAATTTTTCCTTCTTTTACCTCAGAAATATCACCAATTGTTTTTCCTTTTGAAAAACGTTTCAAGACATAAATTAGAATAAAACCAACGATGGCTCCGGAAATAATATTGATTAAGCTTGATTTACTATCGACAAGTTGAATGGTAATAGCGCAACCTAAAGCAACAAGCAGGGAAAAATAATTTCTGGACTCAAAGGTTTTTGAAATCCCATCAATATAAGCGTCACCTCGATAGGCAAATTCGGTGTTTTCTAAGTCTTTCAAACTTTCCCTTTCAGATTTTCTAACATCTCTAAATTGCTGGATGGCTAAGGTTAAAAATGTCACCGCAATAAAGTTTTTCGTCATTAATGCGGGGATCGCGACAGCTCCTAAAGCTGCTGCAACAAAACCTAATACTAAATGGATTAAGTAACCATTAGGATAACTTGGATACTGTCGGAAATCTTCTTTAATTGTGATTATACGTGCCAATGTCCCAATAATTAGAGACGTTACAATCAGAATGACCTGATCCCTTTCTAACGGACCACCCAATGCAAATCCCCCCCATTTTGCTATTTTTTATTATTGTTAGGAGATTTTCGAAATAATATTAATAAACACAAAGGAAATTTTTGTGAAAACATTATTTCCACAGTTCTAGAAGCAACTTCTCTAACTATTTATAAAATAAATGAAAACATCGAACAAATCCTTTTAGGAATTTATAAGGTTAATAGATTATTCGGAAACAGGCTGCCCCTCTTTTTTTGGGGTTGGTCTGTCATCGTTTGTATTTCAAAAGTTTCGTTCAAATTTCCGTCAAATCATTTTTAACAAATTGTGAATTTATTCACATATCCATGTTATATACCTTCAAAAGGTATATATTATAACCATAAAGAACAAAAACAAAAAAAGAAGGGCGGAATCATTTATGTTTAACAAATTTTTAAGAGAAAATAAAATAGCAGCAGTTATCCTAACTGTTTTACGCTTATATCTTGGTTACTCTTGGATCACAGCAGGAATTGGAAAATTAACTAGCGGCGGATTTGATGCTTCTGGATTCTTAAAAGGAGCGATAGCAAATCCAGTAAAAGGCCCAGACGGTGCAGTCGTTTTTGGCTGGTATGTTGACTTCTTAAAGCACATTGCTCTGCCAAACGTTGACATCTTCAACGTCATTGTACCTGTTGGAGAAACTTTAATCGGTTTAGGCTTAATTCTTGGATGCTTAACAACTACTGCCATGTTCTTTGGTCTAGTGATGAACTTCTCTTTCTTCTTAGCGGGAACTGTATCTCATAACCCAAGAGACATCTTCTTAGGCTTCATCATTCTAACAGCTGGCTATAATGCTGGTAGAATTGGTTTAGACCGCTGGGTGGTACCTTTCTTTAGAAAAATCTCTAAAAAAGAAACTGGTGACGTCAAACATAAAGTCAGCGCATAACTGCTCTAAATTAAAGAGCTGCCATTGGCAGCTCTTTTTTTATCTGTTTCAATTAAAAATTAACTTTTCACCAAAATTTGTTCTCTTTTCTTAACTTGTTCAATAAAAGCACCTGTAGCAGTTTGTACAACTAAAAAAATAGGGAACGAATAAGCTAAATGATAGCCTTTTTGAAGTGTAATAATATCAAGCGAAGTGAACAGCCACTGAGCAGCTACTCCGATTATGGCCCAAGCCACTGTGTAATAAATAAATGTCTTTTTATGTATGTGAAAGGTTTCATAGAAATAAAAAAAGAAAAATCCAAAAGGTCCAAAGTCTAGATAATAAAAAACATCAGCCACTTCATAATGGTTTGAGTCATTGATTCTATAGTAGTCAAGTAATCCTCCACCGATGGTGAAATCAAATAAAATCCCTATCGTTATTCCCCAAAGTAAACCCAGTTTTCTAATTTGTGGGTTAACTCTTCTATGAAATAGAAAATAGGCTATATACGCTACTATCAAAATGATCAATAGAGAAATTTCATTTTTATCAAAACTCTCCCACATTCTCATCGGCTAATCTCCTCACTTTGGTTAGATTTCCGAAAAAATTTTAAGGAATAAAAGGCAATAAGTTGAAGGAAAGCAAAGTATATAAAGTCATTGATGATATTCCATTTTACCCGATGAGTAATATCTAAAACAGCTCCCAATTTCACCAACATAACTAGTATTACTATTGAACAAACTGCAATTAATAAGGATTTTCCAATTGAATTTACTCCCTTAATCAAATTGAGAGTAACAACGTGAATAAACGGAATTCCGATGCTTCTGTGAATCATAAAAGCTGTATAATCTAACGGATGCATAGAAAGTGTGACTAGTCTTAACTCTGCAGAAATAATCCACGAGAAATTTATACTTATAATCAGTATCAGCAAATAAACAAATGAATTTTCTATAAATGAAAGCCTCTTTTTCATTAACGTAAAAATAACGGTGATCAGCCAAGACACAAAGAAATAAAAAGCAAACCCCATGGGAGCACACACTCCAAATTTTTTACTCATAGTATTTTCTTTCGCAGTAGTTTTATTCATATTTCTTCTTCCTATAGGTAATAATTTTCATTCTTAATATCTTAATTACAGGGAAAAATACTATTGCATCACAGATAAAGGAGGTAACCAATGTTCTATATAAAAGCCTTGTTGGTATGCTTGCTTTCATTCCCCTTCCTGTTTAATTTACCAGCAGCAAAAGCTGCTCCTCCTGAAAACGAAATAAATCAATATTTAACCGAACTCGGGTGGACAAAACAGGAATTACTTGATTACTTAGCCTATTATGAAATCCCTTTAGATGATTTCAGCACAGTGGAAGATTTAAAAATGATCATGGGCACCCCGATTAACTCGAAAAACTTACAGGAGTTATTAACGAATTATGATTTAACTGAAAAAGAACTTAACGATTTGTTGGATCATTTCGGAGACTCCTTGACTGAATATAAGTTTATCGAGGATTTGGATGCATCGCTTGACTTCTATGTGAACCATGATAATTATATGGCCGACGTTGAAACAGAGCTTGCAAGGTTGGGCATTACAGAGGAAGAGACAGAGAAGTTCTTTAATTATTTGTCTCTTGTCGAGGAGAACAACAAGAACCAATTAGACCAGATGACCATTCTGGATTCACAAATGGAAAAATTTTATGATGTGGCAGATACATCAGAACTTTCCGATGCAGAATTGAATGAGTTGGTAGAAATTTTGAACCAAACCATTAATTTATATGAGGTTAATGTTAAATTTAGCATTAATAACAAAAATGTAACCTTAAAAGACCTTCTTAAAATGAAGGAAGCTCCCAGCAATTTATTTGCCAGTATTTACAGCAAATCCGGAGAGCTATTAATTGATTTTACTGTCCCAACCGATTTCTTTGATACAGGATATGTTTTAGACGAAGGCGAAGAAATGCTACATGTCGGCGAGCTTTCAGATGAATACGTTGACCACATGCACAATGAAAAGTATGAGAATGCAGATAAAGATATGAAATAATTCTTGGCCAGGCTCGCTTCCAGCAGGAAGAAGCTTGGCTAGGAATTTTTAATTGGTTGATCTGTTATCCCAATACAAAAGAACGGCCAAAATGACCGTTCTCCCTAATTTTTCATATGATGGAATGTTAATAAATTAAATCACCCAAACTATTAAAACCACAGTCTTTTATGATAATCATATTCTGAAGTATCGATACTTTCTTCCCTTTCAGTTTTCGGAGTACACTTTTCACATGGTTCTTCAGACTGGTTATGTTCACATTGTTCGATTAAAAGTTCCATTGGTTGTATCCCCTCTCCTATTAGTTACTTTTTATTATAATGGAAGCGTTTACAAATGTCTTGTGGTTTTTACTGGAAATAATAGTTTACGATTACATTCTGTTTACAAAATCATTAGTTTTAAGTTATTGTTGTATAAATACTTTTTGGAGAACATAGGGTGATTTAAACCCAAAACCTCTTTCTGCAAACTAGGTTGTTACTTTCGAAAGAGAAATAAGGAGGCAACTATGAATCCTTTTTTAAGGAAAAAGTCAATTGATGAACTACAAAATGAAAGTACTGAGAACTCCGGTCTTAAGCGCGTACTGGGACTCTGGCAGCTTACGGCGATTGGTTTAGGCGGCATAATCGGAGTTGGGATTTTCGTGCTTACCGGGGTAGCTGCTGCTGAGCATGCGGGACCTGCTGTTATTTTATCATTTATGATCGCTGGTCTGGCCAGTGCTGCCGCCGCTTTATGTTATGCAGAGTTTGCCGGCTTAATCCCGGTCGCAGGCAGTGCCTATACGTATAGTTATGCAGTATTAGGAGAAGGAGCCGCCTGGCTGATTGGCTGGGATTTGCTTCTCGAGTATACCTTAGTCATTGCCGTTGTGGCGATAGGCTGGTCAGGGTATATGCAAGAAATCTTGACTCAGATTGGCATTCATTTGCCAGTGTGGGCGCAGGGTGCACCAGGAACAGGTGCTGGTCATAGAGTTGACTTGATTTCCATGATCATCAGTTTGGCCATTGCCGGACTACTTACGCTTGGGATGGAATGGGGCGCACGATTTAATAATCTAATGGTTATTATTAAATTAAGTATCGTACTTGTTGTAATCGTGGTTGGTGCATTCTATATAGAACCCGCTAACTGGCATCCCTTTATGCCTTTTGGCTTTCACGGTGTCATGGGTGGTGCTGCCCTAGTCTTCTTTGCTGTATTCGGCTATGATACACTAACGACCGCGGCAGAGGAATCCAAAAATCCGCAGCGTGACTTACCAAGAGCGGTCGTTTTTTCATTAGGTATTGCACTTTGCTTATATATTGGCATGTCCCTTGTGATTACGGGAATGGCTCACTATGATACTCTTAATAATGCTGCACCTATTGCAAAAGCATTTAGTCATGTTGGCTTGCATTGGATTACGTTTATTATCTCTGTAGCTGCAATTGCCGGTATATTATCTGTATTGTTTTCATTTATGCTCGCGGGATCACGGATATGGTTCTCGATGAGCCGTGACGGGTTGCTGCCAAAATGGTTCGCAAAAGTTCATACGAAGTATAAAACACCATATCGACCAACATTAATTATTGGTGCAATTTCCGCCCTGGTTTCAGGATTGACTCCGATTAGTGAAGTGGCGGAACTCGTTAACATAGGCACTTTGTCAGCCTTTATTCTTATTTGTTCATCCATTATGGTATTGCGGAAAAAACGTCCAGAACTCGAAAGAAAATTTCGGACTCCATTTGTACCGGTTATCCCTCTGATTGGGATTGGATTTTCAATCTATCTGATTATTAGTCTACCACCGATTACCTGGATCCGCTTTGTTATCTGGATGGTAATTGGACTCGTAATCTACTTGTTCTATGGAAGACGGAAGAGTAAGTTAACGAATGAATGAGATTAGTTGAGAGCAAAGGGGACGGTTCTCATGCTTCTGAAGCATGAGAACCGTCCCCTTGTTTCCTTTATTTCCGTATCCTTGTCTTTTCAGCCAATTCCGTATACCTCTCCGTTTCTTCCTTCACTGCTTTCGTAAAATCTTTTGAATTTAGATAGGAAGGATCCAATTTAATTTTCTCTAACTCTTTCATAAACTTCTCGTCTTTTTCCATTTTCGCAACCGCTTGATCCCACTTTTTCACAATTTCATCTAGTGTTCCAGCTGCAAACGATATTCCAGTCCACCATTTCACTGTTAATCCTTTAAAGCCTTCCTCCTCCACTGTCGGAACATCCGGGAAAAGTGGATTGCGTTCGGAAGATTGAACGGCAAGAATTTTTAATTTTTCCAGACTCTGCAAGGGAATATAATTCTCCTACTGTGTGAACTGCCAAAATAACATGACCACCAGCGACCTTTGAATATATCCTCTTCTAACTAGTCCTTATGATGGTTAATTAGATGGAAATGTAAAGCGGTCATTTTTCTACAAAAAAGGCCTTGCACGCTCAAGTAGCGACAAGACCTACAGTTGACTGATCGGCAAATTATGTTTGATAGCTTTAGTTATCTCACTTGACCTATTTACGGTCGTTAATGTGAACTACCCCATCGGGTCGTGGGAATAAGCTTTTGAGGGGAGATCCCTATTCTATTTATCGCTGCCTTGTCTCTACTAATAGTCATCCAATCCCTTCATTAAATATTTATTGGTGTAGAAACTCCCAGATGACAAACCAAATGATTACTATTGACCGCAGGCATTGACTCCTTTTCCGAAAGACCTTTAGGATCGGCTAATTGCTCAGAGGAATAGTTAATGATCCCAAGACCAATCTCCTTACCGTTTTGATGTAAAATTTTAACAACCTCACCCTTGTTAAAATGTCCTTTTACATCCTTAATATTAGCCAATTGTAAGCATCCCTTTTTCTCGACAATGACAACTTTTCCTGCTTCATCAACCATCACTTCTCCTTGCGGTCCTGAATGAAAGGCAATCCATTGTTTTTTGGAGTTTAGTCTAATGAATTTCTTGTTTGAAGTAAAATAGGTCCCTTTGGCTTTTTGCACCACAGCATCTCGTAAAATATTCGGTGTCCCTGCTTTTCCTAAAAACGCAGGAATTCCCGATGCCATCGCAATTTTAAAGGCGTCCATTTTAGATTTCATTCCACCGGTTCCAACTGCACTCCCAGAGTCACCTGCCGCCGCCTCTATACTAGGGGTAATTTCATGAACATGCTCCAATCGCTTGGTATGGAGATGTTTACGGGGATCACCATCATAAAGCCCATCTATGTCAGATAAAATAATGAGTATATCCGCATCAATTAGTGCGGCAACTTTGGCAGAAAGGGTATCATTATCACCAAAACGAATGCGATTCACAGTCACCGTGTCGTTCTCATTAATGATGGGGACGATTCCGTGGTCCAATAAAAGATTGATTGTATTTCTGGCATTGTTATAGCGATCTTCATTAAAAAAATCATCTCTAGTGATTAAAATTTGTGAAGCAACATAACCGTGTGAGAGGAAATACTCTGAGTACACTTCCATCAACAAACTCTGTCCAATCGAAGCAGATGCTTGTTTTTCCGGTAAGGTGTTCGGTTTTTCATTTAAGCCAAGTTTACGGTAGCCAGCTGCTACGGCACCTGATGACACCAATAAAACCTCATGGCCTTCATCTTTTAACTGAACAATTTCTTCGACTAATTTTTCTAGCTTCCTGCGGCTGATTTCCCCATGTCGGCTCGTAAGTGAGCTGCTCCCAATTTTTATGACAACTCGCTTTTTCGAGTCAATTGTCATCGAATCACTCCTATTTTTCACTAATCATTTCTTGGATTTGCCAGCTTAATTCTTTTGAGCGTTGTTCGGCTCCCTTAATAGCTTGAAAAATAGCTTTGCCGCCGCCATGGACTTTTAAGGCTTCAAGGCCGGCTGCTGTTGTCCCGTTGGGTGAGGTTACCTTTTCCCGCAATTCTGCAGGTGTTTCATTTTGCTGCATCATCATTTTGGCAGCACCTAAAATGGTCTGTACCCCAATTTGTCTTGCCGTCTTAGCATCAAGCCCGCCTTCTTTTCCTGCCCTTTCAATGTGTTCCATTAGGTAATAAACATAGGCGGGGCCACTTCCGGCAATCCCAGTAAAAATATCCATTTTCCCTTCATCCAATCGGTAAATGGTTCCCATGCAAGATAATAATTCCTCGGCCACCATTACAGAAGCTGCACTTGTATGTTTACCTGATACAAAAGCTGTTGCGGATTCTCCAATCATGGAAGATGTATTGGGCATTACGCGGATGACTTGCTGACCCTCCAACAGGTGATCTTCTATGATTGACGTTGCTATCCCCGCCACGACCGAAATCACTAATTGATGTGGATGTAACTCATTTTTTATCGACCGTAATGCTTCCACTATGTCCTTTGGCTTCATAGCTAGAATGATGATGTCTACTACCTTCAGATTTAAATCTCCTCTTTGATTTCCTCTTACTCCGTATGTCTTCTCTAATTCCGCTAATCTATTTGAATTATTACGGTTGGTAACCAGAATTTGATTAGGTGGAATTCGTTTAGATCTTATCATTCCAGAAATCATCGCCTCAGCCATGGAACCAGCACCAATTAATGCAATTCTCTGTTTGTTTAGCATCCAATCTCTCCTTTCTTATCTAATTATTAATTTTTTATTGTCGGATATGCTTGCGTTATACTCCTGCTCTAATTCGGTTAACGTCCATTCATATAAATGTTTATTATTTTTCTTATATACACCGGATTGAATAAGCTTATTAATGAGGAATTGTCTTTTAGTCTGGACTGCTTTACGTAATAAATTTTCCACTTGAAAGGACCTCCTGTGAAATACTTGTTTCATCTTGATTTGATTTTTTGCTGCATGAAGGAAGGTATGTAACTGGAAGAAAAATTAGAAGTATGAGGTTTGTGGAACCCTTGGCTTAATTACGTTGCGTGGTCTATGCACACTTAAATTGCATAGCTCCCTTCCCATAGATGCCATTATAAAGGAATAATTTTAAGAATTTGTCGATATAACGGTTATTAACTGACTCTTAAAGGAAATGTTATCTTCTCTTAACAAAAGAAAAATGACTGTTTATTTTGAAAAACAATCAGTAAAAAAATGGAGGTTGTGCATTCTTAAATAATGTCTGATGATACTGGAAATCCTATATACAAAATGAGGTGGATAAATGAATATAACATTTCTAGGGGAAGCGTTAGGTTTACTTTTTATAAGTACCCTATTACTCAGGATTGCCGGAAAAAAATCTATGGCTAAAATGACGAATTCCGAAGTCATTATAATCTTAGCGATCGGAACAACGATGGGACATGCGATAAAAGAACATAAATTCTGGCAAATTATAATTATTTTAACTTTTTTCATCCTTTACTTAATTTTGATTCAATCTGTTCAGATGAGGTTTAAAAAAATCCAACGATATTTAATCGGGAGTGCCACTGTCGTCATCCGTGATGGAGAAATTGTTGAAGATAACTTAAAAAAATTACGATTGACAACAGAACAGCTGGAGATGAAACTCCGTCAAAAAGGCATCGCTTATATAGCTAATATAAAAACCGCTACCATTGAATCTGATGGTGGATTAGGCTTTGAACTGATGGAACATGCTCAACCGATTACTCGTAAGGAGATTTCTGATATTTTAAATGAAAAACAGAACGGAAATTCTCATAAGAGTGGAGATCAACAAAAAGACAATTTATTTAATAAAATTCCCGGAATATAATCGTGTCGTTGTTCAGGCCTGCATATGAACTGCCATTTTTCACTAATACATTATCACGATGATGCTGAAAAAATAAGTTTAACAGTAAAAATGGAGGGAAAATATCCCTCCGCAAATTACTTATCTCTTTTACCAAATCGAAAAAAAGCTATAATCAGCAGAGCAATCGGAATAATAATTTGAAATGGTAAATGTAAAATGAATGAAATATACTTCAATCCTTCGTCAATATGTTCGGAAGAATTAGCGGCAATTGTTATAGATCCAAATAAGATTATAACCCCTACAGGAAACACCAGCTTACGATGATCTTCAATCTTGAAGATATCTGCAGCCCCATATACAGCAGAATAAAAAAAGATCGTAATTTTAAAAAAACCAGCTATGATTACATAAAGAATATAGAATACATCTAATCTTTCTAAAAAATTTGAAAAATGGATCCTACTAATGGTAGTTAATAGCGGGAAAGTAGAACGTGTGAAAGAATCTACTCCAAGAACAGAAATATTGACTACAGAAGTAATCACAATATTAATCCCTGCTAATAGCATCCCACCAAGACACACCCATTTTACTTTTTTTTGATTATTAAAAAACGGTAAAAGCATCGTAAAGGTAACCATTTCTCCAAATGGGAAATAAATCGTAGTTTGCATGGAAGCTTTAATGACAGGCACTACTCCATATTCAAATATCGGTTTGATGTTTTCTAAATGGATTAAATCAGAAAACATAATCACCAAAAACCCCGCTAATGCAAACAAATAGATAAAGATAAAAAACAACTCAGAAACTCTTGCAATGACCTCTAGTCCCTTATGAATCGCGTAAATGATCGTTAATAACATTAGTGAATTGATGATAAACAATGGAGTATTGGTATAAATGGATGTTACTAAAAGCTCCCCAAAATCACGCAATATTCTTGTTGCCTGATACATAAAATAAATCACATATAAAAATCCAATAAACCTTCCAATCCATTTTCCCACTAGTATTTGAAGATAACTAGTCAGTGGGACATCAGGGAAGAATTTATAGAGACGATAATATACCCAAAAAAGTACTAGACCGACTGCTAATCCAAGCAAAATACTAATCCAAGCGTCCTGTTTCGCTTGTGATCCTGGAGCAAATAGTATGGCACTACCCATTTCAAACAGGACTACTAAGACAAACATTTGATAGGAATTAATTTTTATTTTTTCCATTAAGAAACTTCCTTTATTTAAAAGCTGCACGGACTATTTTTCTTTCATAACAACTTCTTTATTTTCTCCAAAATCACAAGTTATTAATTACCTTTGATGTTAAATTTCTTGAATAATGGACGTCTGAATAATTATTTATTTTCAAGTAATAATATGGGGGTGAAAATTGAAATTAGGGGGGTTATTTGATGAAATCAAATAATAGGCAGCACGATAATCAACAAAGCAGTAACGAAGAAGTTCAACAATCTAATCAGGAACAGGTAAAAGAAATAACTGATGCCCAAAGAGACGGGATCCGCTACGATTACACCGATTCCTCTGATTTTAAGTGAATGCAAATTGGAATACCGTGTTAGAAAACCTGACAAGTTGTTTGAAATAGAAAGTACTTAAATACTATAATAAATTTGCCTAATACCTTTCTTGAAGGAAACTCCAGGGCTATGCATCCTAGTTTCCTTTCTTTTTTATATTGATTTTGTTACATACATACTGCTATCATTCAAAAACCATTCTAAATGAATGGCTTTTTTTGTTATTTAGCAAACTTAAAAGGAATCTCAAAGTAAATAATTAAGAAAAGGATAATTGGTAATGAGATAATGTAGGCTTTAAAGGGTCTATACTGATGCAGAGCAATGACGGAGAACATGACAATATCAAAATAAAAAGAATACCAAAATTTCCACCCATTCTGATAAGAGATTCTTCCAAACTCCATTAGGACCCATTCAACGAAAATATACATACCAGACCAAACCAATATGTAGAAAAACCGCCTAATCCAGCTTTTAGGAAAGTGAGAAAGAAATAGTAAAATACTAACGGGCATCGTAATAATTGCATAAACCAGGACAACCATTTCATGCCCATATAAGAAATCAGGATGAAACTTCCATAAAGTGTTTTCTTTAACAATATATTCGTACATTAAGCCGCCAGTTGAAATAAAAAACATACTAGCATGATACTCTCTCCAGTTTTTCCAATCAGCCCACTTGAACGAAGCCAAAATGGTTAGAATCGCTATAGCAACATGCATTTACCTACTACCCTCTTCACTGCTTTTAAAATAGTTTTCCTTATTTATCAGGATACCATTCTCCCTTTCATCACATTGATTTAATAAAATTTCAATTAATATTTAGTCCATATTTCATATTGAATAAAAAAATGGGAACATTAGTTAATATTACATAACCATCTGGGCTGAGCTAAACTAATGACAAATGTTCGAGAAAATCAATAATTACAAACTTTCAATAAAAAGGGAAAATATATGATGTCAGGAGGTATATCGGTTTGGAGAAAAAAAACCCTATAAGTGCCTCGGAAGTAGGAACACTATGGCTTACCTATCAAGAAAAAACAATGATCCTTAGAATCTTAGAATATTTTATGACTAAGAGTGATGACCAAGAAGCAAGTAATCTCATGGGCGGGTTGTGGCAGGAATTACATTTCTTTGTTGTTGAAATCGAATCTTTATTTGAAAAGGAAGGAATGGTAATTCCAATTGGTTTTAGAAATGAAGATGTGAACTTGGAAGCCCCAAAACTATACGATAATGGATTTGACATTATGTTTCTTCGTATTCTGAAAGAAGTAAGTATGGGGCTATATACGATAAATATGAATATGGCCTATCGAAAAGATGTGATGGCGATCTATGAAGGACTTACGACAGTCACGCAAAAGATCTATAAATTAACCACCGTTTATTTACTGAATAAAGGAATTTTGACTCTTCCTCCTAATATGACACTGCCAAAAACAACTGAGTTTGTCAAAAGTGATAAATATATGAAAGGGTTTAAACCATTTGGTGACAAAAGATCGTTAAATTCTATTGAGTTAGGGATTATTCATCACGGAATTGAAACAAATAACATTGGTATGCAACTTATTACTGGGTTTGCACAATGTGCTGAAAACAAAAAGGTTAAAAAGTATTTTGTTAAGGGGTTAGAGCTTGCCAAAAAGCAAATCCAAACATATGAAGAAATTTTATTAGAAGCAAATGTACATTTTTCTGCCACTTCCGGAAGTATTGTAACCATCTCAAAAGTTGCCCCTTTTTCTGAAAAATTGATGATGTATTGCATATGCCTATTAAATGGATTTGGTCTTGTTGGGGGCAGCTTTGGGGCAATGTTTAGTCTCAGAAACGATATCAACATGAAAATGTCATTATTAGCAAAGGATATCTATCTTTATGGCCATGAAGGAATAGAATTAATGATGAATAATGGATGGTTTGAGGAACCACCTCAAATGGAAGATAGACCACGTATTATTAATAGTTAGCTGGATTCTACTTTTTTAATGAAATTTCCAAAACACAAAAAGTACCCGTAGCCGTTAGGTTGACAGGTACTTTTTGTGGTGTTATTAAAACTTACTTTGGTTTTGGAATGGGAATTTCTAAAGTGTTTTCTTTTGAACCATCTTTTGCTGAGAAGACAAATAATTCCAGTTTAATTTCATTTGAAGATACTAACTGTTTTTCAAAAGTGAGTTCAAATTCTCCCCATGCAGGCGCCCCGTCTGTTTGGTAATGATTTTGAATTAATATCTTTTCTCCATCATAAAGTACATATTGAAATACTCCTTCAAATACCTGAGCTTTCCCTGTAACAATAAATTTATCCTCTGACTCTGTTACAACTACATCTTTAAACACTTTGTTTTGATAAACCTTTTTCTCAGGTGCAGGTGAAGTTGGTTGGTCTTGGTCTGTTGTTCCCTCCTGAACCGGAGTGGTTGGTTGATTTTGATCGGTTGTTCCACCTTTTACAGGTGAAGTTTGCGGATCTTGGTTCACGCTTCCATCGTGTGCTTGTGAAGTTGGTGAATCTTGATTGGTTGTTTCATCTTGTTGATGATTACACGCTGCTAAACCAAAAATAATAATTAGTCCGGCTAATAAATAAGCAATTTTTTTCAAATTAGTATCCCCCTTTTCTTAATTTTATTCACAAGTTCATTGAAGGATAATGTTTTATTGTTTTCTTTTTATAAGAAGAATATAACAGAAAAATCCAATGAAAAGTTCATTGGACTACTAAAAAATATGTTGGCGCTACTACTTGTACACTTTATTTTCTAAAATAATCACATTTTCATTAAAAGAGGTCCTACCAATCTGTTTCGTGTTTTCAACCAATCGAAAAATATTATCACAGCATTGCTTAGCACCGATCACTAACAATGGTACACCAATAAAGTCAATTTTCAAACCTCTCGAAAAAAATCCTCCAAGTGACATCGGCAATGGAACGGTTGGCGATGTATAAGAGAAAATAATTTTCTCATTAAAATGATATTTCCCTTGTAGTAATAACGTCAGCTCTTTCAATGCTGGTACAACGAGTTTCTCCCGTTTGCATCCAATCGTATAAACGGAGTTGCCATCCTCATCGTCCCCATGATAGAGAAGTTTTCCAAAATCCTTTCTCGTAAGTTTATTAAAATATTTTACATTCAATATTTCTTCGGAGGTTAGTTTTCTTTCGGATTGAGGCAATTGTTTTAAATGATAGGCCGCAGCCAAAGATGTAGTATGTGTCCCACCGTAATCATTATAAATATATATCATAGGAATCATCCTTTAGTCTTTATATATATTTATTATGGGCATAAATTCCATTTCTCATTCGACGGCCATTCGCCTGTTCATATAAACAAAATCAATTACTTTTTAGTTCTACTTTCCATGTAAAACGTGGTTCCTCTAATTAAGGATGGTTCTCTAAATAACCATTACTTTTCATTCGCTGCTTCTCTAATATTCCCTGGTTAAACTTTGTTAAGGTCCTCATAAAATACTCCGCTTCCCGTGCAATGTGATCAACAAGCAATGGGAAATTAAATCCACTAACTTTACAATTTATTATTAATATTAGAAGGTTTCTTTTAAAATCACGAAAACCATGAACTAATTCAATGCTTTCTTCATTTAATTTCCTAACCAATCCTACATTATTTGGTACTTGGTACGCCTTTTTTTCCTGCTGTTCAAAATAGGAAATTTTTATGACATTCGTCAAATAAATTAACCTTATTCCCTTGTATCTTAGGTTCCGATTTAAATTTTATTTTTTTACAGTTTAAAGGGTGTTTGTCCTCGGTAACTTGTCCATACCATTGTACAAATATAGGAATAAAATGCTTATAGAAAAAGGGAAAGGAGTTGATTCAATTTGAGAAGAACAAGAGAATTTGATAATTTCGGAAATCAAAATGTGTTTAGAGGTTCTGCTAGAAATAACAATAACAACAATAACTCAAATGTAGATGTAGATGTTGATAATGAATTTGATAATGAAGTAAGAAACACTTCAGAATCTGAAGCAGAGGCAGATGTACGCAATACAGACAGAAATACAAATGTTGCTAGAGCAACGATCGAAAACTCAGGAAATGCTCGTGTAAATGTTACATTAAACAGCCGCAGCAATGCGCGTGTTAGAAGTGATCAAGAGCAAGATAGTGAGCAAAACCAAGATACTGATGTGGATGTAGATTTTTAAGAGATATTCATATAGACATTGACTCGAAAACTCTAAAAATAAATTACAAAATGGCAAGGAGAGAAAATTAATATGGCAAATTCAAGAAGAAATCGCCGTAATAACACTAACACAAATGTAAATGTTGATGTAAATAATGATTTTGAAAATGATATTCGCAATCGTTCAGAATCAGAGGCAGAGGCAGACGTACGTAATACGGACAGAAATACAAATGTTGCTAGAGCAACAATCAATAACTCAGGAAATTCTCGTGTAGATATTACATTAAACAGCAGAAGCAATGCACGTGTAAGATCTGACCAAGAGCAAGATAACGAGCAAGATCAAACTACTAATGTGGATGTAGATTTCTAATTTAATAATCGAGGGTGGGATAAAAGTATTCCACCCTTTATTAAGATAGGTGGAATATATGGAAAGATATAAGGGTAAGAGCAAGTATACCCCTAGTTGGCTAAACTCAAGCAATACTACAAACTCTTCCGAATCCCGTGCTTTTGAAGAAGAAAATATAAATATAAAAAGCGAAAACATAAACAAGATTGGCCAAAGCGGTAATTCCGACGTAGATGTACATGTTGATGTATTTGTTGATACGACTCCTATAGCATTTGCCATCCTTACTTCCCTACTAGCAACTAAACAAATGTCTACTGAAGAGTTTGATGAGGCGCTAAGACGTCTTAATAAGCTTACTAAGGGAAGCGATTTTAGTATTTCTTCATTTACACCAAATAATGTATCAGATGTAAAATTTTTTAATTGAAACAAAAGAAGAGTGGATGAATTTCCACTCTTTTTTATAAATTTATTAATTTTATAAAATGGTTATTTTAATACTATAAAGTAAAGGTACGTCCAGATAGTAATCTGAAAAGCGCAATAATTAGTGCAATACGAATCGCTAATCTTACACGACGTCCTCTTACTCTAGTTACTAGGATAAGGTGATCTGAACCGACATATTCCAAAGTCCCTGTAAAAGTTTCATTATTTGTGATAACTTCTACTTCTTCACCTACAAGCTCAGATGCAAATCTCACAAAGCTTTGATTACTCATTCTTTGATTACTCATTTTAATAGTCACCTCCTATCATAATGTATATAATGAAAATTTTTATAGGAATGATTGGACATTTGTGGGACAAGCACAAAAAAATTTTAATGGGCATACATTAAGACTATTTTTCTTATAGGAACTTACAAAATGGATCCTTGAATATACATTTTAATTCATCAGAAGTTTCCCCTACGAAACTTTTTTTCAGCCCGATTACTTAGTTAGCATAACGACAAAAGGTTTCTCTAGACCCACTTGATATTTTGTTTCATAATGAAAAAGGATAAAAAGCGGGTGAGAAAAATGGATGAACAGGCATATTTGGATTTAAAACGCGGAGAACGGGGAGCAATAATTAGTATTATTGCTTATATTTGCTTGTCTGCCGTAAAATTGGTTGTTGGATTTATGGCAAATTCTGAGGCGTTAAAAGCGGATGGGTTAAACAATACCACTGATATCATTGCCTCAATCGCTGTACTTGTGGGCTTAAAATTATCCCAGCGCCCCGCTGATGATGACCATCCATATGGGCACTGGAAAGCTGAAACAATTGCCTCGATGGTAGCTTCAT
The DNA here is from genome assembly GCF_002585305.1 of Bacillus sp. AFS037270. The sequence continues at coordinate 87,347 of NZ_NUNF01000008.1, read as the reverse complement.
TTATTATGTTGTTTGTTGGAATACAGGTGACATATGAAGCGATTACTAGCATTTTTAATGGAATAAATGAAACTCCAGATTTGATTTCTGCATGGACAGGCCTCTTTTGTGCGGTGGTTATGTATTTTGTTTATCGTTATAACAAAAAATTGGCCAGTGAAGTACATAGTCAATCTGTTAGGGCAGCGGCAAAAGATAATCTATCAGATGCCTGGGTCAGCGTAGGAACATTCATTGGAATTATTGGTACACAGTTTGGGCTGCCTTGGCTGGATCCCTTTACTGCTATAATAGTGGGTTTACTTATTTGTAAAACAGGCTGGGAGATTTTTAGAGATGCTTCTCATAATTTGACTGATGGGTTCGATGAAAAATTAATAGAAATATATAAAGAAACAATTAAAAATTGCTATGGTGTAAAAGGTGTAAAAGATATAAAAGCGAGAAATTATGGTAACAACGTAGTGGTGGACATTGTCATATTAGTAAATTCTAATTTAGATATTCGAAGAGCTCATGATATTGCAACCGAGGTGGAGCAGAGATTAATGAATGAACACAACGTTTATGATGTCCATGTCCATGTCGAACCAAATTAAAGATTATAATACGAAAGAGGCAGAAAATACTTCCTCTTTCGTATTTCTGATGCATTAGTTATCAGCTCTTAATATGTTTTCACTTTTTAAAAGGAAGATTATCCTATGTGTGAACGATTTAAAATCACATCAAAAAAGAGACTTATCAAAAAGTCCCTTTTTCCGAGGTTTACGATCATTTACTTTGTTTTTTCATCCAATTCTTTCAATGCATCAGTAAGTTGGTCGTTCAAGTTACCTAATGCTTCTTTATCCAACGTAGCTGCTTCTGAACCTGCAATGGTTGGGTCAAGATACTTCTCAATTTTCTCGTATAAATCTTTGTTATCTTTCTTAACATCATCTTCAAAAGAAGACCATTGATCTTCTAATTGCGGTCCAACTTCTTTAACCTTCGCTTGATCGCCACTATCAATTGCTTTTGACAATTCTTCCGTGGTATCCAACATTTTATTTACTCCATCTGATACCTTACTATTTTCAGAACTACAACCCGCTAATATTAAGGATCCACCAAGTCCGATTGCTAAAACCATAGATGTTATTTTTTTCATGATAACTTCCTACTTTCAATGTTATTTTTGTTTACGGTAATAAGTTTTTTGTTTTTCAATCTTTTAGATAAAATAATTATAACTGCACCTACAACAAGTATTAATTGTGGAATTGTACTTTCCCATGAAGGATAGAGTGCAAAAAACCCTATACTTGGTATGCTAGATGTATTGGTTGTTTGAATTAAACCTGCTAGCTGAAGACTGTGAATTCCCATACCGGTAAACTTAATACAAAGGTAAAATACGATTATACTAGATATCATAAAGAATGGACGCAGTGGTAATTTCAAGCCTACAAATACCATCAAATAAGCCAAAATCCCAAGTATCACAGCTCCAATTAGAAAACCAATTAATAAGGACTGAAGTTTTATTTGACTTGCCATTCCGATGTAAAATAAGACTGTTTCAGTTCCTTCACGAAATACTGCAAGAAAGGCCAGTACTCCTAGTGAAACAAGTTTACCTGTGGTTAAAGCTGTTTGGCTTTTTTCTCGAATATATCGATTCCAATCAGCAATATTGGATTGACTATGCAGCCAATAGCTCATATAAAGTAACATGACTGCTGCAAAAACCCCTGTCCACCCGCCTATAAGGGCATTATTGTTACCAAAAGCTCCGGACGATATGACGAATTTAACTATGATCGCAAGGATTACACTAACTCCGAGTCCTGATAATACACCAGACCAAATCCAGCCTTTTCCCTTACCTTCTCCGGATTTTTTTACAAAAGACATAAGCGCAATCACGACCAGTAATGCTTCTAAACCTTCACGAATTAAAATCATGGCCGCATCCCAATAAGTATATTGAGATTTATTAGCCAGAGGAGTTAAATATTTAACCATGTTATCTATGACTCTATTAGCTTGTTCGTAATTTGGTGGATTATCAGAAAGCATGGCTTGAATGGTAACCAAATCTCTTTCCGAATCACTATATACGGAGGCTGATTGTGCAACGACAACCCCTTCAACGCTTAACCAGCTATCACTAGCATTCTTTATTCCATCAAGTGCTTTCGTTTGATTTTGTTCCTTTATCTCCTTCTTGGTTTCTTGTAAAAGTAAGATAAAATCATCTAAAGTTATGTCCTTTTTCTTATAACCTGCTTCTTTAGGATAACCGCCACTAGCAAATTTTTCGTTAACCGCTTTTAAATCCTGTAAAGCCACTATAACTTGATCTGGTTTTTTAATGGTAAAGGCGTAAACGACCTTTCCCATATTCGATTCAATATCACGATATGCCGTGGCCGAATCAGCTTTAATCCCTTCTTCAATTTGTCTCCATGTTTTGTTAAATTGATCATAAGCCTTTTCTGCTCCCGAAAGGTCCCCTTTAGAAGCTAAATCAAGGGCTTGATCAACTGATACTTCAGCCTTTTTCATATCTTCATTTGAATTTTCAACAGCAAAAACAGGATTATGTACCCCTATTCCGAAGATTAATAGAATGATAGATATCAAAAGTAATAATTTCTTTCCCATAGGGTCCCCCTTAATGTAAATGAGTTTTAATTGATAATGAATTTCAATTTCATCTATTTATATAATATTTCCTTTGATAACGATTGTCAATTAGTGTTTTTATTATTTTTAGAATAATATTTGGTCCATTCTATAATCTCCAAGTGAACCAACAAAAAAAATCGCCGCAGCGATCTTTCAGTAGTTTATGCACTCTAAATGTAATAATAAACTCCTTTATATAACTTGGAGTTGCATAATATTATTTTTTCAACTTATTATCTGTAATTTTTATTCCTCAGCCATGGCTTCGGATTTTGTTACATGAACGGTACCATGCGGATGCTGCGGCGGCGCATAGATTGAGTAAAGTTTTAGCGGGATAGTCCCCGTATTGGTAACATTGTGCCATGTTCCAGCCGGTACCATGATGGCATAGTTGTCATATACTTTTTTCACAAAATCTAATTGATCTTTACGTTTTCCCATTTGAACAACCCCTTGACCTTGTTCAATCCGTAAGAACTGATCAATGACAGGGTGAATTTCCAACCCAATATCTTCTCCCACCTTGATACTCATCAAGGTAACTTGCAAATGTTGTCCTGTCCATAAAGCTGTCCGATAATTATTGTTTTTCTTTGCAGCCTTTTCAATATCGATGACAAAAGGCTCCGGTCCATAATCTTTTAAAACCATTTTATCTTGACCCTTAAATGATTGTAACAATCCCACTCGTTTTGCATGCCCCATCTCGTCTGAAGAAACACGCAAGAATACATCTCGAACGAGTGGATTTTGAGCTAGCAAATAACTATTATTCTGATATTCTTGATACTTCGATAATTCAGCTTCATAAGCCTTTCTCAAACCTTCTTGATAAGAATGAAAAGGTATTTGTTCAATATGGTACTCAGGCTGCCTTCCAGTAAGCATGAAATATATATTAGTAAATTGTTGTAAATGCACTTTTTCATCATCTAAAACATGAAGAATGTCATTTTTTTGCGTTAAATCTGGTGCTATATTGACTAATCGACTATAAAAATCAATTACAGAAGCTTTCCCTTTGATTCCAGCAAGAATCGCTTCACATACCTCTTGATGGTTTCCTTGTTGAGTTCTTGGTATAAAGTTTGAGTTATATGTTGGTGTATTAACGTAGTATGGGTATGCTATAGGGCCCTGATACATTTTCCTCATCCCCTTCACAGTCATTCAAACATATTATATGACTTAAGTCGTGATGGAGTTCTTTTTAAATGCGCCTATCCCAATCTCCCCCCGCATTCGGACAACCATATGCCGTTTTCTGATGCCCTTGTCCTAATTAGCTAACGAAGCAGCCATGTTAGAAATAGTCTTCTTTCTTTTTTAATTGCCGGAAGAAAGACAAATGAACGATATGAATGACGAAAAGAAGTGGATAAGTTAGTGCAGAATAGTTTTTTGGGTTTATATCACCCATTACTATTTTAATGGAATCTCATTAATCAAAATGAGGATTGTTGTGATGGGTATCGAAAATAACATCGTCCATAATGGTTTCTTATAATGCAGCCGCAGCAGTATAAACAAAAGAATATTAAACAAAAACGAATGAAAAATGGTCCAACCATGATGATAAGAAAAAGTCCCGGTCCATAAAAGAATGGCCTCATTTGCTGTATAGATCATTACCCAAATCGCTGTCCACCGAATAGATATAAAAAGATGGGAAGGATACTTGCCCATAAAGATTAAAATTGTACAGGCAAATACAATAAACTCCCCTGCTATACAAATCACTTCGTTTTTAAGTGGCCACGTCGGCTCCAGAGACCACAGTCGATGGGTATAACTGACATAATAATACAGTGCGTCACCGAGAAGAAAATAAAGGATTGTTGAATAGTATTTTGGCCAATTTTTCCAATCCCCCCATCGTATTGCCGCTAAAATCCATGTACTTACCCCTATTATTTCAGCCATTTTTTCTCCTTTTATTAAAAATAGATTAAGCATCCTCTATAAATTAGTAATCCCCATTTCAGGTAAAATTATCCAATTAAGAGTAAAAGATAATGCTAATAATGAAAATCTCCCTTATGTAAATATGTGAATAAAAAACATCAAATTCTAAAAATCAGCACCAATTTAAATGCCTAATTGTTATGTGATTTCTCCTTTTCCATTTTGTCATTTTAATAGACAGACAAAAGAAAAATCCAATGAAATCATCATTGGACTTTAACGGACATTCTATATTAATCATTCAAACTAAAAGGAACTAATGTAACAACTACGTCCTTTCGTGCTAAAATGGGATCCTCTGTTCCCTAATGGATTAGGCGATTTTTGATTATTCTTATCACAAGATATTATTATTTGTAACTTCTTAAAATATCATCCACAGTTGTTTTCATAGCATAGGTCACAGTTTTCTTGTAACGTGCCGCAATAAGTAAGACTCTAATTTGTTCGGAACGAGATAGATTTTTAAAACGGGGCTCTTGTTTCAAAAAGGATCGAACAATGGACCAGCTAGGGGGTAATAACGGAAAATCATCTAGGGGTTGTTTGTTTCGTATACGATGAAGCCAAGATACCATTCGAGGGGAATTACTTTTATCAACTATACAAGGTGCGTAAATGTTTTTGGTGTGTTTTTTTATGGACTCAAATCGATCTTGACCGCTAACAATAATGTAACTGCCATCCTTCTTATTTTTTCTGACAACCAACACAAACATACAATCCCACATTAACCTCTGAAGTTTTTTAATGTGTTCTGTGATTTTCATCGATACATCAGGTTTGATTTTACTAAGAGGAATATACTGTATCGTGAATTTCATACTAAGCCCCCTCCAATTTTATACTTGCACCCTTCTCATTCTCATAAAAATTTGAAATTGTTCGTGGAACAACAATTTTGTAAATGCTGGGGGAATTTTCAAGATTTATTTATTTGTATGAAATAAACGCATGTCACATTCGAATTAAGTACTTATCATGCATTAGAATTTGATAAAAAATACAATTTGGAACATCAACACGTGTAGAAGATTTTCAGGGGAATATTCTTGTCTTACTCTCCCTCTATATGCATCAGGTTGCTGATGAAATTCACATAATTTTAACAACTGCGCTCATTTATTATTTTGTTTGTGATTCCAATCACAATTTTATATGTATACCTGTGTTATATTCCTATTGAGAAGAGTTATCACCCTCTTTCAAGGAGTGAAAACAATGTCAAAAGTATTGAATATTCAACTACCCGTTTATCAATTATGTACCGAGTACCCCGAAATCATCCTGATTATGAAGGAACTTGGTTTTGAGAATATAACAAATCCTAATATGCTAAAATCGGCCGGACGTGTTATGACATTGCCAAATGGATGCCGTATGAAAGGAATACCATTAGAAAAAGTGATTGAGACCTTTGAAAAGAATGGATTTACAATCAACCAATAGAGGAGAATGAATCATGAGTGAAATCATCAATAACCGTGAAAAAGAAACTATTACCCAATCTGAGCGGCAAGCGGTTTTAAAAGAGATTATTAAAGACCTGCACAACGGCAAAAGTGTTGGGGAAGTAAAGGCTCGTTTTGAAGAAGCTGCAGGTAACATTTCTGTGGCAGAGATTTCTAAATTAGAACAAGCACTGATGGAGGAAGAAGGAATTCCGGTCGCAGAAGTGCAGCGTCTATGCTCAGTTCATACGGCGATTTTTAAAGGTTCTATCGAGGAAATACACCGTTCCGATAAGCCCGAAGAGCATCCTGGACACCCCATCCATACCTTTAAATTAGAAAATAAAGAGATTGATAGGTTGGTAAACTTTAAACTGCTGCTCCATTTCGAGCGTTTCGAAAAAGCAGACACTGAGGAAAACAAGTTTAAGTTACTAGAAGATTTAAATCTATTACTAGACATCGACAAACATTACAGCAGGAAAGAGAATCTACTCTTCCCTTACCTAGAAAAGTACGGAATCATGGGCCCTACTCAAGTGATGTGGGGAGTGGATGACGGAATCCGAGCCGCCATAAAAGAGGCAAAAGAGAAAATAACCAACTATAACGGAGATAAACAATCCGTAATCGATGCCTTATATTTTGTCATCCGAGAAGTCAGTGAAATGATCTTTAAAGAGGAAAACATCTTATTTCCAATGGCATTGCAAACCTTAACGGAAGACGAATGGGTGAAAATTGCTCATGAGAGTGATGAAATTGGTTTCTGCTTAACCGAACCGGCAGGTGTATGGAAGCCTGAACGAAAACAGATTGAAGAGAATGCGCTAACCGAAGGATATATTCGGTTGGAAACAGGTATTCTATCGCTTAAACAGCTTGAACTTATGCTAAATCACTTGCCTGTTGATATTACCTTTATCGACCAAGATGATGTTGTTCGCTATTTCTCGCACGGTAAAGAAAGAATCTTTGCTCGTACCAAAGCGGTTATTGGCAGAACGGTTCAAAACTGTCATCCACCAAAGAGTGTTCATGTAGTTGAACAATTATTACAAGAATTTAAAGCAGGTATCAAAGATGGTGAAGATTTTTATATTAAATTTAAAGATAAATACGTGTACATCCGTTACTTTGCTGTCAGGGATGAAGCAGGTGAATATGTAGGAACGCTTGAATTCACGCAAAATATTAGCACGATTCAGGAAATTCAAGGTGAAAAACGTATTCTGAATTAACTTAAATAAATATTAAATAACAAAAGGAAACTGACTCAAAAAACGGGGAATCGACACCTTTTGAGCCAGTTTTTTTATTTGATCATTAATGTTCATTCTAAGAAAATGATTTAATGGATAGACCCATCTTTTCATCAAGACTGACCAACTTTCAAAACCGTATTTTTCATATATAGCTTATAGGAATAATGACTTAAGGATGAAAGAAGGATTTACTTTCCTCCTTTAACTTTTAAAATACTAAGAAGGAGGTTGAGTAACATGCTAAAAAAAGTCATCATCCTTGTCATACTTTTAGCAATTTTATTAGTATTAGTTAAATATCAAGCTTCGGCTCCGGTTAACAACACAAGCATAAAAAGCGATGGCACCAACAAGTACACTACCATAGAATACAAAATAACGAAGTTTAAGGATAACCATTACTATGGTAAAAATGATAACGGAACGGAAATCATTTTTTCTGCAAACAAAGTCACTTCAGATGCTAAGATACATATTGATGATGAGGTTATATGTTATTTTAATAAGAATAATTTGGGTAAAGGATTAGTAAAAGTTGAAAAGAAATAATATCACAAGATTCCAGCTTCATTCTTCATACTCCTTGAAAGAATCATCATAACGCAGGTCCCATTTTTGTCATACCGGATACATCAATAAATAATTCTGCTTCTCCAATGGCAACTAATACATTGTCTGATTTACTGTGTAAGGCTGAGAGAATTTGAAAGTATTCCTTTTAAATTTAATTCGTATAAAAAAACTTAATAAAAATTGCTTAAGGTTACTTGTAATTTTTACTAGTAACCTTTCATTTTATAGAAGTGATACATAAAACATGGGAAGAAACATAGGCTTATATCCTATTTCCAAGGTAGAATGATATTAAACCAATTTTTATGTCAATCAGAGATAAGAGCTTTTTTATGGGACTTATTATGTCTTTCTTGATAGAATTGGAAAACCCAAATAGCTGTAGCCATCCAGAAACCACTTGCGAAATACCCCCCAACAATATCACTAGGATAATGCACACCTAAATAAATTCGACTGACCCCAATGGCAAGGACCATGAAAGAACTAAATAGTATAAGAAAGATCCTTCCCGATTTTCTTGGAATATGACGCCATAATAAAAACGTTATGATCACATAAACGCTGAAGGCATTCATAGCATGTCCACTGGGAAAGCTGTATCCTCCAATATCAATTAAGCGATGTAAGTTGGGCCTAATCCGATGAAAAAAATGTTTTAAAAGTCCATTTAGAGCTGCAGACCCAAATATAGAAACGATAAATAAAATTAATTCCATCCGGTGGTGTAATACCTTATAAAGAAAAAACAATATAGCGATACTCAAGACAATCACAAAGGGTGCAGAACCAATAAAGGTGAAAACTTTCATTACATTTGTCAGGGGTGGTGACTCCATTCCTTGAATAGCTCGGATTACCTTGGTGTCAAAGTGAACGATCTTATGATCGCTGATGAATAAGGACATTAAACTAAATCCGATCATACAGACTGCACTAATGACAAATGCAATGGCAAGATGTGATTTTAATTTCATAAGTAATAATCCTCTTTTTTGTATATAATCGATGAAAAATTGAAATGTGATAACACAATGAACCTCTATACTTTATGATATCAGCTTTTATTAGCTTATCACTATTAATGAAATGAGACAAAAGATGGTTAAACCTACCTTATGTCCTTTTCCTTCTACAACTCATCTATTCTTACACAAGATATCCTACGACTTGATAATTCTTTAAATACTTCCTTTAATGCAGTAATGGTATTGTTCGGTGCATCTACATCAGCCCCGACTGTTTCTCCGCAATCATGAAGAAGGACAACATCCCCCTTTTTAATATCCCGTAACAATCTTTTTTCAACTTTTTCACTGCCGCCTCTACTGCGCCAATCTTCTGCCATTACCGACCAATGGATCATCTTATACTTTTTTATTAGTAGAAAATCAAATAAAGTTAATAATCCCCATGGCGGACGATAGTAAATAGGCCGCTCTCCAGTAATTTTCTCAATAATGGAAGCAGTCTTCGTTAAATGCTGGCGAACCGTCCGAGGCCACATCACCCAGTTAGATTTGTGCACATAATTATGCATGCCAATTAAGTGTCCCTCGGCATGCATTCTATCTATTAACTCTGGGTATTTTTCAGCTTTAGAACCAACGACAAAAAATGTCGCTTTTATTTTATTTTTTTTTAACAAATCCAATAGCTGCGGTGTATAAATGGGATTTGGACCATCATCAAAAGTAAAAGCAACTTTTTCAGAAGTATCTTTCCTCTTTAAAACCCCGATACCTGCACCAGCGGTAAGCAGAAATGGAACTATCCAATAAAGTGCAAGGAAGAACAACACAAGTAAAATAATATTTAACATTTCCTGTCCTCTCCTCTTCGTTTTTGTCTAGTATGGGTTCATATTCATAAATATTTTATATGGACTTATTCCATTTTTTTTTCATGACAATACTTATGACAGAAGACAGAATAAACAGACCGCCGCCAAGCATAAAAGGAATCAATTTCCCATGACGTACCCCTGCAAATAGACAGCTTACAGATATCGTATAAGGCAATATCCCTAAAGCAGTCGACCATGAAAAGGCTCTTTTATTTACTCGCAATATACCTGCCGCATAGTTGATAAAATGATAAGGAACCAATGGTACAAAGCGAATAAGCAAAAGTCCTATATCCCCTTGTTTTTGCAGCCAAACTTGTACTTTTTCCATATATGGTTTTGCCAACGGTTCTATTATAGGTCGAGCAATCCAATTGGCTAGATGATAGGCAAGTAGTGCCCCTAAGATCCCGCCAATCCAAGAATAGATCCCACCTGCAACTGGACCATATATTTCAATAAGAAATAGTGAGACGAATTCGCCGGGAGCAGGTATGACATTTACCACCGTTTGAATCAAAATACCAATGATTATCCCAAATAATCCAAGATTACGAACGGATTCAAGCCATATTTTTGCTGCTCCTGAATGAAGAAAATATATATATAATCCTGTGAAAAGTAAGAAAATAATCAAACTTCCCATCGAAAAAAAACGAGCTCCCATCAACTTTTTACATTTGTTTGATGCTAATATGATATTTTCCATATTTCACCTTCTTCTTAACTTAGTAACCAAACGTACACACTAGTTCAGCCAAACTGTTGTTGGCTTCTTTGGTTTTCATTATTACTTCTGCTGAGGCAAAAGCTGATTCTTTAGGATGAAACTGTTTTGAATTGTCTCTCATCTGTTGAAGTAGATTTTTATTGTTTAATATTTTCGATAAATGATCGATCAAATCTCGATCAGTTGCAGCCTGAAGCGCCACCCCTGAATGAACTAAAAATTTTGCGTTATCCTGTTCTTGTCCAGGAATCGGTTTATAAAGAAGCATCGGCAATTCCATTGCGATTGCTTCAAAAGTAGTCACTCCTCCTGGCTTAGTGATCATAAGATCGGAAATGGCCATTATTTCATGAACATAATTAATATAACCAGTGAGATGAATGCGATGTTTAGAATCCTTTAGCTTTTCCTGTAATTGCATACGAAGTTTATCATTATGTCCACAAACAATAATTAATTGAATTGGGTTTGGTAATGCATCAATCTCCTGAATGGTGGAATTCCCATCCCCAATCATGCCGCAACCGCCTCCCATCACTAAAATGGTAGGAATATGTGGATCTAAATCGTATTTCTCAATAATTTCCTCTCGTTGAAAGAATTGAGAAAATTGCTGTCGAATCGGGATCCCTGTATGTGCAATCCTATTCTCTTCAACCCCTAATTTAATTAGTGAATCACGGACAATATTTGACCCTACGATATATTGATCAGTGAAAGGATATATCCAGCAGCTATGATCAGTATGATCTGTAATGGTTGTAACAGAAGGAATGTCAGTTAACCCTAAAGATTTTAACTTTGACATGACCGCTGCAGCCAAGGGAAACGTGCTGACTACGACCGTTGGCTGTACTTCTTCAATTAACTTAAGCATGCGGCCGACGCCTGTAGATAAAATGGTCTTCATCACATTGGATAGTTTGTTTACTCTTCGTGTTTTTTGATAGATAAAGCCGTACACCTGAGGGAATTTTTTCACGCCCTGCAGATAAATGAAACGGCTAAACTGATTGGAATAAGGATGGACCCATTCCATAAAATCATAAATTACAGGCTCTAATGCCGGATATCTAATCTGTATTGCGTCTTGTAAAGCTTGGGCTACTTGAATATGACCATCACCATAATTACCGGTAAGAATTAAAACTTTTTCTTTATTTTCTGCTTTCATTGTTCTCCACTCCTTTAAATTGTGTGATTTTATCTATGAGTATCGACTGCCCCACATTACCCTGTGGTTAACTCGCAAAAATGGCTATACTGAAAAAGATTTTTTGGCAACAGGTTTTACGGTCCGTTTCGGCATTACTATCCAACTATGCACAAGTTCTACTATTTTAAATAACCATTCAACCAAAACAATTGCGGCTACTACATCCATAATCACATGTTGTTTAATAAACAATGTGGCAAGAATAATAGAAGTTGAGAAACATACGATGCTCCATTTGATCCATCTGTTTGAGAGCGAACTGTTACGTATCGCTCGGATCATTAAGTAACTGCTCATAACGTGAATACTTGGAAAGCAATTGTAAGGTTGATCAATCTGGTAAACATACTGCAAAATTCTTGAAAGGAAATCCTCACCTGTTATCTCAGGGCGTACGGGACCTACCGTTTGATAAAAATAATAAATGATAAAACAAACTAGTAATCCTAGGTCAAAAACAAGAATCGTTTTGAATGCAAGTGTAGAATCTTTGAAACAAAAATATGTTAAGGTTATTGTTAAATAACCAACCCATGCAACGTATGGAACCACAAACAATTTCACAACTGGAATAGCTTTATCTAAACTCGTAACAAGCGTATGAACACCGCGAGAGGGTGTATTTAAATATGGATAAACCAGCATCATCGCTGGTATACTCAGCAAAAAACAAAGCATGCCAACTATTTTCCATTTTCCATTCATTTCCGAACTCCTCCTCGTCTGTTTGTATGTTACAAAAAACTTCTTAAGGAAACCTGCCATTCCTTCTGAAGATTTTCTTAAAAGTAAAAGTAAATCTTAAGAAAAACTTCAGAAATTCTATTGTTTTTTCTTAAGAGGAATAGAGTAAACTTTAGCCATTAGAAAGGAGAGGTTTATATGTCACAAGAAACCATTCTAATTATTGATGATGAAAAAGAAATACGTGATTTAATCGGGATTTATCTTAATAATGAGGGATATAACGTAATGAAAGCAGCAGACGGAATTGAGGGGCTAACAATCCTGGAAGAAAACACTGTTCATTTGGTGGTATTAGACATCATGATGCCTCGTTTAGATGGAATTCAAGCATGTTTAAAAATCAGAGAAAGCAGAAATGTTCCTATTATTATGTTATCAGCCAAATCACAGGATATGGATAAGATTATGGGTTTAACAACAGGAGCGGATGATTATGTTACAAAACCGTTTCAACCTTTGGAATTAGTGGCAAGAATTAAGTCACAGCTCCGTCGTTACCTCCGTTTTAATCAAATGGATGGAAAGCCCCAACCAAATACAGTCCCACAAATGGATGTCTTTTCCATAGATGAGTTAATGATTAACGTTTCTACTCACGAAGTGTCGGTAGAAGGAAGAGAAATAAAACTTACACCAAGAGAATTTGCCATTTTAGAACTTTTGGCTCGCAACCCCGGTGTCGTATTTAGTACAGAAAAAATTTATGAACGGGTATGGAATGAACCCTTTTATGAATCCGAAAATACCGTCATGGTTCACATTCGAAATTTGCGTGAGAAACTTGAGAATAACCCGCGTACACCTCGGTATATTAAAACAGTTTGGGGGGTCGGCTATAAAATTGAACAATAAGAAACAGTTGTCCCTCCTTCCTTCGAGTGACAACTATTTGAATAAACTAGCTCTGTTAGTAAAGACAAGCATACGAATTCAGGTGATATTAGCGTTTGCTTTTTGTATTCTTGTTTCCACGCTTGTCGGTTTAGCAGCAAGCCCCTTCTTTGTTAATGAAGATCGTAGACTTGATTTTACAGAAGGGGTCGTAACGATTGATGAAAGTGCACGAGATTTGGTCAAACAATTTAATCAAATGAATCAAGATATAAACGGACTCGTATTAGATTTAGGAAATGAGGATCCAGCTTTCAAAAAGAAGTTTCTTAAACGTTCTCCTACCTATGCAAAAGGAACCGAGGAATGGGTAACGGTCCCGTACGATAGGAAGTCCGTCTATCAATTAACAAAAACAGAATTTATTCAATATTTAATCAATAAACCTAAAATACAATTCAATCTCAATACACTCATTACCAATTCAGACGGAAAGGTCCTATACAGGGCCAAAGGAATAAGTGATACACAAATCAACCTTGAAAATGTAATGACAAATGCCCAAAAGACTTTGGTTGGAAAAGATCATGATGAACACCCCACTATTACTAAGCTTTATTCGATAACACTAGATGGTGAAAAGAACTATATCATTGTAAGTGGTGTCCCTAAATCCACGACTGTTTATATAAAAGAAACCGGTGTTACTCCCTATCTTCTAGGGCTAGTTACGTTTATTATTTGTTTTTATCTGATCACCAAAAGGAAAATGAAAGAAATTGAGGAGATTGCATTAGGTTTAATGGAAATAGCGAAAGGAAATTTAAACTATAGAATTCGGGAGAAAAGTAAAGATGAGTTGGGGTCTCTTGCAACCAATATCAATTATATGGCTTTCGAATTAAACGAAATGATCGAAAGGCAAAGACAAACGGAAAAATTAAAGGATGAGCTTATCACCAATGTTTCCCATGATTTACGTACGCCGTTAACGTCGATTATGGGTTATTTGAGACTTGTGAAAGACCATCAATACAAGAGCCAAACACAATTAGATGAATACGTGGATATCGCTTACGGAAAATCTGAACAATTAAAAAAATTAATTGAGGATCTTTTTGATTTTACCCGGTTAAATTATGAGGGTGTACAGCTAAAAAAAGAAAAAGTTAGTCTAAATCAAATGATCAGGCAGCTAATGGACGAACTTGACCCTATCGCTAATGATAACAATGTTAAATTTAGTAACGATCTCCCAAAAGAACAAATAATGATGAAAATTGATCCAAATCAAATGGTCCGGGCGTTAGAAAATGTGTTAACGAACGCAATTAAATATAGTACTCCTCCTGGAAACATTTATGTAAAGATGATAAAAAACAAGCAGTCAGTTCAAATTTCTGTTTCAAATCCGTGTGAAACCTTAACCAAAGAAGAGGTTACAAGATTATTTGATCGTTTTTATCGGGTAGATACCTCACGTTCTTCAAATAAGTCTGGAGCTGGATTAGGATTAGCTATAACCAAAAGTATTATTGAACTGCATCGTGGAACAATACATGTCGATTATAAAAATCAAATGATTGAACTAACAATTGTTTTACCTTTTCACGAGGATCAATAGTTTAAGGGCCATCCAAGTAGATGGCCCTTATTGTTAATGCTTTTTTCACTTCCATATTTCTTTGATAGGTTCACTAGTTTTAGCATTGCCTGCATGGGACAGCCTGTATATATCTTCTATAGTTCTTAATAAGTTATAGTGATTAACATCTGAGTCATATAAACCTTTTTTTACCATCGGTCCCACAAAGAAGGTCGGTATGATATTTTTGTCTGATCCTTCATCTTCATCCCAAGTAACAACCAAAAGGCTATTATGGGTTTTTGCCCATTGGACATACGGATCGATGTGTTCTTTTAACCATTGATCAGCTTCCTTGATAGTACCGTCATGCATGTCATTATCAAGGGTTGGAATGACAAACGAGACCGTAGGTAATTGAGAAAAATCTTTCGGGAAATCTTTCATTGATTGATTAGCCTCTGTAGGAATATTTGAGAAGTTAGTCCAAGGATTGTGCTTTCGAGCATATCCGTTTCCAGCCGACTCCCGATCATAGCCGACTGAAGGCAGCCCCTCCGAGTATCCCTTAAAAGTGTATTTCTTTTTAATTAATTCACTTGCAAGGTTGTCAGTAGAGAATTTTGAACGAGGCATTTTATCATTCATTACCCCTTGATTCGATCCTGAAAACAAAGCCAAGTAATTGGGCTGGCTCGGATGTTGGATGGCATGGTAATTGGTAAAATTTGCTCCCTGCTTCATTAATGAATTCATATAGGGTGCGGATGAATTACCTGCAATCTGACTTTTAGAGTGATTTTCTTCCACAACAATCAATATATGGTCAACCTTTGGGAGTGTTGCCTTACTAACCTCCTTGTGAAGGGTATTGTCCGGAAGAGTTTGATTCTTGGGCTCATTTTGATGATTACAAGCACATAATAAAACGATCATCCCTGCAATTAAATGCTTCCATTTATGCATAACGATTTCTCCAACTCCTTCCATTTTAACTTAGAATATTACCATTAATTAATCATCAAGCCACTACATGAAAGGAATATTTCTGCCCATATTAACAAATGGGAGGTTGTCTATATATGAATTTTACTTGGTTACTTGGGCTATTTGTTTTATCTCATCCTGTGAATATGCCAGACCATTTAGCAATCACTAACAATGGGCTGCCTTTATCAGTCAATTATTGTACAGATTTTTCGACGAACATACCTGAATTACCCGTGATTAATACAGAACAATTAAATAAATGTATGGACAATATTGACAAACAAGTAGCTAAAGATCCTAAAAATGCGATGATTGATAAAAGAGGAAATATCTTACCAGAACAAGTAGGATACCGTTTACATCGCCAAATTTTCACAGAAAGAGTTTATTCGCATTATTTTAACAAGGGTACATCTAAATTAGAGCTCCCCTTACAAACCATTTATCCTAAAGTTGATAGTGAATTACTTGAAAATATTCGAAATGCAAAAATCGGAAAATATGTAACATCCTTCAACACCTATAATAAAGAAAGAACGAATAATATTTATCTTGCTACTAATGCTATTAATAATTTTGTGGTTTTTCCAGGAGAAACCTTTTCTTTTAATAAAGTGGTGGGAAAAAGAACCACAGAAAAAGGATATTTGCCCGCCACTGTCATCAAAAGAGGAGAATATTCAGAAGATATCGGTGGAGGAATTTGTCAAGTATCATCTACCCTTTTTAACGCTGTGGATAATGCAGGGTTAAACATTATCAAACGTTTTTCACACAGCAGACAAGTTTCTTATATCCCACCTGGACGAGATGCTACCGTTAGTTGGGATGGACCAGATTTTGTTTTTACAAATAAATACAATCAACCCATTCTGATTCAAGCAAAAACAATAGGAAACAACTTAATGGTAGAAGTCTATTCTTCAGATGTTATTAATTTTAATCCTAAAAAAGTTCCCTACCTTCCTTATGATTTGCATAAAAAAGTAGCTCCGTCTAAAAATTAAAGATGTTAAAATCATCCGATCGTTACACCTATTTTATTCTTTCGCTAGTTAAGGAATCCACATATTCTTTGGATTCCTTTAAACCATGTCCTGTGACCATTCGATATCTTTTAATGGCTTTAATCTTTTTACCGTCTGCAATAAGGCTCATTAATTCAGTTTGTATATCCGCTGTAACTTCATCGGGAACTCCAACTTGTTTAGCAATTTTATTTAATGTGTTGTTTACACGGGCAAGCTCACTTCTTAACTGACTAATTGCACTTATGGTGCTCATTAATAAAGCACCTGCTCCTAAAATTCCCCAAATCACTAAATCATCCATATGCTCCCCCTAGCTATTGTACTAATCTCAATATTATTAAATTGTATAAACGAACAGGAATTGATATCCAAACTATTTCCATTATAAAACATTTCACCTATTATAAACAAAGGATCTAAGTAAGGTCACTTAAATTCTCCCTGAGTTCAGTTTTTCTTCCCCAACAAATCCTACATTTAGTAGTCCCACATTTACTATGCTATGATATAAGTAAACTGAATTTTTTTCTAAACCCTATGTTTTGCAAAATATTTGAGAGGGGTATTTCTTTTGAAAAAAATTTTTTTAGTACCCTTATTCATTAGTTGTTTATTTATATCTGCCTGTGGTGCAGCCAGAGTCCCAATGAATACGGATAGTAAGCATATGATGAATATGAAGCCAGTTAGCGGTAATGAAACACTCTCAGAATGGTCTGCACCAGATAGTATAACAGCTAACCAGCCAGTAACAATCTCGATCCTTATTAAGGACAAACATAATAAGCCGATTAATGAATTTGAAACAGTCAGCACGAAAAAAATGCATTTAGTGGTGGTTAGTAAGGATCTATCTTACTTTGCCCATATTCACCCCACTTTTAAAGGTAATGGACTATTCGAAATTACAACAAAGTTTCCTGCCAGTGGAGATTATAAGCTCATTGCTGAAATGACACCTGTGGGGGCTAGTGATTACAGTATTGAAGATCACTGGATAACGGTACAAGGCACTCCCCCTGCTTCAGTTCCGATAGAACCTGACCCAACGCTTACCAAAATCATTGATGAAACGAAGGTAACACTTTCTTTTGATGAGAAACCTACTGCAAAAAAAAATCTCGATATGAATTTCACCTTATATAATGCTGCATCAAATAAGCCGATAAAAAATTTAAAACCCTACTTAGGTACGGTAGGACATTCGGTTGCAATTGATAAGGACGTAAAACAGTTCATGCATATTCACCCATTATACCCGAAAGCAAAAGGTCCAAAAGTGGTATTCATGACCTACTTCCCAACCAAGGGAGTTTACAAAGTCTGGGGCCAGTTTAACGTCAATGGACATATTCTGACGGTTCCGTTCGTTATTAGCATAAACTAAATAAGAAAAGCGGAAGGCGCCCGCCTATCGGCGACAAGCACAAGACGAGCCGGCNNAGCTGGACAATTCTCGAAGTAAAAAACTTTTATACTTTCTTATCTCATGAAAAAACCTGTTCAACAGATGAACAGGTTTTTCGGGTTTTTAGTTATTTTTTTCGAATGGCAAAGATTAGAGCTGCTAGTGAAAGAACAACAGAAACAATCGATAAGATAAGCGGGAGAGAATTAGATTGTTCAGTATCGGCAGCTTTTGTTTCGTCAGTTTTAGTATCTTCTGTTGCAGCTTGATCATGATGATCATCTGTTGAAGCACCAGCTACAATAGATGTTATAGAATGTGGAGTTTTGGCTGATTCGTCACCTGTCCATTCCACGATACTTCCATCTTTATAATATTGGTAAGCATCCCAAGCGATATCGGCAGCCTTATCAGGGTTCTTCGCCACAAAGGTAAATTGCTGGAATTGACCTGGTAAAATTCCTTCTCCAGTTGCTTCAAAGGTAAATGATTTTACCTTGCCACTGGTGTCTTTATCAGCAGTATACCTCCAGCCAGGGACGGGTTGATATGACATGATCTCCACCCCTGCAGGTGCTTTTAGCGTGAATTTCGTGGTGGGTACTTCTTTTTCAACGGGAACCTTCACCGTATACGTTTCCCATGCCCCAGTGGTTGACGTTTTTGGCATAACGGTCACATGGGCACTTGCCACACTTGAGAATAATAATAAACCTAACACGGTTGGTAAAACCACTTTAGTAATTTTTTTTATCGTTTTTTTCAATTTCATATCTCCTCTATATAGTATTTATTGACTGCCAACAAACACTTTGAAGTCTGTATCAATCGATTCTAAATCCTTGGTTAGGACATGGACATGAACATTCCATCGGCCTGCCATATTGAAATTCATGCCCTTTCCTTGATAAGTGCCTTCCTTGACTTTCACTAATGTTTTCGTGGCTTCCCCCATATCCATCTCTAGAGAGTTAAATGTAAGGGTTGCTTGTTCAACATCCTTAATTGGCTGACCATGTTTGTCTTTTAATGATAAGACAAAGGTATTTTCTCCAATGACATTAGGGGATGCTTCAAAGGTGATTTTACTCTCCTGTTTTACCGTTTTGCTTTCCTTAAATGAACCTGGAGAAGACATGGCAGTTGGTAAATTAGTTAATAATACAGATAGAACTAAAACAACCGCACCAGCCATTAATTCTCCCCATAAAGTGGCTGGCAGTCCTTTTTCCTTATTTCGCTTCCCTTTTACAAAGTTAAATGTTGCAAAAATAATCATGATAACAAGCAGGACTATTTTTGCGGACAATACTCTACCGTAATTAGTCGTTAGAAGTGTTCGAAGATTAGGAATGTATGAAAGACTACCATAAATGCCTGTAAAACTTAACACGATTACTAACAGGATTCCCCACTTGGAAAATTTTCGAATTGAATTCAAATAGAGTCCCTTTGTATCGATTTTTCTACTAAGAGGGATCAATGCAACCAGAACCATTATGCATCCAATCCAGATGGAGGCAGAAAGTAAATGGATAAAATCTACTGAAATTGCAAGAAAAACGTTGATGGAAGAGGCTGCATGACTTGTAAATGACCTGGACAAGAGCAACCCTATTCCGAGAATGAACGAAATCCATACCCATAATGAATGGAATCTTTTTATTATTAGCAAATAGGTAGAGATGAATAGGAAAAACAAACTAGTGATTTGTATGATCCATGTTTTCCCAAAGAGTGTTGTTACTAACATATCACCTAGCACTTTAACCCTTAGAACTTCACTCCATGATAATCCTGATTCTATGGTTGCCTGTAACGGCAAACTCAAAAGAATGCTAATGGATAAAGTAATCAAAGAAAGTTTTAATAATTTACTAAAAGTACTGCTAACCCTAGCATTTTCCCGTAATTCCTTTGGCAAGACAAAAAGATAGAATAAGAGCATTGCTACAAAACACGCATTACTTAAATATTGAAGCCAACGTATCATTATCAAGTCTAATTGAGGCATATATCCTTTTGATTCATTATGTATGCTTGTACTGTCTTGAGTCGAATCGCCATTTCCTACTTGGAATGGAATCACTCCCTCAACAGGATGTCCATCACTAGATACAACCCTCCATTTTATGCTGTATGTGTCGTTAGGCAGATTTTCAGCTAAACCTGTTTCAATAATGGAAGGATTTTTAGGATTTATACGACCGTTTTTCTGATCAACCCGATTCCCCGCTGAATCAAACACCTCTAAAGAATTGAACGACGCCTGGATAGTTTCATCAAATTCAATCGTTACCTTTTGTGGTGCTTGATTTACAATCTCATTTTCATAAGGGGTTGATTTAAGTATGTAAGCATGCGCAGAAGTGAATGAAGGACATAAAAATAGAAAAAGATACAAGACTGCAATAAGCAGGACGCCGCTTTTTATCAGTTTCAACCCAGCTCCTCCTTTCTATTTATGACACCCACAGCCTATATCACCGTTCATTCTTTTTGAAACCTCTTCCACTGCTTGATCAAATCGAAGGATCGTTCCACCAAATCCTTTTTGAAATTGCTCTGCATATTTTAACGAATCAAATGTTAACACCTGAGGTTGACAGCAATTTAAATTAAAATCTGCACCAAATACGAAATAGGCCAATTTGGCACTGATCGTAGTATGCTGCAGAAAGTCACGGCAAATAATTTGAGATACATTTTTTTCAATATCTTTATATCTTAGTAAACCACAGTGCGGACAGCAAAATTGTTCGACTGTTTGATGAATCGTGATGATTTGCATGGGATGCCGATTATTCAATTCCTTTAAACAATAGGTACAAGAATGGAACGAAACTGTTGAATTGGATATTAAGGATATTCCACCTGACGTTTTATTGATCTTATTTTCCTCTAATAGGGGCTTTATATCCCTATATACAGTCATCTCAGAGACATTAAAACGTTTACTAATTTCTGCTATGGAAAGGGTTCCTACTTCAGACAACCAGGTCAATATTTGTTTTTGTCTCTCAACTGGCAGCATTTTAAACCTCCTTTCGTTTTCATAACTCCACAATTATACAATAGAATAGTTTTTTAATATTAACAAGTTATAAATGTGAAATTTATGTGAAAAACATCATTAAAATCACAATTATTAACAAAACAAAAAGCCTCTCTGTTTTTATACAGAAAAGGCACTTAAGAATAATTAACAGCAAGATTACTTTTATCTAATGAATTAAAGATGCTCTTAAATCATTTACACCATTAATTTTAAATATAGTAAGTTATATGTTTAACCAAAATAACATCAATTCTTATTCTTTTTTATTGGGAAGGCTTCTTGCTTAGAAACTCGTATTTTTTCACTATTAAAATACTTATTAAAATATTTTTCCACCCTTACATGTATGTCTTTCTGATACCAATCCGTTAATTGATGTTCTTCAAATAAAAGTGGCATTCCTAATCTTTCTGAACGTTTCCCCATTGCTCCATCCCCAATACTTAGAGTATCAATCCAAATATGATCAACGATTCCAGCCAATGCTTTCGGAAAGTCAGGAGTAAATGGCAAAACAGGTGAGATTGAAGCTTGAGTGGTTATTCCTGCATCATGAACCTCTTTTAAGGCGTTTAACCGCAATTGTATTCCAGGTGCAACTGGAGCGAAAATCTGCCTTATATCATCTCTATCTGTTTCAATAGTCATCGAGACAAGGATTTCACATTTTTCTTTTAATTTTACTAACAAATCTATATCTCTTTTGATGAGGGGGCTTCGTGTTTGGATTTGCAGAAAATCAGGAGGATTCTCCACCATTGCTTCTAATACCCCCCGAGTAATGGCGGCTTTACGTTCTATCGGTTGGTAAGGGTCTGTGGCTGAGGACATAAAAATGTTCACGGGAGTTTTTCTCTTACGAAGTTTTATGATTTCATTTCGGTAATTTTCTGCCGCGTTTGTTTTTATGTCCAGCCATTCGCCCCAAGGAATATCTTTGAATTTTTGGATCGGCATTTCTCTAACATAACAGTACCTGCACGAGAATGCGCAGCCACTATAAGGATTTAAAGAATGCGTAAATCCAACATCTAAGTAACCCTTTGCTTCTGTAAGGATTTTTTTTGCAAGTGTTTCCCTTATTTCCATCCCCATATACATCGCTCCCCTCAAAATAGTTTAACCTAAATTTAGATAGAGAAACACTTTTATAGACTTCAGATAAGAAATGGTAATTTTTTTTAAAACGCTCTTGCACACCTGTTTGGCTTTTTCTACTAATCCAATTTTTCTTTTCAATCTTAAAACAAAAAAGTTGGCCCCTATTATCGTAGAGAAACCAACCAATTCATTATGATTTCATTCAAGGAACCTGTCCCATTGAATGATTAAAGCGTTCTTGTTTCCAGTTTAAATCCTTCGACAACCACATCTTCATCAATCTCTATTAATAGGCACCGTTTCCCGTTGTAAGTAATATATTGTATATTTTTAAGTTCTGTCGGGTCGATGGATAGATCCGCGACCTTTGTATTGATCTTAATGGATTTGGGAAGAACATTGGTGGCTTTGATTTCATAATTTTCATCATCAACAACACTTTTAAAGGCATGTTCTACTTTGGCAGTATCCACATCTTCAACACCACTGACCTCTAAGATCCGTTCAATGTCACGGGAATCCAACATAGGAGCTTCAACTTCTTCACTCTCTGCATTCTCCTGAACGATTTTATCGATTTCCTCATAGACATTCGAAATCACCTTGGAATCTACTTCATCTCCCATGACGATTTTTAAGATTTGTTCGAAGCTGTCTTTATCTTCCTCAGCTGTAATAATTTCTTCACAGTTGAGCACCTCTTCAATAAAGGATGCACTTGGTTGATTACCACCGTGGTAGAGAATATGGTTTACATCAGCCGAATTTTCATTAAAGGCTGGAAACAGAAAGCCTGTTAACGGAGAAGTCAAATTAATAATCGGATCAACTGCGTGATTGGATTTGAATTCTTTCTCAATATAATCAAACAGCAAGGCTTTCTTGGGCTGATCCGTTTTATTGAGACTGCATAGGATAAACTCGCTGGAATAAACCTCATCATCTCCGCCTTCTTCGGATTCCGCATTCCTTTTCCTAGACGGCTTTTGGTATTCTCCACGGATAAACGTTACCACTGTATCAAATTCATACACAGCATGAGTAAACATTTTATCCACGATTTTCAGCATGTTTTCTTGCCATTGTTCAGGTGAGTCGGTTTGTACTCCGTCAAACAGAATCATTTGTGTGCTTTCTTCCACATCACGTTGGAACTTCAGCTCAAACAGTTTGGCATCAAGCTGCCCTGTTAGAACCTTTTTAAAGTTTGTTAAAAACAATTCTTGTGCTTCCTGTTCTAACATTTGAAACGGCTGGCTTATTTGATGATAGATCTCACCTGATTCCTTTTTTACATAAACATTAAAGATTTCTCGGATTTTTAAAAGATAATTGTCTAATTTAAATTGTTTTCGAATATTTGCGATGTCGGTTTTATTCATTATCTCATCTCCCAATCCTGATTATACTGTTCAAATAAGAAAATAGTAATACTTGATATTTATTAAATATACTAACTGAGGAATTAAAAATAGGCTATTCAAAAGGTCTATGAATCACGACACTTTTAAACAGCCCAAATTGACTACTAATCTTGCAAAGAAAGTTTTAATGACTCCAGATTATTTTTCATCACATCAATATAATCTAATCCTTTTTCTTGCTCTTTTTTCGTTAATCCTTCTAATGGATTTAATACTTCCGTTTTAGCACCGATTTCTTTTGCTAAAGTATCCGCCACTTTTGAAGAGGTTAGCTCTTCGAAATAGATAATCTTTACATTTTTCTTCTTTGTTAAATCTGTTAATTCGGCTAATTTTCCTAAGGTTGGTTCAACATCAGGTGATAAGCCAGCAATCGGAATTTGTGTTAACCCATATTGTTTTGCCAAGTAGCCAAAGGCTGCATGTTGTGTTACAAATTCTTTTTTCTTGGCTTTATCAATCGTCTCTTTATATAAGGAATCTAAATCGGTGAGCTCCGAATTTAAAGCGGCTGCATTTTTTTGAAATTTGTCTTTATTTTTTGGATCTGCCTGTTCTAAAGCCTTAGCGATATTGTCAACCTCTTTCTGAGCTAACACAGGAGAAAGCCAAACATGAGGGTCTTTAGACGATGTATGTTCATGATTATCTTCTTCCTCTGAATCTAGTGCATCCATCAATTCTATTCCATTCGAAGCCTCAATTACCTTTAAATTTGGATCATTAATACTCTTAAATACTTTTTCAGTCCACGTTTCAAAGTAACGGCTATTGTAGATAAATAAATCTGAATCTTGAATTTTAGCCATATCATTTGCTGTTGGCTCCCAATCGTGTGGTTCTACACCATTTGGAATTAAGAGTTCAACGTTTGCGGAACTGCCCGCCACTTTTTGAGCAAAATAGTACATCGGATAAAAAGTAGTGACAATTTGCATTTTTTTGGAACCTTCACTCGTTTTTTCACTTTTTGTTGAAGCGGCGTTAGAGCATCCACTTACCATTAAAAGAAAAATAATTAATGGGCTTAAAAGTTTTTTCACGATTCATATACCTCCAAAGTTATGATTAATTAGGAATTATTACGATTTAAAGTGAATAATTATTTTGTATTATTGAAGAATATTAGTTGTTAGCTAATCGTAATTATTACGAATTACATCATATAACGATTAATTATTTATGTCAAATTAAAATTAATTAATGAAATTAAATCAGGAGTCTAGCATATCAATAAGAATAGAAATGAGAGAGTAGGAGGGCAATTTATTGTGACATTTATAAATAGAATGGTGAAAGATAGTCTCGTATTTCTATTATTTTGTTTATTTCTTTTTCTTTTTCTTTTTGCAGAAGAAATAAAAATCATCTCTTTTTTTAGTAGAATCCCCGGTATTTTTTTTAATGTAAATACTATTTTTCTCAGTATTATCTTAGAAGCCATTCCTTTTATTTTACTGGGTGTCTTTGTATCAGCCATTATTCAATCTTTTGTATCCGAAAATGTAATCCGAAGGGTTCTACCTCGTAATGCCTATTTAGCACTTATACCCGCTGCTTTACTTGGAATTATTTTTCCTATCTGTGAGTGCGCCATCGTTCCAGTTGTTCGAAGGTTAATAAAAAAAGGCATGCCTTCGCATGTTGGAGTTGTGTTTATGCTAAGTGCTCCGATTTTAAACCCTGTCGTTTATGCCTCTACTTATTTTGCATTTAAAAGTACACCCTATATAGCCAATGCCAGGATGTTTGTTGGATTTATTAGTTCGATTATCATTGGATTAATCATTTACAGACGCTTTAAAGGGGAAAATATTTTAAAAACAAAGAAGGACGATCATCACCATCACCACCATCAAAGAGGAAATAAACTATTAGAAACTCTCTATCATGCAAGTGATGAATTATTTGATACTGGAAAATATTTATTCTTAGGAGCGTTCCTTGCAAGTCTATTTCAGGCTTTTTTAGACCGTAATGTTCTCTTATCCATAGGGACAAGCACCACCTTTGCACCCGGGGTTATGATGGGTCTGGCTTACGTCCTTTCCGTCTGTTCTTCAGCGGATGCCTTTGTAGCTTCATCATTCGGTTCTACTTTTACAGAAGGTTCTATCCTTGCTTTTCTAGTCTTTGGTCCAATGATCGATATAAAAAATACTTTAATGTTATTCGGTTATTTTAAGAAAAATTTTGTTCTGTTCCTGCTTATGGTTACTCCACTTGTCGTCTATTTTTCCGTCTATCTCTTTCAACTATTTTTTATATAAGAGAGGTGTCCAATGATGAAGCCGCATAAAGATCATGATTTTTCCTTTCATCATCTTCTTCGAGGAATCATTCTAATTGGATTTATGTTGCTTTTATTTAAATTACTTCTAACAAATAATATCTCCCTCTTGATCGCACCAAAAATGATCCATTTTATTTACTTTACTCTCTTTGTTTGTTTAATTCTAGGTGTTCTTTTAATAATAAGAGGAACTTCAGGTAAAGATCATTCTAATCATTGTGATTGTGACGGGGACCACTCCTATCCTACCTCATTTAGTAAGAATCTGTTTCTTTATTTATTGTTTATCATACCTATCACAACAGGATTTCTCTTCTCGAACAATGTTCTCGACAGCTCCGTTGCCATGAACAGAACGATTAAACTAGGAGCAAGTTCTCAAGCAGCAAATCAAGTAAATACTGTAAAAAGCAAACCCAAATCAAACTCATCATCTGATTTGAGTAAAACTAATTCCTCATCAAACACGACAAGTGTATTTGATAATCAACCTGAGCCTCTAACCCAATCAGAATATAATGCATTAAAGGATAAATTATTGAAGGCTAAAATGATTAATATTGACGATGTGCAATATGTTAATATAATGAACATCATTCAGGATAATCTAAAGAATATGATTGGAAAAACCGTAACCACGAAAGGTTTTGTGTATCGGGAAAAAGAATTTATGCAAAACCAAATAATTGTGGCTCGTTTTGGAATCACATGTTGTGTAGCAGACGCTTCCGTATATGGGATGATGGTTAAAGGAGATGTAGCGGTCTTGCCGAAGGATAAATGGGTACAAGTTACAGGAAAGATTGAGCAAACCCAATTTAATGGAGAGGATATTCCTGTTTTAAAAATTGACCAGCTCTCAAAAATCACTCCGCCGAAGCAGCCATATGTGTTTGATGTAGGTATAAAAATCGAGTAGTACTTATGATAAATGGCCTGATTAATACCCGTTTACAAATATTAGTAGGTATAATCAGGCTTTTTATTTTTTTCGAAACGTTTTCGGTGGTAAATGTTTTTTTAAAGTCTCCTACGTAGAGTTTTTTAGAGCTAAGTGCTTCTTCCCTACTTTTATCTACCCTGCATAATTTTCGTTTTCTTCAATAATCGATACCGCACGGATGCTAGCGTTTGTTTGTTGCGCCTGTACCTGGTTCTTCGCATCTTCCATACTTGCAGCATTTACATTCTTGTAAAAAGTGACCCCGCCTAACTCATATTCAACAGAGAAGGTCCTTTGTTTCACTTGATCCATCAAAATCCTCCTTTCTTATTGCTTTTAGTATGGGCTTTTTCAAATGATTAATATTTGCAGGAAAAAGTAATTAATATGTAGAAAATTAATAACATTACTAATAAAGGGGAGGATTTTCAAAAATATTTTTTCAGAAAATTATTATTAACTAAATAGCATTTCACAGGAGAAGAATGAACATGAGAGTGAAGGAAATTAAGGTTAAAAAAAACTTATCTGTAGATGAATTAATTAAATTTATTAAAACTGCCAATAAATTTGAAAGCGATATTAAAATCAGAGGGGCAAATTTCACGATCGATGCCAAAAGTATTATTGGTGTCCTAACCATAGTTAGAGCTGGAATTGACGTGACCATCATTACTAAAGGAGACGATGATGAAGAGGCACTAAAGGCAATCATAAATTTATTGATATGAATAATGAACCATTCCTGTGAAAGAGGGTTCCCGCTCAGCAAAAAAGCCCTTGTTTTTTGAAGTTAAAAGCAGAGTATTCATATATGAATTAGCTCTGCTTTTTTTCATGCATGAGTTTTTAAGGATACTACATTTCATACCTATGGCTCCTATATGTTAATTAACCGGTTGTTTTACTGTCTTTACTTCATATTTCCCAACTTCTGTATTCAAAATAAATTCTGGTTTTGGCTTACCTAGGTTTGCTTTATGGTTGGCTATATGTGCTTCACTCTTTTCCCATTTCTTCCAGTATTCCTCTGATTCCCATCGAATCATAACGATTACCTCTTCATCCCCCCTGCGAACTTTTTTCTCCATAACTGTTACATCAATAATGCCTTCTTGTTTTTCAATCATGCCTTCTCCGCTAAATTGTTTTATAACTTTTTCTGCGTTTCCCTCTGCCACTGTTATTTTTCTTAATTGAACGAACATACAATCATCCCCAACCTTTTAATTTAATGAAATATTGATTAGTCATCTTTTACCTGAGTGTCATCTAGAGTCTCGTTTGCAACTAAAATAGAAGTTTCCTCTTCTTCTGTCTCTTTAAAATCTTTTTCAATTGCTTCAAATTCGTGGAGTTCAAATAATTGAACAAATTCGTTAATGACCATTTCAATTGCCTTTAATTCACCGAGTAAAATTTGATCAATGGATTGAAATTCTGGAGCATTAATTTGTTGCTTTAGGGTGGAACGTTTAAGATTCATCATCTCTAAAAATGCAATCGCTCTTCCTCTTCGGAACGTTTTCGCACCACGATGGTGATGATCATGGTCTCGTTTATGTCGGTTACCTCTATGGTGGACGTCTTTATCCTTAAATTCTTCATTTTTCATGGAAGAATCCCCTTTCTCGTATACAATCGTATACACAAAGTTTATATTTATAATGTATACGATTGTATACAGGGTGTCAATAAAAATATTCACAAAATATTAGGACGATTTTTATTCAACAGATTTAGCTTGTCCCTCATCACAATAAAAAAGTTAAAATAAAAAGAGCTCTTCTAATTAATAGGCTCCAAATACCTTTCTATGGAATTATTTACTGTAATAAATTAAAACAAAAAAATAGACGCCCGAGCGACTGATATAAAAAAGGATAATAGTTGTTAATTCGCATAAATTTCCCCATTTTACACATAATGAGAAAAAATTCATTTGAGGGATACCGATGAAGTCACCAAACAACGATAAGGAACAGGGATTTCAAGATTCTGAAGAACAAAACTGGGTTGAACGCTTATCTAAATCCAATGACTTTGTTCATGAGCATACCTCGATAATAGATAAAGATCCATTCTGGCTTTCCTACTTTCGTACCCTTATATCCTCAGACATTTTACATAAAGATGTTTTGCCATATTTACAAGAACAGCTATCACTCGAAGAATTGAAAAGCAAAATACCCGTACAAGAGATATCTATTATAAATGATAAATCTCAAATCATTCAAAAGCTTTTAAATGGATATATAGCTGTTCAAAAGGATAATTATAATCAAGAAATTTTATTAATTAATATTGCAAACAGTAAGTTTCGAGATGTAGGTATTCCAACTATAGAATCTTCGGCATTAGGTCCACAAGTTGGTTTTATTGAAGAATTAGACACAAACATAAATCTTATTCGAAAAAGATTGCCAGCTCCTGACCTGCTAGTAAAAGAGTTAAAGGTCGGAGAACTGTCAAAAACTAGGGTAGCGGTTATTTATATGGATGGGATCGCTGATCCAGAAAACGTCAACACTGTGGTTCAACGTATTAAAGATGTTCAATATGATCAAATTTTAGACAGTTCTTATATTGCGGCGATGATAGAGGATAATTCTCACTCTTTATTTCCTCAATCAATTTCAACTGAAAGGCCCGATCGGGTTGCAGCAGGACTTTCTGAAGGGAAAATTATCATTGCAGCAGACGGTTCACCGAATCTTATTATACTCCCTGTTACCTTCATTGAATCTTTTATTGCCATTGAGGATTATAGTTTTACGTGGATTATTTCTAATTTTATTCGCTTATTACGATTTATTTCTTCTTTCTTAGCTGCTCTAGTCAGTCCTTTATATGTAGCGGTTCTGACCTATCATTATGAATTGATACCCTCAAAATTATTAGAAAACTTGGTTGGTTCAAGGGTATCGGTTCCATTCCCTCCCTTTTTAGAGGCACTAATTTTAGAAATTATGATAGAAATGGTCAAAGAAGCTGGAATTCGGTTACCAACAAAAATCGGACAGTCACTTGGCGTCGTTGGTGGTATTGTTATCGGTCAAGCAGTGGTTGAAGCAGGTTTAACAAGCAATGTTTTGCTTATATTAGTAGGACTTGGAACCTTAGCATCATACATAGCACCTGTCTATAAATTTAGCAACACCATTAGGTTTATTAAATTCCCTCTCATTATTCTTGCACAATGGTTAGGTTTATTTGGGGTGTTTACAGGATTATCATTTATTACTTTACATTTGCTGCGACTAACCTCACTTGGTCGTCCATATTTAAGTATGTATCCATTAAGGAAAACTGCCTTCCAAGATCTATGGGTTAGGCTCCCTTTTTCCATGCAAAAGGAAAGACCTCAATTTCTGAGACCACAAAAGAAGGAAAAATCGACTGGAAATGAAATAAACCAAGAGCCATTGAATGATTTTTATGAATAATAAAAGGGGGATAATTAATTGCAAGTTAATATTAGGCATCAAATTTCTCCCTATCTAGTCTTTTTTACGATTTATAGTTCACAGGTGGGTGTTGGAATTTTAAGTTTTCAAAGAACCATCACTAAAAAAGCAGGTTATGATGCCTGGATTGGTGTAATATTGGCTGGATGCTTAGTTCAATTGTTTATTTGGGTTATGTTTAAACTTTTAGCAAAAGCAGATGGAGACATCGTGGATGTTCATTCAATAGTTTTTGGTAAAATCATTGGCAAAATTTTAAGTTTTGTTATTATGTTGTATTACTGGTTAGCCAGTTTATCTGTTTTACTTGGTTATATAGAAATTATTCAAGTCTGGATGTACCCTGGTTTGTCAGCATGGATCATGTCTATCATAATCCTGGCACTAGTATATTATTGTATATCTGGAGGTTTTAGAGCCGTCGTTGGGATCTCGTTATTATCCTTTATTTATCCACAAATATGGCTGATCGCCCTGTATGTTTTTCCAATAAAAATGGCCCACTTTTCTAATCTGCTACCTTTTATGAATCATTCCTTTATGGATTTAGTGGATGCTGTTAAAAGCTCAATGTATACATTAGCAGGCACGGAAACTTTGCTTATGTTTTACCCTTTTATTAGAAATGTAAAATCATCAAGAAAATATGCTCATTTGGGTGCTTTATTTACTACCCTCCTTTATACTCTTTCTGCTATAGTTTCCTTTACCTTTTATAGTGAGAAACAATTAGGAACAACCATTTGGCCAGAATTGTCGTTAACAAAAATAATAAAATTTTCTTACTTGGAAAGATTTGAGTACATATATATTTCGATGTATTTAGTAATCGTTATCTCATTAATCGCGCTTTTACTATGGTGTTCCAGTAGAGGTCTAAAAAAAGTTTTCAATAAAAAGCAAAAAGTTACCTTACTTGTCCTTAGCCTTTTTAGTGTATTACTAAGTCTATTAATTAAGGATCCATATAAAGATATTTTAGATAAAATAGTTACTCAAATGAACCTATGGTTATTTTATGTTTATATCCCTATTCTGCTTCTGATCTTTACCATATTAAAAAGGGGTAATAACAATGGCTAATCGTTCATTACTTGGGATATTTTTGATGTTATTCCTAACAGGTTGTAGTTTTATCCCCCAAAAAATTGTAAATGAAATTAACATGTCACAGGGTATAGGTTTTGATCTGGCTTCTCACAACAGAATAAAAGAGACACTCGTCATTCCAATTTTTAAAAAGGACAAATCTTCTACTACGGAAATCAAAATAAGCACGGGGCATTCTAGCAAAGAGGTTCGTGCAATGATAAATAATGAAACTAGATATCCAGTGGAAAGTGGGCAGCTCCGTTTGGCTCTATACGGTAGAAAATTATCAAAAAAAGGGATTAATGATTTTGTAGACACCTTAAACCGTGATCCCTCAATCGGTAGCCTTGTTCAAATGGCGATTGTAGATGGCAATGCAACTGATGTATTAAGTGCGGAAAAATATAAAACAGAGAATATCTCCATCTTTTTACAAGAAATGCTTGTTCAAAATATGGAATCTGGACAACTTCCACGTACTGATTTACACACTTTCCTATTTCAATTTTCACAAGTAGGGCAGGATCCCTATTTGCCATTAATCAAAAAGGCAAACGGATCGATCAAGATTAATGGGTTGGCAATATTAAAAGATGATCAATTAGTATCTTCTTTATCGATGGACGATCTTTTCATATTCAAAGGACTGGTTGATAACTACAAACATGCATTACACCAGTTTATTTTAAATAATGGTGAAAAGGTCGTTCTAGATATCCTTCATTCAAATGCAAAGTACAAAGTGAAAATAATAAAAGGCAGACCAGAATTTACTGTCTACTTAAAAATGAGAACTAGACTTCAAGAGTTTTCTTCTCCAAAGAAACAAAGAGTACCTATTCATAAACAAAAGATACAAAAACAAATTGAACAAATACTAGAGAAGAATTCCTTGAAAATTGTTTCACATTTTAAGAAACATCAAGTGGACCCATTAGGTTTGGGAGCAAAATATAAAGAACATGATCGTCGATTTAATGAACAAAAATGGAATTTACTGTATCCCCGAGTAAAAGTTCTAGTACATGCTAAAGTTGAAATTCAACAAACTGGAACTGTGGAGTAATGCAGCAGAATTTCTTTTCAGGGTGATAAAGGTAGTGTGTTTTATTTGATAACAAAAAAGCCGCAAGTAAATGCAGCTAGATTATATATTAAACAATGCTTGTCAGATGAATATTTTTCAAATAAACCAAAAATCAACGAACTTTACTTAAATTTTCTATTTATGGAAGGTACTTTATTTTATCTAGAATAGGTTTTCTCTCTTTTGGTTTATTTATTTCAGCTGGGTAACCGACACCAAACACTCCAATAACATCATAATCATCAGAAACACCCATTATATCACGGTTTTTCTGATGATTTCCCATTGATGACCAGAATGTACCAACCCCTTCTGCCCAAGCAGCTAAATTAAAATTTTGGACAAAGCAAGCGGTAGCAAGGACATTTTCTTCTGTTTCTATTTCTGTTGCGCCGTGTCTAGATAAAATAGCAAGTACCACAGGCGCATGACAGAAATTAGTTTTGTGATTTAGTTTTGCTCTTGTCTCCTCACCAAGCACGTACACTTCCCATGGTTCGGTCATTTTATGATTGGGGGCCATAGTGCCTGCTTGCAGCCATTTGGTTATTAGTTCCATGCTGACAGGTTCGGATTTGAAATTTTTTATATTACGGCGAGAACAAATGACTTCTAGAATATTATTCAAGAAATTTCCTCCTTTTGATTTTTAATTCTATTAAAAATTTTTATTTACATGGAAACCATCGGTATATTTAGTCCTTGGTAACCACCACCTTTCATTTTTTGGTTCACTAAATAACGATCGACCCGATAAGCTCTTCGGTTCCTTAATAAAACCATCGTCAGTGTGAAAAATTAAGAATTTATTTTATATAGCGACCCTAAATATTATCGCAACTATATAAAGTCACAAAAAAAATTTATTTCCCTTCCTGGTCATCTAGATCACCATTTGGTTTTAAATCACTGGCCATCTTTATCAATAACTCGACAATTGTCTCCTGTTCCTCTTGTGTGAGTTGATTGAACGGACCTGACAATATCTCCATTCGAGAATTTTTCATTCTCATAATAGTCTCTCTACCAGCCTCAGTTAATTTGACAATACGAGTTCTCGCATCATTCTTGTCCGGTTCGCGAAATACGGTTCCAGCTAACTCTAATCGATCAATCATCTGAGACATTGAACTCGAACGCACTTCCAGCCGCTCTGCAAGCTGTCCAATCGTACAGCCATCGTTTTTACTCAAGAATCGTAAAATCAACCACTGGGTCTTTGTAATCTCTGCAGTTTCTTGATGACTCCACTGATTACGTTTCATAAATCGGCCTATTGCTTGAAAACAGTCTACAAATTGTTCTAGTAGTCTATCCTGTGAATCCATTATCCTTCACCTCATAATTAAAATAATATAGCGACCCTAAATAACAGTCAAATAATTGCAACTTTTTAAATTATTTTTCTAATGAGTATTAGTGTTTCCGCCAAAAAAACAGGCACCACCCCTGTTGGATGATACCTGTACCCTGACTCGTAAATACTTACGGCAGTTATTAAATAATATTAATAGAAGGATTTATTAAACCATTAAGTATTTGTCGACTTCTTGTGCGACTTCCCGTCCTTCGTTAATCGCCCAAACGATAAGACTTTGTCCTCTTCTAGCATCGCCTGCAGCGAAAACTCCCTCAACGTTGGTTTTGAATTCACCGTATGAAGCTTGAACCTTTTGGTTAACTGCTTTCACACCAAATTGGTTCAACAATGGCTGCTCTGTTCCCTCAAAGCCAATCGCGATAAACACAAACTGTGCCGGCCATACTTTTTCAGTGCCTGGGATTTCTTTAAAATAATAACGACCATTTTCATCCTTAAGTTTCTCCATTTGGATGGTGTGAAGCTCTTTCAGATTCCCATTCTCATCAGCAACGATTTTCTTCGTTTGAATGGAATATTGACGAGGATCTTCCCCAAATTTTGCTTCAGCTTCCTTATATGCATAATCCATTGTAAAAACGTTCGGATATGCTGGCCATAAATTATTAGAAGTCCGTTCAACAGGTAATTGTGGATGCTTACCAAATTGAACAACACTGTTACATTTTTGACGAAGCGCTGTTGCCACACAGTCGGCGCCTGTATCTCCACCACCAATAACGATGACGTCTTTGCCTTCTACATCGATAAATTGACCATCTTCAAAATTTGAATCTAGTAGACTTTTAGTCGCTAGCGTCAAATAGTCCATCGCAAAGTGAATGCCCTTTGCTTCACGGCCTTCAATCACTAAATCACGCTGCTTTTGCGCACCTGTGCAAAGAATAACGGCATCGAACTGTTCTTGAAGTTCTGCAGCTGTAATATCTTTGCCCACTTCTGTATTTGTAACGAAGTCGATACCTTCTTGAGTCAATAAACGAATCCGTCGTTCTACGACTTCTTTCTCAAGCTTCATGTTCGGAATTCCATACATCAACAAGCCGCCAGGACGGTCTGCCCGCTCAAAAACAGTTACTGAGTGACCTGCTTGATTTAGCTGATCAGCAGCAGCCATTCCTGCAGGGCCAGAACCAATAATTGCTACCTTTTTTCCAGTCCGTGAAGTAGGAATCCTTGGTGTGATCCATCCGTTTTCAAAACCTTTATCAATAATCGCTTGTTCAATATTCTTGATAGTTACGGCCGGGTCGGAAATTGCTACCGTACATGAACCTTCACACGGAGCCGGACAAACCCGTCCTGTAAACTCAGGGAAATTATTCGTTTTCATCAGGCGATCAAGTGCTTCTTTCCAGCGACCACGATAAACCAGATCATTCCACTCCGGAATGAGGTTGTGAATCGGACAGCCAGATGTGGCTCCTTGAATCTCCATGCCGATATGGCAGAAAGGAGTGGCGCAGTCCATGCACCGCGCCCCCTGTATACTTAACTTTTCATCAGAAAAAGGAACTTTATGCTCTTTCCAGTCGTTTAGGCGTGTTAGAGGATCTCTTTCTCCGACTTTTTCACGAGCATATTCCATAAATCCAGTTGTTTTCCCCATTTTCCTTTTCCCCTTTCTTAGCGGATTGCAGCTTCCTGCTGTTTAGATGGTTTTGGTAATGCTCCGGAATTCGCTAAAAAGGCACTCATTACAGCTTCTTCTTCCGATAAGCCTGCTAGTTTTTGCTCCTCGATCAATTGGATCATCCGTTTATAATCCTTTGGAATGACTTTGACAAATTTTCTGACACACTCTTCCCAGTTTTCTAGAACACAGCTCGCCTTCACACTTCCTGTAAACGCGAAATGGTTCTCGATTAACTGTTTTAGCTCATCTTGATCGGCAGGATTTGATACTGTTTCAAATTCAATTAATTCTTGGTTACATAAATGCTTAAATGCATCCTTATCATCAGCTAAGACATAGGCAATTCCGCCGGACATACCTGCTCCGAAGTTTTTACCAACATCACCTAAGATAACCACACGTCCGCCAGTCATATATTCACAGCCATGGTCGCCAATTCCTTCAACAACAACGTTTACCCCACTGTTACGAACGGCAAAACGTTCACCAGCACGGCCGTTAATATATGCTTCACCGCTTGTTGCCCCGATAAAGGCGACATTTCCGGCGATGACATTTTCACCTGAAGCGATCTTTGTATGTTTATCTGCTTTGACGATTATTTTTCCGCCAGACAGACCTTTACCAACATAATCGTTCACGTCTCCAGTAAGCTCAAGAGTCATGCCTTTTGGTACAAAGGCTCCAAAGCTTTGGCCCGCAGAACCAGTAAACCTTAAAGTAATCGTATCCTCTGGAAGACCTTCTTCACCGTAGCGTTTAGAAATTTCACTTCCGACAATCGTACCAGCTACACGGTTTACGTTTGTAATTGGGAAAGTAACATCTACAGGTGTTCCCTGCTCTAATGCTGGTTGAACAGCCGGTAGAATGTGTTTGATATCAAGAGTTTCGTCAATTCTATGATTTTGCGGACGTTTAAACGTGCACGTTCCTTCAGGCTTGTGAAGTAAAGCAGTTAAATCTAAATGCTGAGCCTTCCAATGTGCTTTTGCACGCTCACTTACAGCTAGAACATCTGTACGGCCAACCATTTCCTCAACTGTTCTAAAACCAAGCTCTGCCATGATCTCACGTACTTCTTGTGCAACAAAGCGCATAAAATTAACAATATAATCGGCCTCGCCTGTGAACTTTCTACGAAGCTCAGGGTTTTGAGTCGCAATACCAACTGGACAAGTATCTAAATGACAAACACGCATCATCACACAGCCAAGAACCACAAGCGGTGCAGTAGCAAAGCCATATTCTTCTGCTCCTAGTAAGGCTGCCATGACAACATCTTTACCTGTCATTAATTTACCGTCTGTTTCAAGTACTACGCGGTCACGCAAACCATTTAACATAAGTGTTTGGTGTGCCTCTGCTAATCCAAGCTCCCAAGGCAATCCGGCATGCTGAATGCTCGTTTTCGGTGATGCACCCGTTCCACCATCGTATCCACTGATGACAATTACATCGGCTACCGCTTTAGCTACGCCGGCAGCGATGGTTCCTACGCCGCCTTTTGAAACTAGCTTAACGCTAATGCGGGCATCACGATTGGCATTTTTCAAATCATGGATCAGCTGAGCCAAATCCTCGATGGAATAAATGTCATGGTGCGGCGGCGGTGAAATTAAGCTTACACCAGGTGTTGCCCCACGCACGTCGGCAACCCATGGATAAACCTTTTTACCCATTAATTGACCGCCTTCACCAGGCTTTGCACCTTGTGCCATTTTAATTTGCAGCTCTTCGGCATTCACTAGATAATGACTCTTTACACCAAAACGGCCGGAAGCAATCTGCTTGATCTTACTTCCTCTGTTGTCACCATTTTCATCTAATACAAAGCGGCTTGCATCTTCCCCGCCTTCACCCGAGTTGCTTTTTCCCCCTAAACGGTTCATGGCAATCGCTAATGTTTCATGTGCTTCCTTACTAATTGATCCAAAGGACATCGCACCTGTTTTAAAGCGGCGGACGATCGAATCAACTGATTCTACTTCTTCAATTGGCACAGCTTGTCTGGAACCATTAAAGGAGAATAGGTTGCGTAAAAAGCCAAGTCTTTCTTCATTCGCAAGGTCTGAATATTTTTTAAATAGATCATAATCACCAGTGCGGCAAGCCCATTGTAAAGTATGGATAGTGCCTGGATTGAACGCATGGTGTTCACCATCATGTCTCCATTGGAAGTTACTTCCTGATTCTAATGTTTTGTCAGTCGTTTCCTTAAACGCATCCGCATGGCGAAGTTTCGCTTCTTCTGCGATGGTTTCTAAACCAATACCGCCAAGCTGAGATACGGTTCCAGTGAAGTAACGATCGATGACATCAGAGCTAATCCCTACTGCTTCAAAAATTTGCGCTCCACGGTAACTTTGAACCGTTGATATACCCATTTTCGACATGACCTTAACAACACCCTCGGTCATCGAGTACAAGTATTTTTCAACCGCTTCTTGATACGTGAAAGATAAAGTTCCTTCCTGAACAGCTTCCTGATAAGTAGCGAATACAAGATAAGGGTTAATCGCATCAACGCCATATCCAAGCAGAACGGCGAAATGATGAACTTCTCTTACTTCCCCTGTTTCAACAATGATGCTAGCCTTCGTTCTTAATCCTTCACGAATCAAGTGCTGATGAAGGGCGCTCGCTGCCAAAACGCTAGGAATGGCCACTTCATTTTCACTCATGTTACGGTCAGACAGGATAATTAAACTAGTACCTTCCGCAATCACTTCGTCTGCCTGACGGCAAACTTCATTCAAGCTGTTCTCTAAATTCTCAGTGAACAAGATGTCGATCACTTTACTCTTAAATGCTTCGCTATTCTTTAATTCTTCAAGCTGGCTGTTTGCTAGGATTGGTGTCTCCAACTGAATCCGACGGCAATTTTCTGCTGATGGATGTAGTAGATTTCCTTCCGCTCCTAGATAAGAAATCGTTGAAGTAACAATTGCTTCACGAATAGAGTCAACCGGCGGATTAGTTACTTGGGCAAATAATTGCTTAAAGTAGTTAAATAAGTTCTGTGGACGATCTGACAATACCGCAAGCGGCATATCATTTCCCATCGCACCAAGCGGATCCTTGCCTTCACTTACAGCAGGAAGGATATATTTTTGAATATCTTCATACGTATAGCCGAAAGCTTTTTGGAGGGTAAGTAAATCTGCAGGAACTTCTCCTTCAGTTTCTACTTTTTCTTCCAAGCGAACAAGCTGTTCGTCTAGCCATTGCTGATATGGCTGTTCGTTTGCCAACTGGTATTTAATTTCCTCGTCAGAAATAATTCTTCCTTCTTCTAAATCAATCAATAGCATTTTCCCTGGGCTCAAACGCTCTTTGTATAACACCTTTTCTGGCTCTACATCGATGACGCCAACCTCTGATGAGAAAATAATGTAATCATCTTCTGTCACGTAGTAACGGGCCGGACGTAGACCGTTCCGATCCAAAATAGCGCCAATTTGTTTTCCGTCGGTAAAAGAAATAGCAGACGGACCATCCCAAGGCTCCATTAAGGAACTATGATATTCATAGAAAGCTCTCTTTTCCTCTGTGATATGAGGATTTTCAGACCATGGCTCAGGAACAAGCATCATGGCTGCGTGCGCTGGTTTTCTTCCAGCAAGCACCAAGAATTCAAGTGCATTATCTAAAATAGAGGAATCACTTCCATCGGTATCAAGGATTGGCAGTACTTTTTCCAAATCGGATCCAAACGCCTCAGAAACGAATTGACTTTCACGGGCCTTCATCCAATGAATATTCCCCTGAAGGGTATTAATTTCACCATTGTGGATTAAATAACGGTTAGGATGGGCTCTTTCCCAGCTTGGGAATGTGTTTGTACTAAAGCGTGAGTGCACTAAAGCAAACGCAGAAACAAAATTCTCATCCTGTAAATCCAAATAGAATTGATCAACTTGCTCAGGTGTTAATAGTCCTTTGTAAACAATAGTTCTGCTTGAAAAACTAGCAAAATAGAAGCGGTATTCGGATTCCTTTGCCCAATTTTCTGACTGCTTACGAATCACGTACAACTTTCGCTCAAATGCTAGCGAGTCCGTATTATTTTCGTTGGCACCAACAAACAACTGGCGAACGACAGGACAGCTTTCCTGTGCTGTTACCCCGATATTTTCGGCATTGACAGGAACTGTTCTCCAGCCAAGCACCGTTTGCCCCTCTTGTTCGACCAATTTATTAATATAGGTTTCTATTTTTTCCCGTTGCGCATCATCCTTTGAGAAGAACAACATCCCCACGCCGTATTTCCCTTGTTCAGGTAAGTTCATAGTTGAACATTCTTGGCGGAAAAATAAATCCGGGATTTGAACCATAAGTCCCGCGCCATCGCCTGTTAGCGGGTCACTCCCCTGTCCGCCGCGATGATCCAATTGACAAAGCATTTTTAGTCCTTTAGCCACAATATCATGCGTGGCATTTCCTTTGATGTGTGCATATAAGCCAATTCCACAGGCATCATGTTCAAATTCAGGACGGTAGAGACCTTGTGCTTTAGGTAGTTGATGATACGTCATATAAAATCTCTCCCTGTTGATTATTGTCGAAATATTGCATATAAACTCATTTTAGGTTACCTTAATGATACAAACAATATATAATTTATATTAAATTAATCTGATTTTTATATGGATAAAGGAGAATCATTAAATGGAGCTTCGTCAATTACGATATTTTATTGAAGTAGCGGAACGGCAGCATGTGACAGAGGCTGCTGAAAATCTAAACGTTGCACAATCAGCCGTCAGCTATCAAATCACAAAACTAGAAGAGGAATTAGGGGTTAAACTGTTAGAACGGGTCGGAAGAAATATTAAGGTGACACAAATTGGAACTATTTTTTTACAATATGTAAAAAGTGTCTTAAAGACGCTGGATGAAGCAAAGGAAAAAGTCGACGAATACCTAGATCCCCAAGCAGGAACAATTAAAATTGGTTATCCAACAAGTCTCGCCAGATATTGGCTCCCAACTGTTATTTCAGCTTATAAGAAGGATGTACCCAATGTGAACTTCCATTTACGTCAAGGTTCTTATGCCTACTTAATTGATGCGGTGAAAAACGGCGAAATCGATTTAGCCTTTCTCGGCCCTGTCCCCATGAAGGATCCTGATTTAGAGGCTAAAATTCTTTTTATGGAAAATATCGTGGCTTTGCTACCTAATCATCACCCCTTGAATGAACGAAAAAGTCTGTCTTTAGGTGAGTTGCGTACAGATTCTTTTGTTTTATTCCCAAAGGGATATGTCCTTCGGAAAATTGCTGTCGAGGCCTGTCATGAGGCAGGGTTTGAACCAAACATTACGTCCGAAGGAGAAGATATGGATGCATTAAAAGGTCTTGTTTCTGCAGGAATCGGCGTTAGCCTACTACCGGAGAGCACCTTCTATGACTCTATTCCCCGATTCACAGTCAAAGTACCGATAGATACACCAAAGGCCATGCGTACAGTCGGGGTAATAATTCCAAAACACAGAGACCTAGCACCAGCCGAAAAGAACTTCTATGAATTTCTAATCCAATTTTTCAACAGGCTGGACCAGTATAAATAAGGGGAGCGCGGGGACGGTTCTCCTGTTTCTAAAAATGTTTATATGACATAAAATAGGCTTTTATCCAATCGTAATTGGGTGTGCTCTCATAGTCTACTGTAACTAAAATGGAAGGGTTGATCTATATGTATCATTACATATATTTACATTACTACAATCCGTGGTATAAACCGATAGCAGTTCCATTTATTCCACCACCGCCGGTACCACCAGCCGCTGTTATCTACAGAAATTATTTTTATACCTTAAATCAAGGCTCGGTTAATTGGTAATAAAAAAGAATGGTTTTATAATAATAGTTAGAAGATTGTTTTGATGGGGGGTATTTTGTTGAAACTGATTTCCATTTGTCCCAGCAATACCGAATTAATCGCCTATTTAGGGTTAACGGCCTCATTAATCGGCGTAGATAATTTCTCTGATTGGCCTGAAGAAATCAATAGATTACCAAGGCTCGGACCAGATTTAGAAATAGACATGGACAAAGTAGAAGACTTAAAGCCTGATTTGGTCTTAGCCTCCCTTTCCGTTCCGGGAATGGAAAGAAATATTAAAGAACTTGAAAAACGCAATATCCCATATGTAATTGTTCCAAATCCACAAACCTTACAAGAAGTCGGTGACTGTCTTTTGTTTGTCGGCAAAGTAACCAAGACCTATGATAAAGCAAAACAACTGTATGAAAAATTCACTCGAATTCTTACATACTACGACTCTTTAAGCCATCGAGTAGATACAAAAAAAACACTTTATTGGGAGTGGTGGGCGAAGCCGATCTTTACTCCAGGTGCCGGGAACTGGCTCACAGAAGTAAGCAGGCTTGCAGGTGGACAAAATGTTTTTGAAGATCAGGCGGAAGCAAGCGTCCAAACGAGTTGGGAAGACGTAAAGCTACGAAATCCAGATGTCATATGTGTCGTTTGGGTAGGCGTTCATAAAAATAAAGTAAATCCAAAGGTAATTTTAAAACGTCCTGGTTGGGACCAAATGAATGCGGTCCAACATAATCAATTATACATTCTCGATGAACCTCTTTATTGCAGGCCATCCCCCCGGTTGTTGAACGGGCTAGCGCAAATTGCACATCTTCTTCATCCTGATATTTATCCAATTTACAATAACGGTAATGACATATTAATTAATTCTTGAGGAAAATAAGGAGCGGATCTTTCGCTTCCCTTCTTTTGTTAAACTCCCAATTAATACAAAAGAAATAGGCTGTCATCGACAGCCTATTTCTTTTGCACTTGTTCGCTCAGACGATCAATTTTCAATCATAAGAACCCATTGTCTGGAATAATTCATTTGACTGTGGAGATACGTAAATAGTTCGGCTAGGAAAAGCAACTTCTACTCCCTCTTCCTCTAAAATCCCCATGATCGCTAAATTGATTTCATGTTTGATTTTAACGTGTTCTGCCCAAACAGTAGAATTGGTGAAAAAATAGACAAGGATATCGAGACTGCTCTCATTATAATGATCAAATGCGACCATAATCGTATCCGGATGGATTTCTTCATGTGTCCTCAATAATTTTTCAATCCGGCTTACTACTCTTTCAATTTCTTCTTTTGTAGTTTGATAGTTAAGTCCTAAATGAAAATCGATCTTCCTTTTCCCCATACGGCTCCAGTTTGTAATTGCCTCATTTGCAAGTGTAGCATTAGGAACAGTAACGAGAGCTTGGCTAAACGTACGAACTTTCGTGCTTCTAAAATTAATATCTTCGACGATCCCCTCAACACTAGGGGTTAAGATCCAATCACCAATGGAAAATGGTTTTTCGGTTACAATGACTACCCCGCCAATAAGGTTCCCTACCGCTTCTTTGGCAGCTAAGGCAAATGCAAGTCC
This sequence comes from Bacillus sp. AFS037270, assembly GCF_002585305.1. Next base: position 44,119 of record NZ_NUNF01000008.1, on the reverse strand, counting down.
CCCTAACCCAAGACCTGCCACCAATCCATTTACGTCATAATTGAACTCCTGCCCGATAATACTGATACTAATCGCGATGATAATAACACGGATGGTTCTTGAAATAAACGGAATCAGTATTAAATCAATTTTATTGTTGAGTTTTTGATTAAAACTGATTAATAGCCCTGAAGTTGGAGAGGACAAATTAAACAATCCCCATGTAATTAGTACAATGACCATTGAACGCAAAAATTTTAAAAACAGCGCATTGTGTTGTTCAATAAAAGGGAAATAATCCATAGCTATATACAAACCAAAAATAATAAAGAACCATCCTAAAGGACGTTCAAAACTTAAACAGATTTGTGTGAAAAAATCAGTTGGTGTTTTCCTGGACAATTTTAATATCAACTGAAACACATATTTGGTAAATAGATTTCTAAAAACAATAAATAAAAGTAGAATCCCTATTGAAATCCCTAAATTTTTCAACATTTCGTAGTCTATATCCGCTGTTGAAAAACCCAATACAAATGAACCTAAAGACATCTTTGAAATACCTTCCCTCTTTTTTCGATACTTTTATTAAATCATCATTTGTTGAAAAATGGATGAAAGATAACCGATCTTCAAACCATTCCATCGAAATATGATAGCTTTTTTAACAAAAAATTTGAATACATCTAAAGTCTCAGATTAAAGAAAAAATCTACCAAAAGGCGCGAGCTAGAAAATTAATTTATTATTTTAAAAAAATTTAACTAAAAAACCCCTCATAAAAAACTGCACCCCAATTGTTAGATACAACAATTGGAAGTGTAGTTTTTTATGAGGGGGAACTTTCATTTTAACCTAAATTGAAGGCGGTTCAAGATAATCTTGAAAGAATCGAATCCTAATGTGTGAAATGTTATTTAAAAGTTGCTTCCATGAAATTTTTCTAAAATTAGCGTTTAAATTTTCCTGTACCTTATGCTATTGCTACTTCAAATGTTTAACTATTATATTTTTAAATACCGCTGTTCCTCCATCTGAAAAGAGGGTGATGCCCCGATCGGCAGGATCAGGAAAGATTAAATTTGAATGAACAACCTTTCCGTCATCCACAAAGACTTCAATACTGGTTTTATCAACAAGAATCCTTAAGTGAACTTTCTTTTTGCTGACATCGAAGGGAGCCTTGCTTTCCACGTACTGCTTGCTTTTATCAGGCTGCCTTGTAAACGCTCGATTGACATAGGAGTATTCCTGTTCAACAAAAATACCGACGTCGACGTGACTGTCTTTATCGGCTGATTCTCGAAGCCTTATCCCTACATTTTTGAGGTCTGACCAGGAGATCTCTGTTTCCAGCTGATATGTATCGCCTGTTATTTTGAGAGTTTCAGAGCCATTTACATTCATTTTTTTTATATAATCTTTTGAATATACTAGATCATTGTTCGCTTCGATGGGCTTTGAGGTTAAATAATATTCGTTACTGCCCGCATGCTTTAGTTCAATTTCACGAACAATTGAATCCATCCCGTTAAAATCCTCTTCCATTGTGGGAGTGTTGTTGGCATAATCCCAGTTATTCATCCATGCGAGAGCATATCGCCGTTTAAATTTGTCGTTTGCTTTTCCATCTTCAAACGTTACCCCGCCATACCAATCAAAGCCATAATCTAACCACTGGGGTTCACTGTGATCTGCAACAAATTCCTTTCCATTATAGGTACCAGTCCAATATGCGTAGGTATTCGGTTTACCTGATGATTTTCCATTTGCACTTGTACCCAGTACCCACTTATACATCCCGTCATTTGCCCGTATCTGAAAAAGATCAGGACATTCTACAATACCTATATTTTTCATTAAGAAACCTCCAGTATAGTCCCATTTCTTCAGATTATCGGATTCATAAAAACCAATCTTCGATCCTTCCGCCAAAGCCATCACCCATTTTTCCGCTTGACGATCCCAGATAATTTTTGGATCTCGAAAATCTTTTGCATCAGGATTAGGTAGAACAGGCTGACTACTATAAGATGTAAAAGTTTTTCCTTTATTTGTACTGTACCATAGGTATTGTTCCTGCTTACCTCCATCAGCAGAGGGCTGTGTCATAATTGCAACAATGGCTCCTTTTCCAAAGCCTGCTGTATTTTTTGTGTCAATAACGACAGATCCAGACCATACGTCCCCGTTTTTGTTTGTAAATTTTGGAATGGCCACCTCTTCATCTTTCCAATGTACTAAATCCTTTGATGTCGCATGTCGCCATTCTGTTCCATTTCCATTCGGATAATCGCGATTATAAAGATAATAGTAATGATACTTTCCATCAAAATAAATAGGCCTTTGAGGATCGTTTTTCCATTTGTCCGGTACCGTAAAATGGTACGCTGCTCGATATGTTGGCTGATAATGCGTCACTTCTTTTTTTCTCCTATTATCTGTATGATCAATAATTATTCCGATGAATACTAATAGGCTTAAACAAATAGTAAAAAATACTAAATATATGTATGCTTTCTTATCCGTTTTTTTTATTAACAAATAAATTCCTCATTTTTATATTTTTGTTTATCTCGATGCGATTTTGATAACGAATTCTTTTAATTTTAAAAAAATCATGCTTTTTTGATAGTTTGTTCATATCGATAAAGATGTTTAAACCAGTAAATAAAGTTACTGTATTTATTAATGTTGTTTAAAAATTAAATTATGTTATTCCATATTCAAAGTAAATCAGTAATCATTTTTAAAACGGTTTTGAGTGATCTCATTTTCAATACCCTACTTTACTACTCAAGCACTTTGCTTGTACACTTCCTCAACATAATAGTCACGCCCCGTCCGAGCAACTTTGTTCCACCCTTCTTTATTTACAAAATAAGCTGCACTTCCAACCATGATATAAAACAAATTGATAAAGCGGAAGATGAATAAATCTAAGAAAATCGTACTGATAATGGCAAATAAATTTCGTTTTGAATATCCGAACCCATACTGATTCGAAATAATTAAGCTAAAGACAATATATAACATATTCACTACAAGTGATCCGATTACATAAAACTGAATCGCTTTCAAGGAGATTTCAGAGATAGAAACTATCAAGCTAATCAGAAAAAATCCTGTGAAATACGAAGCGACGACACCGACTAAAAAAGAATCGACTAAGAAGAAAAAGGAAATGCGATTGGTAACCATACTCTTGATGAATGTCATGAAATACAAAACGAAGCAATCCATGAACGCTTTTTGCCAGCGTATTCGTTGATTGTATAAATCTTTCCATGACTCAGGAACTTCGGTAAAACAAATTGCTTCAGGTACAAATAAAACGCGCGTTCCTTTATGTTTCATGGCATATTGCTGCACCTTTAATGTGATATCAATATCTTCTCCAATTGTTTGTCGATATCCGCCAACCTCTAATAATACATTTCGTTTGAAGGCTCCGAAGGCTCCTGAAATAATCGACAAGGCATTGGATTTTGCTAATGACACTTTTAAAATGTAAAATCCTCGCAAGTATTCTAAAATCTGAAAGCGCACAATTTGTTTCATCTTGCGAAGTGATGGCACAAAGCCATTTCGAGTTTGTTCAAGTCCTTGTAATATGTGGACATTCCCCCCAGCAGCAATCACAGAGGAATCATCAAAAACTTGATTTAAAATAGATAATGCTTTTGCATCCAAAACACTATCAGCATCTAATGTAATTACAATGTCATTTGTAGCATATGTTATTCCTGCATTTAAGCTATCGGCTTTTCCACCATTTTCTTTATCAATCACTAGCACATCCTTATATTGACTAGAAAGATAAATTTGTCGAACGGGCATGAAGTCTAAAGCGTGAGCAGGCTTTTTTAATTCTTGTGGAATTAATTCGAGCTCACTGATTAATGATTTCATGGTCTCATCCGTAGAACCATCGTTAATGAAAATCAGTTCATAGTTACGATAATGAAGTTGCTTCATTCCTTGAATGGTGGTAGACAAAATGGAGGCTTCATTGTAACAAGGAATTAAAATACTCATTCCAACTTCTTTCTCAGGTGTTACTTCCAAATAACTAGGTGTTTTCTTTGAAGCTTTTAAAGCATTGAAAGTATGATACAACGGAAATAGTATACATAACACAAATAAAATGAACGAAACTATATACAAATTTTATCCCCCCTTTTTTTAACTTTTGGTTTATCTTGTTGCGATCGGATAACGAATTCATTGTATTTAAAAAATCATATTGATTCGTGACAAAATAAAAAAAGCAATTAAAATTGCTTCAAGAATGCGAATATGCCTTCCTTCACTCATAAATTAGCGCGGTAAATATATAAAGAAAATGTCGATAGAATATCGACATTTTCTTTCGCCTGAATTTGCTTTATACAGTATTCGGGACAAAAATTATTTGTTTTTATCGCTAACTGTTAATTGACCTTGCTCAAGGATGCTGTTTGGTACAACAGATGTTTTTGTTCCTTGAATATTAAGCAAAAAGCTTGGCGCAAAGGTAGATTGATGGTCTGTATAAAAACCTCTATTTGTCATATAGCTTGTTATTACTACATTATTACCTTCTGTTTGCGGTACAGCAAAATGAGAGTAAGTAAATGTGAGATCAGCAGGATCAAGATTCATGTTCAATACAAGTCCAGTTTCATTTAACGGTTTGAATGGACCATTTAAGGAATCGGCTACGAACCCTAGCATATAAACATCTTTGTCGTTAATTCCATCAATCGTCATTTTGGATCCTCTTGAATCCGTGAATAGATACCATTTATTATTCATTTTAAATATATTGGCGCGTTCGATTTCATCTGTTACTGTGTTTGATGCAATTAATGGTTTCATAACACTTTTCACTGTATAGTCATCGTTCAATTCAACAATGCCTAATGCACCATTCGCTAAAGAAGCAATTTGTTTTTTAGGACTTTGTAGCAGTTTATTTTTTTCATTCTGGAAGAAGACGTCACTTCCGCCATAGTAAGCTTTATTATTGAAAGACTGATCGCCTTGATAACCATCTGTTGTTCCAGTATTAGCTTCAAAGACAAGATATTTATGGCCCTTATCTTCAACATAATGAGGGTCTCTTAAAGTATGGTTATCACCTGAAATCCACTTGCCTTCATCGATAAATTGCTGAATATTTTGATAAACTGTACCGTCTCCGCCATCAAAGACAGATTTGTGATCAGATACTCCATCGATTTTAAGTGTAGCTGCATCCGGCTGGGATAAGTTGACTTGAGCAGTTGAAATAATTTGGTTACCAGCACCGGTTCCACCATCTTCAGTATTACCTGAGTAATCTGTATAGAATAAACGGACTTGGCCATCTTTGGTTAAAGTAGCAGAACCTGACCACTCCTGTGTTTGATATTTAAGATACGGGTCATTTGGAACAAATTTATCAATATCTTTAAATACTCTTCCAGCATTTTTCCAGCTGTCAATCGATGTATCACCGACTTTTTGATAGAATAAATAAATTGAAGTATCATTGCTGTTTTTTGGGTCACCTGCTAAAGCGAAAACGATATGATATCCTTGATAATTTGCCGCAGTACCATCAGCGTTTTGCAGTGGCCAGCTATCCCATACATCTAAATCTATTAAGTTCCCTGACTTATCATACCCTTTTGCCGAATCAATGTTTTTGATTGCTGATGCATCAAATTGAGGCACTTTAAATTGATCACTGTTTTGTTGTCCTGGAATTTTTAGCATGTCAGCGCGTGTAATATGGGCAAAACCATAGTCTTTTTTGTAATCCACACTGGTCATTTGCTGCGCAAAAATTTGCGGTCCTCCCGCTCCTACTAATATAGCTGTACTGAATGTTACGGCAGCTGCTTTTTTCGTCAATCTTTTGAAGTTCATCTTCTTCCTCCTTGGATATGTATGAATTTGATAAGAAAGCTAGTGAAAGTTTCTTATTAATTAAAAGTATAGAGGAGGACGAGTTTATTGGGGATGGCATGGATTGATTAGAATTTCGTCTTAAATTGATATAGGGGATGGCAACTCTTGAAGTTGAAATAAATAAAAACAAAAAAGCCCCCAAACGGAGGCAGAAAAGTTTATTTCAAAGTGGACTTGGCCTTATCCCAGGATTTTTGAAATTCTTCTAGTAATTGATCGCGAGTAAGCTGTTTTCTTACGTACAGCTGCATCGCCAGTCCGAACTCTTCTCTTACACCAACCGGGAAGTCTGGCCAATTGGATTCCAGTATTTTCCCCGCTTGATAGTAGGCGAGCGTATCATGAGCCAGCGGTCCTACATCGTCCACTTTTATGTTTTTAAACGCAGGAATAAATTTGAACTCATTGGTCATAAACCTTTTCCCCTGCTCGGAGGAAACCATCCAGTTTAAGAATTTCTTTGCTTCCTTCTTCTTCTCTGGTGTGGTTTGTCTGTTGACAACCCAATAGTTGGGTACACTGACTACTAAGGCGTCATTCTTCCTTTCATCATTAATGGAGAGTGGTAGAAATCCGACATTCATATTTGGCGAGATCTGGTCAAGCGTGGGCTGCACCCAGTTGCCTTGCTGAATCATCGCTGCTTTTCCTGTGGCAAATAAATTGACTTCCATATTGTAATCCGTTGAGAGCGGATTTGCATTTCCATATTTTAATGTAACATCCAGCAGATGGATTGTATCTTTAAATGTTTGATTGTTAGTTATCTTTTCTGTTCCGTTATTAAGGGCTTTTATAAAAGCAGTTGGTTCTTCTTGCTGAGCAAAGGCAATATTCAACAAATGAACACCCAGTTTCCACTCCTCGTAATAACCGGTTGCAAAAGGCGTTATGCCTGCTTTTTGCAATTGTTTGGCTGCTGAAGTTAATTGAGTCAACGTTTTAGGAACAGATTCAATACCTGCTTTTTTAAATAAATCCTTATTATAAATGAAACCATACCCCTCTAGGTTAAGCGGCATTCCGTAAATTTTATGATCAAATTTCATTGGTTGCAGCGCCTCTGGATAGGCATTTTTAATCCACGGCTGATCAGAGAGATCCTCCAAATAGTTCTTCCACAGAATGGCATTTTCGTATCCGGTATTGGTGAAAATATCGGGACCATTGCCGGCAGAAATCTGTGCCTTCAGATCGCTTAAGTCATCTGCAGCTCCTCCTACTGTGTGAATCTTGATTTCTACATTTGGATTTTCCTTTTCATAAACGGCTGCCATTCGTTCAAACTGCTTCGAAATTTCCACTTTTGGATTCCGAATATCTAGCGTAAGCTTTTGCTTTGAGGTTTCTGCTTCTTTTGGCTGCGTTTCTTTCATACTGGTAGTTCCACAGGCTGAAAGAGACATACTCAAGATGACTATAAAAACCAGGTGTAATCGTAAAGTCCTTTTCATTCCTACCCCCCCATTTTTGTGATGTCAATTAGAAGAAGTGGCAACGTATCAGAAGCCCTCCGTTTGTTGCTTTTTTACATGGTTTCGGTATTCAAAAGGGGTTAAACCCATGACTTTTTTGAATAGTTTGGAGAAGTATTTCTCATCCTGGTATCCGAGCATGAGAGAAATAGAAAGTATACTTTCATCTGATTCTCTTAACCTAGATTTTGCTTGATCAATCCTTAGTCTCGTCATGTATTTGGACAGGGTCATGCCCGTTTCTTGTTTAAACTTTCTGGATATATGTTCACGGCTTAAGAAAAATCGGCTTGAGAGTTTTTCTAGCGTCAGCTCTTCCATGTAATACGTGTCTACATAATGAACAATGTTCCGCATGCGGCAGGCATTATCTAAATCGTTCAAACGGTGAATAGCTCTGAAATGTTGAACTTCCAACTCCATTTGTAAAGTTCTAAAAGCTATAGGAAGACCCTCCATTGACTTCAATGATGCACCATTAACAAGGCGGACAGGAATATCAAACTGTTGGCTGATCCATTCTTCGACAGATAGCCAGACTCCTTTAACGGTAATCACCAGACAAAGACTATTGTCATTCTGAAGTTCAAAGGCATTTCCCCATTCCTTATATGCCAACTCTTCAGCTAACAACTGGATATACGGGGCGGAATGATGCATTTGGTAAAAAGAAATGAGGGTAAGGTCATATTCGTCAGCCGTTGGCAAAGAGGAAGCAATTTCGGCAGGGTCAAAAAACTCCCCAATGCAAGCCTCTGTGACGATTTGATTGATACGGAGCCTTTTCACATCGTCATACACACCAGTTTCTTTGTATTTACGGTCTACCTCTTCATTTGCCCACGATTTTACCGCTTCTTCCAAGGTATGATTAAAAGGTTCCGCCTCGATTGGTTTTAATAAATAATCGAAGCTGTTGTACTTAATTGCCTTTCGCATAAAGGAATAATCGTCATATCCTGTAATGAAAATGACCTTGCCGGGATAAGAAATACTGTCGAGCCACTCAATCATTTCGATCCCGCTCATGCCAGGCATTTTTACATCGGTAAAAATGATCTCTGGTTTTTCCTTCTGTATCATTCTTTTTGCTTCTTCCCCGTTTCTTGCTTCCAATAGGTCTGTAATACCATTTTTCTCCCACTGGCCAAACTGGCTTATGACATAACGGACGTTATATTCATCATCTACAATGAGAGCCTTCATATCTCCATTCCTCCTCCTTACAGCTAACTTAGAGATTACAATGTTCCGAGTTCATTACTGGTAAACTTTGATTCTACTGGAATCATTAATCGAACGATAAAACCTTGTCCTTGGTTGGTATCTAATTCTAAACCACCCTTTTTCCCATAATTTAAGACCAAACGGTCATGAATATTTTTCAGACCAATATGCTCCATAGAAAACGATCCTTCATTTGATTTCGTATAAATATTTTTTCGGAGGGTTTGCAATTCTTCAGATGTCATACTGGATCCATTATTTTCTACTACAAGGTAAAGTATTTCTCCTTGTATTTCTCCATAGATGTTCAAATTTGCATTGTAGAAACCTTCTTCATAACAGTGTTTAAAGAAGTTTTCCACTAGCGGCTGAAGTGTCATACTTGGAATCGTTCTTTCTAGAATCGTTTCGTTTAGTTGGATCGTATAGTTCAGCTCGTTCCCAAAACGCTCGACTTGTAGAGACAGGTAGGTTTTTATATAATCAACTTCCTCACGAACTAAGACCCATTGATTGGCCCGTATAGAGTATCGCATCATTTTGGATAAGGAGGTGACCAATCCGTAGACCTTTGGAGAATTGGCTCTTAGTGCAACCGCACCAATGGTTTGTAAAGCGTTAAATAAGAAATGCGGATTCACCTGGGACTTTAATGCCCTTAATTGATTGTTTCTATTTTCAATTTCCAGTTTGTACTCGCGGGCAATATGAAGATTGATCCGATTCATCATTTCCTTTATATGTTTTTCCAAGTGCCCAATTTCATCTTGTCCATTGTCATGAAAAGGAACATCCATATTCCCGGCTTCAATGCTCTGCACTTTTCTGCTAAGAATCTTAATGGGTCTAGTAATCATATAAGAAATAATTCCGATCATGATTAGGCCCAATAATCCGACCCCTATCCCTACAAGGATGTTGGTATAGGCGGTCTGCCTGACATTGTGAAATAAGACTTGTTCGGGTGTGATCTTTACTAACTTCCATTGATGCAAAGGCCCTGACAATGTTTTGGACAGGATAATCTCTTTGCCCGTTTTCACGCCTGACTGTTTAATAGACTTTAACAAGTTGGATGGAACCGGTTTTCCAATAAGGTCTCGGTCACTGGCGTACATGACTCGGTTCTCCGAATCCACAAGTAATACGGATTCCTCATCATTCTGTACAAGGCTGTTACATAGGCGGGCATAAGCATTTAAATCAATATCAAGTGTAATAATACCCAGGAATTCGTTTGAAAGAACGTCCACTACTTTGTGGTGAATCGTCATTACCATAGTATTATCTGATTGTGGAACAATAGCCGCGTCATTATAATTCTCAATCGGATGAGGAGGCTCAATCAAATACTTTGAATGAGACTTATTAAGCTTTTTGATCGAATCCTCCTTTACCAGATCCGGCTGAGATTTACGGGTACTGACCATAGCATTATAAACAGTAAATGATTCTTTACTTTTATCAATATAAAAACGAATCTGCCGTATCTCGCTCCGCATGAGATAAAATGTTTCGATGCTGTTTTTCACAGCTATAGGGTTGAAATAGATGGAATCTTGAAACCCATCCTTAAAGATCCGGAACAAGTCTGGATTTCGGTATGTAACATATGGGAGGCCGACTAAATCAGCAAAGTATTCCTCTAGTTCATTTGACGCTTTCTCCATTTGATTGTGGCTGACTTCGAGCTCGTGCTGTTCCACGAGCTTTTTTGTATATCCATAGATAAAGAAAACCGTCAAAAAATACGGCAGGATGATAAAAATAAGAAGCATAAGAAATAAGCGGCTTTGAATGCTTTTCATGTTGTGATGCCCCTTTGGTTTATGAAAACCTATTTAATAATATCTATTAGTCTTGTATTTAAATCTAATTCTATTTTATTATGCCGTCAACAGGATACAATTGGACAAAAAAGAAGACAGAGAGTGTCCCGTTTTCCTATTAGGACACGATTTGGCAACGATTACGGAGAAAATGAAAACGTTACTAGAAATGAGCAAAATGAAACTTAGGAACTAGTAGATGGGTAATAGTTTCAAAAGATAGGTAGATAAGATTAATTATTGCAATACAAGATTAATAAAAAAAGACGTGTGCCAATTCACACGTCTTTTTTTATGCCATATATCCAGTTTGAATAAGTAAATATAACCATTTAAGCGTAATAGTGAGCTTACTACTATTATGATACTTTTCGAATCCCAGCATAATACCCTTCACGCTCGAACCCCTCTTCCTCCAACTCCGGCACAACACTACTCTCCATAACTCTCAAAGATAAACAAAGGCAAGAGAATGAACAGGATTTCCTGTACCATATTCTTGCCAGAAAACTGTAAAACTTACTTAACAGCGGTAGGACGTACCTTCGCTTTATCGGATTCACCAGCTACCCGGTTAGCAGCCTCCCTATCTTGAGTCATTTCCTCGACCGTTTTTACACGAAGCCTTGCTGCACCTTTATTTTGTTTAGTCGGAATCAGATTTCCTGATGCCAATCTCTCCTTTGCTTTTTCAATCGCCTCTTTATATTGTGGCAGCCATTTCTCTTGTGCCACAAGCATCTCATCCGTTAGTTGCCAAATTTCCTTCGGGTTACAAACTGCACCTACTAATGGATCCATCATCATCGCTTGACGCAACAGCATATCATCCCCGCTCACGGCAGCCTCCACCGCAAGTCGTTGTACGGAAATACTCACATTACATACAGCTGCACAACCGATTGGCAAGTTACCCACTCTCGGAATGCTAATCCCATTTCCATCTACATATCCAGGAGCTTCAATAACCGCATCATCAGGAAGATTTGAGATGACTCCATTATTAACGACATTGAAATGGCCACGATACACTCTACCCGTTTCTAACCCTTCAACAATAAAAGAACCGTGTTCTTCACTTCGATTTTCTTGTTTATATTCTAAGGCAGGATCTTTCATCCAATTCGGAAAGTCCGTCTCGAACCAGTTTCTGCTCTCGGTACAAATTCTTAAATAACCACCCGTTTCACCATTAATCCAGCTTCCCAAGTCAATCCATTCGTTAATTTCTTCTGGACGTTTCCTGTACCATGGTAAATATTCACTTAAATGACCATTGGATTCAGTGCTGTAATAGCCGAAACGCCTGAGCATATCGATGCGGACTTTTTCGGTTTGACTATATTCCGGATGTTTTTCAAATCCTTCCAATAACATTCCGGTCATATCCTCGCCATTATTTCTCACTTGAACATACCAGGTTTGGTGGTTAATACCGGCACAAACAATATCGACCTCCTCCTTCGTTAACCCAAGGACATCAGCAATTTGTTTGTGTCCATGCTGGACACCATGGCAAAGACCAATCGTTCGAACCCCGCCATATTTATTACAAGCCCACGTCATCATCGCCATCGGATTTGCATAGTTCAGCAGCAAGCAATCCGGTTCCGCCACTTCACGGATATCTTTACAAATATTCAACATTTCAGCAATGCCCCGCTGACCATACATGATACCGCCAGCACAAAGCGTATCTCCCACACATTGGTCAATCCCATACTTTAACGGAATATCAACATCTGATTGAAACGCTTCAAGACCGCCAATTCTTACGACAGAAAAAATATACCTTGCATCTCGCAGGGCCTCACGCCGATTTAAAGTCGATTGAATTTGGATATCAAGACCATTTTCATTAATATCACGCTGGCAAAGCTCCGTCACCATTTGCAAATTTCGCGGATTAATATCGGTGAAAGCCACTTCTATCTGATTAAATTCTGGGACAGCAAGTAAATCCCGTAATAGTCCTCTTGTAAAACCAATACTTCCTGCTCCAATAAAGGCTACTTTAAATGACATGGGGCAACTCTCCTTCAATACTAGATTTATAGAAATTTTATCAGGCTTATTCGTGTAAACGTTATCAAAATAATAACTTTCTTGTTTTACAAATTTATAAAATCCTCACTTCTCTACACTCTCTCCCAGGAGGCAAATTCCTTACGGCGCATCGCCGCTTTTCGATATTCTACTGGCGTCTGCTGGGTGTATTTTTTAAAAAGGGAGCTGAAATATTGCCTGCTATTAATGCCAATATAATCGGAAATTTCAATGAGTGGGATTTCCGTTTGGGCCAATAGCATTTTGGCTTTTTCCATTCTGACGGAGGTAAGGTATTCCATCACCGTTAAACCAGTATGATTTTTAAAAATTCTATGTAGATACCCTGGATGAAGATTCACATCTGCAGCAATATCTTTCATCTGGATCTCACAATCATAATTTTCGTGAAGATAGGCAATCACCTTTTTGACATAAATATTTGATTGCTGCTGCGGTTCATTGACCTTTGCTTCAACGGCTAGCCTCCCAATTCTAATTAGAAGTTGAGAGAGCAGTAGATGAACCATTAGTAGATTCTCCTTGCCCCTTTCGTCCATTTCCAGTACAAGGTTTTTTAAGACAAAATAAACTTCATTAGGATCCTTTAATTGAATATAAGGGGCATTCATCTCCAATAGACGGGCAAAGGCCTGGTCTTCCTCTGCAAGATCTTTGATTGATGGAAAAAATCCTTTTCGTTCCTGAAAGCGAAATTCAATATTTAGCATACGGCACGGACTGCCATTCTCTACTAATAGGCGATGGGGAACTTCGGCATCAATAATAATGAAATCTCCTTTTTTTATGAAAAGGGACTCCCCCTCGGTTTCGACACAGCAATGGCCCTCAATGACATACATAATTTCTACCTGATTATGGGCATGGAATGGCATGGAATAGTTATCCCACTGTTTAAAATAGTAGGCAACAACTTCCGGAAGATACTCCCCTCTTGTCAACGCGCTCTCGTATAGACTGCTTGTTTTCATTTCGGCCTCCTCTTTCGAACACCATTTTTTACAATTATTTTCCAGCGCCCATTGTAATTCCTTTTACAAAATGCTTTTGCATAAAAATAAACAATAATAAAATCGGCAAGGAAGACAAGATAATTCCGGCAAAGCCCGTATTAAAGTCAGTGCTGAAGGCAGAAAATAGCTGCGATTGCATAACGGTTAAGGTCTTCATATTGTTTTCTGATAAAAACAGAAGCGGCATCAGGTAATCATTCCAGATTTGTAAGGATAAAATGATCGTTAAGGCGGCTGCTACTGGTTTTAACATCGGCATAACAATTAACCAAAAGGTTCGAAGCACAGAACATCCATCGATAGCCGCCGCCTCCTCTACCTCTTTTGGGATCGTCTTCATAAATCCAGTTGTCACAAAGACTGCAAATGGAAGATTCGTAGCTACATAGAGAAAAATAACACCGACAAAATTATTAATGAAGCCCAGATTGCTCCCTAATGTAAACATCGGAACAAATATAACCTGGTACGGAATTAAAATCCCCGCAATAAAAAAGACATAGGTGGAATTAAAGAACTTCGTTGCTCCCCTGGCAATGGCATAAGCAGCCATGCTGCTTAAGAGGATTATCAGAACAACAGAACAAACCGTTAGAAGGACTGTATTTCCAAGGCTTTGCCAAAAGTTTAAGGCTTCTAATGCCTTTGAGAAATTGGTCCATTCGATATGGTTTGGTAATGAGAGTGGAAAAGATTTAGACGTCTCTTGTTGAGATTTTAAGGCATATAGAAAAACGATTAAAGAGGGAATTAAATAAGCAATTGAGACAATGGTAATCAATACTTGTAAAATAATGGAACCTAAACGGTATTTACGTACCATTATAATTCCACCTCTCTTTTTCTTAATACTTTCAATTGAATAAAGGCAAAGATCAATAAGACAATCAAGAAAATTACCGACATTGCGGAAGCATAGCTCGCTCTTTGCGAGGTAAAGGCACTGTTAAAAATATACATAATGAGTGATTGCGAAGCGTCTCCAGGCCCACCATTAGTGGATGCGACAATTAACTCAAATACTTTCAAACTGCCTGTTGCAATTCCAATCGTACAAATGGTGATGGACGGCCCTAACATAGGTATCGTAATATGATAGAATTTTTGCCACCAATTTCCTCCATCCACCGTGGATGCTTCGTACAATTCTTTCGGTATCGCCTGAAGGCCGGCTAAATAAATTAACATCCAATAGCCAATCCATTGCCAGTTATTCGCAATTAATAACCCACTCAACACGGTATCAGGACTTGAAAATAACGAAAATGATATATTGGTTCCTAGTAAATCATTTAGGCTTGGTAAGATATCACCATACATTTTGGTCCAGATTTGTCCTACTAGGATTGGACTTAGTAAGACCGGAGAAAAGATGATGACCCGGTAAAGATTTTTGGCTTTAATACTGCTATCCAAAATCACCGCAAAGAACAGTGCAGAGACATTTTGAATAATCGTATTAAAAATCATAAACAAGAATGTGAATTTAAAAGCCTTTAAAAAGATTTCATCTTTAAAAATTTCTATATAGTTGGAAATCCCTACCCAATTCTTGTTGAGACTGATGCCGTCCCAATCGGTAAAAGAATTGTAAATTCCCATGAATAATGGAATAATCATCCCAATAATAAAAACGATTAATGGCGGAATTAATAATAAGAAATAGCCCTTATTTTTAATACGTGTTTTTTTGGCTGCCCGATCTGTATGAATCTGTTTGTTCGAGATTATTTGTGGTTGTGGATCTCCTTGACTGATATTCACGAGAACACCTCCGAAGACTTATTTTAATGAGTGGAAAGGGACACGATTCCCTTTTCCACCCAACAATCCTCTAGTTAGTTTGGAACTTAACCTTTGATTTAAAATCATCGGTTGCTTTGAGTGCTTCATTCAATGTCTTTTTACCTAAAAGCCATTCAGCAATATAGGTGGTATATTGTTGTTGGTATGGCCATGGAATTTGCACGTTTCCGATATTAGCATCGATAACACCAGCATTTTTAGAGGTATTAATATCATTTACGTAATCACTTTGTACATCTGGGACAACATCCGTTAGCAAACTCTGGGTTTGAACTTGATTAATGTACTCTTTTGCAAGATTTTTATCGGATGCGAGGATTTTTAATATTTTTTTCACTTCTTTTGGATGTTCCGTTGCTTTGCTCGCAGACCAGGTATAATCAGATTGCATAATCAGTTTAGTATTCTCTGCATCAACGGCAGGTGTTGGGAAGAAACCGAGCTTAAAGTCAGGATTATTCTTGAAGATTTGTGCAGGAGCCCATGTTCCGATAATCCACATAGCTGTTTTTCCGTTGGCAAACATATCAGCAGCTCCGGTAAAATCTACTCCAAATGGATCTTTTTCAGTGTTTTCATAGAGATCCTTAAAGTGTTGGAAGGTTGTCTTATATTCCGGTGATTTAGCAAACGAGACTTTTCCTTTTTGTAAATCGGATCCCCACTCTGGATACTTAGAAAATACTTCTAAAGTAGCAAACTGGTTCGCCGAATTACCCATTTGATAGTCTTTAAAGTGAGAGGTAAAAGGAGTGATGCCTTTATCTTTTAGGGTTTTGGCAACATTCATTAATTCTGTCCATGTTTTTGGAATTTCGATATGATTGTCTTCAAAGATTTGTTTGTTGTAAAAAACCCCTTGGAAGTTGGCGGTGTATGGTACTGCATAATCTTTGCCATTCACTTTCAAGGCTTTGCGGACATCATCCGGAAATTCCTTCATAAACGGTTCATTTGTTAAATCCATTAAAAACTGAGCATACTTGGGATGATCTCCTCCTTTAATGAGGATAATATCTGGAAGCTGCTTTCCAGCAATTCTTGTTTGCATAACAGAGTTGAAATCCTTGTCCCAATTGATGTTTTCAAATTGAAGTGTGACGTTTGGAAGCTCCTTTTTAACTGCCTCTACCATCGCTTTTTGGGCCTCTTTCTTATTGGTTGTATTCCAATCAAGGACCTTTAATGTAATCTTTCCGTCTGCACTTGAATTAGACTTCGAGCTGCAAGCGGCTAACGATAAAAACAATGCAAAAACGACCAAAATACTAACTACTTTCATGAAACCCTGCTTCATTCGATTCTCTCCCCTTTAGTGGTATCCTCATTCCGACCATAAATAAATTGAGATCTAGAAACATTAGTTTTTTCAAGACAAACATACTTGTAAGCGGTTGCAACATTAATAGGTTTGAACCCGTTTATGTAGAATGAAATTCCACCACCTAACTATTGTTAGAATATTTATAATGTTTAATCTACTTGTTATTATACGTGTGAATAAAAGGTAGCTTCAATACAGAATCCTAACTTCCTTTATCCATCTATTTATAAAATCCTAACTTTTTAAAAGAAGAAATAAGTGATGAATGTGATAAAAAAGAAAAAACAGCACAAAAAAATGCGCTGTTTCCATCAAAGCGGACAAAGGTGGTTATTAATCTATTTAAATGAGACATAATTAACAATAATAAGAAGCGATCTATTCTTGAACTAACGTGCACCTCAAGGAATCAATAGTACTCGAATTTTTTATTTCACTTCTTCCCAATAATATTGGATAGCTTCTTTCCTAACTACTTCTGGACAATCAACCTCATCATCCCAATGGTCATAATTGTTTTCTCCATTTACATGCTGGATATCTACACTGTAAAATTTATCTTTGTATTTGAAGATAATGACTAACATCTCCGAATATCCAGCATCATCGTTTCCAAGTTCCTGAACAAATTCAAGTCCGTAACTTTCATGACTTTTACGTTCAGCAACAGAATCTAGTATTATATTTTTAGGAAACTTCATCTTTCTCGCTCCTCCATATTAAAAGCGTATTTTGTTGTTTTACTTATCTATAAAATCACATTTTTAGAGTCATTTCAAGTCAAAATAATGGCTATTTTTCCATTCAACGTTTTACATACCAAATTAGTCGATTATTGAAAAAGCCTCCCAATTAAATATAGGGAGGCTCACTAGTAATTTGAATCGAATATCGCGTTTTTTGGTTTTAGTTGAATCAATCGAAAGAGCGAGTTTTATTAGGATATTTTGCTATGATCAGGATTTATTATAGATGTATGGAATACTAATCAATGACTCTTGCTACCTCATGTCCGCATTTCTTACATTTTCCACGCAATACGATTCCTGAAGGCGAGTCTTCAACAGTATATTTTTCAATTGTGACTACATCCCCACAAGAACCACACCAAACATTTTGTTCAAGCATTCTACGTGTTTCTTCCGGAATAGAAAGCCATTTTTTATTTGCAGCAAATGAGATTACATCTTTATCGTTTTTCATATTAACAACTCCTTCTAATTACATCATAAACTTCAGTTTCCTATTTATATTGAATCATTTTCCATGCTTTATGTAAAAAGAAAAACGCTAAACTCGAATTAAAAGAGTTTAGCGTTTTTTGTTTCGTCCTATGTAATAGCCCACACAATTTCACCAGTTATGGCTGCTGCGTTCCCGCCCTGACCTGTTCCTAGTGTCCTTGTTGGACTATGACTCCGCAGGTAGGACTCGAACCTACGACCGATCGGTTAACAGCCGATAGCTCTACCACTGAGCTACTGCGGAAAAATGGCAAGTTATTTTGCTATCACAAAAAACTATGGTTATTTTGCTAACGCAAAAAACTCTGGTGCCGGCTAGAGGACTTGAACCCCCAACCTACTGATTACAAGTCAGTTGCTCTACCAATTGAGCTAAACCGGCATATAATTTAGATAATATTAAGTTTGTACACGCTGGATAGTTAACGTCATCCTGACCTCAGAAAGCTTAAGCAAGCAGCAGCTCGGTCAGTATGCTGATGACCATTCAGGAAGCTTATTCGGTCGTGCTCTACCAATTGAGCTAAACCGGCATATCTATCATCACGTCATGCTTATATTATACTCCTGAGATGAATCTTATTCAAGTATTTTTTTAAAAATTTTTAAGTGGAAATGACGGGAGTTGAACCCGCGTGCAAAGATATTGCCACTTATACCTCTACGAGTGTAGTCAGTATAATTATTTTTCACTTGCTTCTTTAGCCTACTGACAGGCATGGAAGCAGCTAGTCTGGTTATTCTCTTCCTTCATCCTCAGACGGTGGAATTCGGCGTAGTCCACTTAAAGTGAGTCCCTTACCCTACCACATGGACGATGGAGGGAGGCACCGCTATCGTCTGTTATTAGGCAGCGAAAGCGAAGTTGTTGTTTTGTTTGCCAGTTATNNCTCTTGAGTACTTCTCTGTAATAAAAAACTCTTTCGCGAAGTTCCGTTAAGAACTTACAAGAGAAATATATCATGTCATCCAAATGGATGAAAGCTGTAAATTTTGGTAGGTCTAAAGACCTATATATAGCATTAATACCATTGTATGATTACATCTGTTTGATCCTGGTTACTCATAATATTTTGCATTAACGCTTAATTGTTCATTCAAAATTTGTTTCAATGTAATGAAATCGAACAACTACCCATATAGAATATTACTAAAGGTATTATTAATAGAGAATAAAAATGGTTTATTTACCAATAAGGCCAGCTTACTGTCTCTTAGCACAATTATTTTGAATTGAGACTTTCCAATGCTTTTTTTCCTCTCGGTCTAAAAAAATTTATTTGTGACGTTTTAACCTTTTTTGATCGCCTCTTGGGCATAAATAGTTTCTATTATAACCTTTTAAGGAATTGTTTACTGCCTTTTGGGAACAAATAACTTTTATTGTGACCAAATAAGCTGTTTTTCCTGCCTCTCGGGTTCAATAATAATTCTTATAACATAGAAGGGTATGAGAAAGATGATTATATGTGAGTATAAACAAAGCTTTATCATGATTTCACAACATGACCATGCAAAAATATCAGGTGAAATCGCACAAAATTGGAACGATGACTTTTTTTATGGGATAGACAAAAAAGAAGAGGTGGTTCTTGCTGCCTATGAACATGATCGTGGATGGATTGATTTAGATGCCGCCCCATTATGGAACGACCAACACCAAATACCTTATTCTTTTGTAGACTTCCCGATAGAAGAAAAGACTACTCACTATAAAACAGGAATAGATGAAGTAGAAAAAATGAATAAGTATGCCGGTCTTCTATGTAGTTTACACTTCGCCTCTTTTTTCGAAAAAGAAACCAATCCAATTGGACAGCAATTTCTTAAACAAGAAATCAAAAGGAAGCACTATCTTTTAAAAGAGTTGGCTATAGATGAAAAGGATAAAAATTTAAAGTATCATCTTAATATTTTACGTTTTTGTGATAACCTTTCCCTTTATATTTGCTTAAATAAACCAGGCGTAAAAAAATTAGATGAGCATCCCTTCTTTCGTAACGGATTTCCGCAATTATTCCCTTTTGCAAACAATCAACATATTCATGCTCAATGGACTAATCAAGTAACCGTTTCGCTTTCTTTATCTCCTCTGAAGAAAGAGTTACAGGTTCAATTAGTATTAAAAGAAGTAAAAAAAGAAGATATTAAGGTAAATGGATTAGTAAGGGCATATACCGATACTCCCTCTTCAATAAGAACAGTGACGTTTATTTAAAATATAACTTAATGCTTTTTAAATTTAGGTTTAAACTTTCCAAGGTTTTTAGTTGAGAAACACTTTGATACTTTAGCAACCACAAACTGAACCATATACAGATTCAATGCATTAACCATCATAAATAAAAAGAATTGAAGCCTATTGATCCTTTTCAAGTGGGCAATTTTTAATTTTTTATATAACCAAACACCAGGGAAAGCATAAAGAAAGTCAACGATTGCATTCACCAATAGAAATAAAGGGAATTTTCCAAACGTAAATTTTAAAATCCACATCGAACCCATTAGATAGGGCCCCCAATGGTTAGGGTACATCCCATCAAAGGTAGGGGTCTTATAAAACCACCACCACTTTTTCTTTCTTGCGTAAGAAAATTGAATTTCTACAAGTTTTGTTAAAATAACGGAAGCTACTAAGTATTTTTTAATGGCATTTCTTCCTATGAATAATGCCGTCATCCAAGATAAAAACATATTTGTTAGTAGAAAAATTTTTCTAAAATCCAAAAATCTTACACATCCTTTCTCCATATTTGTTTGCACCTGTTTAGATTTTTATGTGTGGTGATTGTGTTTTTACCAATATAATCGATCTAAAATGATATTTCCTATTAGGACGCAATTTGTCATCGATTACGAATTAGTTATGTTTAAACCAAAACATGCAATTGTAATATACGGATTCCAAATGTTTATAACGAATCCAATGGATTATTCTAGATTTAAAAATAAGAAAAGCAGTGTGATCAATGAGAATAAAGGGTTCCGTTTTGAGGTGCTTTTTGGATTAATGACACGATAAATTACATATGAATTGGTATATGTCATTTTCTTCATTTATCAGGGATATTAGCTCCTTTTAATGAGTATTGACATCATTTTTTATTTTGGACAATAAGTATTGTGCAATTAAAAAAGAAAGCTTAAATGACTGTCAATATTAATGCCTTCTGGGGTGCCGTTATTTCGGGGTTCTTATTGAACGGGAGGTTAGTTCAAGAAGAACTGGGAATATTTTAGAACCAATTTGCAAAGGATAAATTTGGTAGAATATAATTTATTTCGGCAAAAGAGGGTTAGGTGATTTTTTAATGGAATTTATGAGGTACCAAGGTGAATGGTATGTTTGGATATTATTCCTTATTTTAATATTATTTGTGATATTTATGCCTAAAAGAAATCTAACATGGGCAGGGATATTAGTTACTATGGGAGTAGCTGGACATTTAACTTGGATCTCTGATTCTATTGCAGGGTCGGTATTTGATTTATTTGACCTTGCAAAGAGAAATACTACCGAGCTTAGCGATTCCTTTCTACTTAGCTTTGTTCCTGCTTGTATATCTGTAATTTATGTTAATTTTTATAACTCTCGAAAAAGATGGATTTTTGCAATTAGCTTTACATTAGTGTCTTTTTTCTTAGAATTAGGCTTAGTTAAAGTTGGATACATGAAAAATAAAAACTGGGAAACATGGTATGGGTTACCTGTTTATTTTATAATCTATCGGTTCTTTTTTCCGTGGTTCTTAAAACTAATTACTACTAAAAAGCTAGTAAAAGTATCTTCTTGAATTAACGGGATGAAGATTTGCAAATTCAAAGCTGTCATTTTGGCAGCTTTTCTTATTGCACTATAGGAGTAGATTAGTTTAAGTACATTCCTTCACAAAGTCATAAAAAATATGATCTTCCTAGTTAAGGAATCGTCTTCATTTAAAAAACAAGCTGCCCACTACTATATAGGCAGCCTTTCATTTTGTTATATATACGCATTAATGTTCAAATTTAAAGCTACTGAGCCCTTTCACCATTTCAGGATCTCTATGTGAAAAGAACAAACTCTCTTTCGTATCTAACGTGGCAATCATATCCATGTCTTCTTTACTTAATTCAAAGTCAAAGATATTGAAGTTTTCGATGATTCTTTCCTTATGAACAGACTTTGGAATCACAACGACTCCTCTTTGTGTCAACCAACGCAAAATCACCTGGGCAACAGATTTATTATGCTTTTTAGCTATCGAGACTAATACTTCATTTCCGAACATGTTGTTTCTACCTTCAGCATAAGGTCCCCAGGACTCTATCTGAACATTGTTCTCTTTCATAAATTTAGCACTTTCGATTTGTTGGCTGAAAGGATGCGTTTCAATCTGGTTTACAGCAGGAGTTACTTCATTATGAATAGCCAAGTCGATTAGACGGTCCATGTGAAAGTTACTAACCCCAATCGCCTTGATTTTTCCTTCACGTACAATTCCTCCATTGCACGCCAAGAACCATATACATCTCCAAATGGCTGATGAATTAAATATAAATCCATATAATCCAATTGCAGTTTTTCTAGTGACCTTGCAAATGCCTTTTTTGTGCTCTCATAACCAGTATCCTGAATCCAGAGTTTTGTCGTAATAAACAATTCTTCTCTTCGCACACCACTTCGTTTAATTGCTCTGCCAACTACTTCCTCGTTTTGATAGACAGCAGCTGTATCAATCAGGCGATAACCAGCCATAATAGCGTCGCATTCAACTTTTTTAGATAGGCATTCTCCATCCGTAAACGTTCGATTTCTTGGATAAGGGATTCATTTGTTTGATTGGTTTGATCTTTCTTTTTTCTTTCTTTTGTCAAGGGAGGTCGCCCCTTTTTCTTTGGAAATAGGGCTTCCACTCCTTCTATTTCAACAGCTCTCCTCCAAGTATTGATGATGGAAGGATCAGGAATATTAAACTTCGCCGCTGCCTCATTAAGAGATGCCTAATTATCGTCCATATATTTGAGTACCTCCATTTTAAACTCTGCGGAGTAGTTTGTATAACTTTTTCTTAAGGAATCCTCTCCGTGTTCTAGATAAAGGTTAACCCACGTTTGTATTGTTTTATGAACAGTACCTAACATTTTAGCAATATCCCTAAAAGACAATCCTCCTTTTTCATATTCCTTTACTGCCCATAACTTGTCCTCGAATGTAAATTTAGCCATATAAAAAACTGCACCTCCATTGTTAGTTTTGTGTCTAACAATTTCGGTGCAGTTCAAAAAATGGCGAGTTTTGTTTTTTTTATATGCCAATAGCTAAGTCAAAACAGATGTCATTTCGGCTTGAATTTTTAGAAAAGTACCTCAAAACGGAACCCTTTATCAATGAGAAACACACTGCTTTTCTTATTTATTATGATGCTTTTTGAATATTAATTGTTTTTCCTTCTTTACGCCACTTCTTAAATTCAGCAGTAGCTGTAAAAAGGACGTCCGTAGAAGAGTTTAGTGCCGTTTCAAACGAATCTTGTAACACACCTATGATAAAGCCCACACCTACCACTTGCATCGCAACATCAGATGGAATTCCAAATAAGCTGCAGGCTAAAGGAATCAATAAGAGTGATCCACCAGCAACCCCAGAAGCGCCGCAAGCACAAACAGCGGATAATACGCTGAGGATGAATGCTGTAGGGATGTCCACATGGATGCCCAATGTATGCACGGCTGCAAGTGTTAAAACAGAAATGGTTACTGCTGCCCCAGCCATATTAATCGTAGCACCTAACGGAATCGATACGGAATAGGAATCTTTATCTAAACGTAGATCTTCACATAATCTCATATTTACAGGAATGTTTGCAGCTGAACTACGTGTAAAGAATGCCGTAATTGCACTTTCCTTTAAACACTTAAAAACAAGTGGGTATGGGTTCTGACGAATATTTACGAACACAATGATTGGATTGATAACAAAAGCCACAAAGAGCATGCATCCAATTAATACCGCTAGTAATTTCCCATAGCTTAGTAGAGAGTCGATTCCATTCGTAGTAATCGAATCAATTACTAGCCCCATAATACCAAATGGCGCAAACTTGATCACCCAAGTAACCATTTTGGAAACAGCATCTGAGAAGTTAGATATCAACGTCTTAGTTGTGTCAGAGGCATTTTTTAATGCCACTCCAAGAATGATGGCCCATGCTAAAATACCAATATAGTTGGCATTATAGATTGCTTTAACAGGGTTATCGACTACGTTCAACAATAAGGACTTGAGAACTTCTACCACGCCGCCGGGCGCCGTTACGTCCTCTGCACTTTTTGAAAGGGATATACTGATAGGAAAAATAAAGCTTACAATAACAGCCATTAATCCGGCTAAAAAGGTTCCTAAAAGGTATAGGATGATAATAGATTTCATATTCGTTTGGCGCCCTTTTTTGTGTTGCGCAATGGCCGACATAACCAAGAACAAGACCAATACAGGTGCGATAGCTTTTAACGCACCTACAAATAATGAACCTAAGATGACCACGGGTTTGGCTGTTTCTGGAATTGTTGCTGCTAGAATAATTCCGATAACCAAACCTATAATGATCTGCTTGACAAGACTGATTTGATTCCATTTTTTGAGTAGATTCTTCATAGTTAGTCCCCCTAGACAAGTAATAGATGAAATTTAAATCTGAACAATAAGTTAAAAAAAGATAATAATGTTCGTATTCTGTTGTTTTTATAAAAATCTTAACAAATATCATTATAAGGAATTTTTATGTATATTACAATAATATCATTACTTTCTTTTATATAACAATTATATCCTTTAAAAATACAAATAGTAAAATACGAACGTTCGGGAATTCTGTATCTGATGTAATAATCCATTCGAAATGAAGTGAGGGTTTAAAATATATAAACGAAAGTGGGTGCTTTTTTCACAAAAAAATTGAATATGTTCATTTGATTGGTTATTAACAAGAAACGCATCGATATTAACAAATTGTAGAAAATATAAACAAAAATACAAAACAAAACAACCAGAAAAACATGGAATAAAACAAAAAAGCGCAAAACTCACTGTGAGTTCTGCGCTTTTTCCTTTTTGTCCTATGTAATAACCCACACAATTTTACTAGTTATGGCTGCTGCGTTCCCGCCCTGACCTGTTCCTAGTGTCCTTGTTGAGTTATGACTCCGCAGGTAGGACTCGAACCTACGACCGATCGGTTAACAGCCGATAGCTCTACCACTGAGCTACTGCGGAAAAATGGTAAGTTATGAGTGGAAATGACGGGAGTTGAACCCGTGTGCAAAGATATTGCCACTTATACCTCTACGAGTGTAGTCAGTAAAATTCATTTCACTTACTTCTTTAGCCTACTGACAGGCATGGAAGTAGCTAGTCTGGTTATTCTCTTCCGTCATCCTCAGACGGTGGAATTCGGCGTAGTCCACTTAAGATGAGTCCCTTACCTTACCACATGGACGATGGAAGGAGGAACCACTATCGTCTGTTATTAAGCAGCGAAAGCGAAGTTATTGTTTTGTTTGCCAGTTATTAGGCTTTATCGTTTTAACGAGGCCGAATCCCTCGACTCGCAATATAAGCTCAAACTATCCCTGTCGATACCAAGACATTCCCATAATATAATGGCAGAGAAGAAGGGATTTGAACCCTCGCGCCGGTTACCCGACCTACACCCTTAGCAGGGGCGCCTCTTCAGCCTCTTGAGTACTTCTCTGTAGTAAAACCATCGTGTAAGTTCGGTTAAGAACCTTACAAGAGAAATATATCATCTCTTCGACTTGGAAGATAGCTGTAAATTTTGGTAGTCCAAAAGTCCCGATTGAAATAGCACCCCCTTAGAAAAGAAAAAGCTGCTTTGATGAATGTTAAGCGATTGTATATTTTATTTTTAAAACTTGAAATATTACGCATCTAATACTATACTTCCTTAGACAGAAAATAGATTTTTTTGTCAAAAAAATAGATAAATGCAAGTAAATAACAACAAATTAAGGGAAGAAGGAAAAACATGAACGAACATATCATAGCGTTTATTTTGGGAATTGTAGAAGGGTTAACTGAATTTTTGCCTGTTTCTTCTACAGGTCACTTGATTTTAGTAGGCAGCTTATTGGGCTTTAAAGGACAAAAGGCAAATACCTTTGAGGTAATCATCCAGCTTGGTTCTATGCTAGCCATCTTAGTATTATATTGGAAAAGATACCTGTCACTTTTAAATTTCAGCACAATTGGAAAATCAGAAAAGAAATTAGACGTCATTCACATTATATTGGGGGTTATACCTGCTGCATTAGTAGGATTAATTCTACATGACTTCATAAAAAATCAACTTTTTTCACCCAAGGTAGTAGTAGTCAGCCTTATAGCTGGTGCCATATTAATGTTATATGCAGAAAAAAAACATCGAAATTTTACTTCTAACACAGTGGATGAATTAAGTTATAAACAAGCTTTCACCATTGGATTATTTCAATGTTTAGCTGTAATCCCAGGTTTTTCACGTGCAGGATCAACTATGTCAGGTGGGTTACTAGCTGGTGCAAATCACAAAACGGCAGCTGAGTTTTCCTTTTTGATTGCTCTTCCTATTATGGTGGGAGCCACAGGCTTGGATTTCATTAAAAGTATAGATTTTTTACATACTAGCGACATCCCAATGTTCTCAATCGGGTTTATCACTGCTTTTATTGTAGCAATGTTAGTTGCAATCGTGTTCCTTAAATTGATAGAAAAAATCGGTTTAACTGTTTTTGCCTACTACCGAATTGTGTTGGCAGCACTATTCATCATATTTGTGATACTTTAAGGTGTGAATGTATAAGGTTCAATTGGATTAAGAAAGCTTGAAGCCAAACCAATGGTTTCAGGCTTTTTTATATTATAGTAACTTAAATCGAGACCTTTTGCATGTTAATAGGTCTTTTTATAAAATATATTGGTTAGAATGACTCATACATAATACTGTGTAGAAGGGTGCTTTTATGGTTGGTCTTATCATCGCAACTGTTATTTTTAATCTAATAGCCCTAAAAATTAAAAAGAGGATTTCTCTAAACCTCATGCACCATATTTGGGTATTTACAATTGCATTTCAAACCGTCTTTGATGTTTTTGTTGATTTTAAATACCATGGGTATTGGTATTTCTCAAAAAATATTGATTGGCAGGCAGCTCTTGCACTTTTTCTAGTGCCACCAGTAAATATTGTTTTTTTAAATTACTTCCCTTATAAAAAGACGTTTATGAAAAAAATCCTATATATCACTGGATGGGAGATTGTTTTATTACTTTATGAGGTGATCGCGTTACTTCCAGCTCCATGGGGGTATTTTCATTACGGTTGGTGGACGTTATGGCATTCGTTAGTCATAAACCCAATTCTTCTCATGATATTGTTAGGATACTATAAATGGATTGTCAAATTAGAAAAAAGGTCCACAGTGAGTAGCGACATTAAATATTAATATATCAATTTTGGTCTACACCACATTAATTAAATTAGAACTACTCTGCGGACCCGCTTTAAAAACTTAACGTTAGATGCCTTTAGAATAATTTCGTAAAAACTTCTCCATTGAGGACAACAGAACAGATAAATCCTCATCAAAATTTTGCCTACCTACCAGATTGGTCTTATTGTATTTATTTTTACTCTCATCGTTTAATCTTTGAGGTGATTCATATGGTAGTGATTCATATTGTAATGATTCAAATGGGGTTGATTCAAATGGTTGTGATTCAAAAGGTAGTGATTCATGTTGTAGTGATTTAGGTTTTAGTGATTTAGGTTCTCTTGACTTATGATCTTCGGTTTTAGCCTTTTCAATATTTGGTCCATAACTCACATTTTTAATGTGGAAAATGGTAATGCGCACGACTTCATCATTAGTGACGATATAAACAAAATCGTCTTTTACTTCAATGAGTATCCCCTCAACCGTGTCAGGACCTCCACGATTAATTCTTACCCAAAGATAATTCAATGATTCAAGCAGTTCTTTGAAATTTTCAGCCTTTTTAAATTCAAAATCTTTAGGAACTTTAACGTCGAATTCCCACGGTATTTTCATATTTTCTGTGAAACTCTTAATATGACGAGTGTGGTAATAAACGACCCCATCGTCTTCAGTGAGAACTGCGAAATAATCGTCACCAGCATCTAGTAACTTCCCAATTCTCGATTCTGGGCCGTCTCTGTCAACTTTGATTACTTTATTTGTAAAATACTGCTTGATGTCCTTACCCATTAAAATCTCCCCTTTAATAAATATTTACACTGCATGTATATGTATCACGGCAGGAAGTTGTCCTAGGTAATGGCCTGTCTTTTAATACTTTGGACTCATGCATTGGGTATGGAGGGGGCTGTCTTTGTCAGATAAAGAAAAAAAGAGTGTTAACTGAGTTAACACTTCTCCCCGACTGACCGTCGCACAAAAAGCCACCAAATGGCTGCTTATATGACTATTTATAATTTAATCGACCAAAATTAACTATTCTTTCTATCAATTTATCTATAAATCGATCTGTGCCTTTACTTTTTGGGTTTTAGTTTTCATATTTACAAGACAGATGCTAAAAACAATGAATAAAAGTCCTATGACCAGATTAATCGTAATAGATTCATGTAAAAGAAAAGAACTACATATAATTGCAATTAGAGGAATAAGAAAGGTATACGAACCAACTTTACTAGCTTCTCCCGAACCAACAAGTGTAAAGAAAGCAAGCCATCCAAAAGCAATGACAAAGATTGAGATAAAAAGCAAGTTTGATATAAATGGTAATCTCCATTCGATACTAGACCAGCTTTCAAAGCTCGAACCCACACACGATAAAAATATTCCGCCGATAATCAGTTGAAGGGTAACCATCCATAAGGAATCAACGCGATTTCCAGTTTTCTTTACAAAAACGGTCCCTAATCCCCACCCAATGGCAGAACCTAAGGCAAGAAGAATGCCAATTGCTGAAATATCACCGGTAAAACCCCCAGAGCTTATGACGGCAACACCCACAAAACCGAGAATTAAACCAATGATCTTTAATCCATACATTGATTCTCCCAACCAAATCCAACAAAAAATCCCAAGTAATACGGGCTCAATGAAGACAATAGCGGAAAATAGTCCAGCAGGCATAAAGCCCAGCCCAACTGTTTGCAGACCGTAAAACATTATAATGTTTAATACAGCAGAAACGACGTAAAAATGCCAGTTTTCTTTTAAACGGAGTTGCTTATATCTTGGTAATGCAAAAATGAGCAAGATAAGCCCGCCTAGAAAAGTTCTTAATCCAGCAAACAATAATGGCGGAGTATAGTTAAGTGCCATTTTTGATAATGGCCAATTGACTCCCCACACAGTAACAAGAAACATTAGTAATAAAACAGTTCTTGTTCTCGAATTTTTTTCCATCGATGGACCTCCTAGATGTGAACTACTTTTACAATAATACTTATTTTATTGAAATAAACAATTGATTTGCTCTCTGCACCTACGGATAGTGTAGTGACACGAATTGCCCATCGTCCATAAATTGAACAAAAAAATTAACCCCTTCTTATTTATTATTTAAATTATCAAAACTATTTCGTGTACTCATGAAATGTCTCAGTAAATAAATTACAAATAATTTACATAAAAATCATTAATATTAAGTTTCTTACCTTCTTAATTCTAAAAGAATAGTAGTAGCCATTTTATAAATTATCATTTGATTACTTCGTCAATAAAAATCTGTTAACATATAAGATGTTACAATTTTTCGAAAAGAGGAAATTTTATGTTTATGAAAGGATGATTTACTTTATGGAGGATCCACTACACAAGCCATATGATCAGAAGGTACTCTCACGCTCCAAACGGTTATCGATGGCGATTATACTTGGTATACTCGCAGCATTTGGTCCTTTATCCATGGATATGTATTTACCAGCACTACCCAATATTGCTAAAGATTTTCATACCAATGCCTCTTTTGTACAACTTACGATTACGTTTTTTGTACTCGGTTTAGCATCGGGGCAATTACTAACAGGACCAATTAGCGATGTAACTGGACGCCGCAAACCTCTTTTAATTGGCTTAATGGCCTACTTTATCGTGTCCCTTTTATGCGTATTTAGCCCTTCAATCTGGGGATTGATTATCTTGCGTTTCATACAGGGGTTTGCTGGATCAGCAGGAGTAGTAATCTCGAGAGCGATTGTCCGAGACTTATATTCAGGAAGCGAATTAACCAAGTTTTTTTCACTGCTCGCATTGATTAACGGCCTGGCCCCTATTCTTGCTCCTGTTCTAGGCGGGCAGCTGCTTAAAGTAGTCCCTTGGCAAGGTGTATTTATTGTGTTAAGTGCCATCGGTATCGTGATGTTTTTCGTAGTTCTTTTTGGCTTACCAGAAACGCTTCAGGAAAAACAGCGTACGGTTGGTGGTATCAAGAATACATTTCATGCTTTTTCAAAACTGATCACGAATCGCACCTTTATGGGATATGCTTTAGCACAAGGATTAGTTACAGCATGTTTGTTTTCATATATTTCAGGTTCTCCTTTTGTCATACAGGATATTTACGAGGCCTCACCTCAAACGTTTAGTTTAATTTTCGCTGTAAACGCCATTGGGATTATGATTTGTAGTCAGATCACGGGAAGATTGGCAGGAAAAATTCCTGAGTCAACGATGTTTAAATTTGGATTAGGAATGGCAGCTTTAGGAGCCATTATATTACTCATTCTTATATTTTTACAGGCAACATTAGTCTTTTTATTGATTCCATTATTTTTTGTTGTATCAAGTGTAGGAATAGTGAATACATCAGGTTTTTCTCTGGCGATGCAAACACAAGGAAAAAATGCAGGAAGTGCGTCTGCTTTGTTGGGTGTTACGTCATTTGCACTTGGTGGAATTGTCTCTCCACTTGTTGGAATTGGTGGAGGACATACGGCCATTCCGATGGGCGTTGTTATGGCTTGTACCGGGTGTGGTTCCATTCTAACTTATTTAATGCTAGTAAAAAGAAAAAGAAGAGGAATAGTAAACAAATAGGAAATAATCCACCTGAGCCTCAACTGGAAGGGTGGATTATTTTTTATGATTTAATGACACTATCCCTATTCGTTAAACAATGGGCTGGTAGGATATTCTAATTAAATGAGTAGACTCTATCTTGCGTTTCTTGACAGTATCTACTCATTCTACTACTCTATGAACCCGCTACGTGAGGAATATAAAAAACTTAATCTTAAATGCCTTTAGAATGATTTCGCAAAAACTTTTCCATTGAGGATAAAAGAACTGATAAATCATCTTCAAAATTTTGCTTACCTACATTTGGTTGTGAATCATGTTCTAGTGATTGATATGATTGTGAATCATGTAGTAGTGATTCATATGTCAATGATTCAAATGGTAGTGATTCATCTTGTAATGACTCAAATGGTAGTGATTCATATTGTAATGATTCAAATGATTCTGATTCATATGGTAGTGATTCATGTTGAAATGATTCAGGTTGTAGTGATTTAGGTTTTGGTGCTTTAGGTTTTGGTGCTTTAGGTTTTAGTGATTTAGGTTCTTTTGACTTATGATCTTCGGTTTTAGCCTTTTTAATTTTTGGTCCATAACTCACATTTTTAATGTGGAAAATGGTAATGCGCACGACTTCGTCATTTGAGACGATATAAACAAAATCGTCTTTTACCTCAATGAGTATCCCCTCAACCGTTTCAGGACCTCCACGATTGATTCTCACCCAAACATAACTCAATGATTCAAGCAGTTCTTTGAAATTTTCAGCCTTTTTAAATTCAAAATCCTTAGGAACTTTAACGTCGAATTCCAACTGCATATTCCTATTTTCTGTGAAACTCTTAATGTGACGAGTGTGGTAATAAACGACCCCATCGTCTTCAGTGAGAACTGCGAAATAATCGTCACCAGCATCTAGTAACTTCCCAATTCTCGATTCTGGGCCGTCTCTGTCAACCTTGATTACTTTATTTGTAAAATACTGCTTGATGTCCTTACCCATTAAAAATCTCCCCTTTAATAAATATTTACACTGCATGTATATGTATCACGGCGGGAAGTTGTCCTAGGTAATGGCCTGTCTTTTAATGCTTTGGACGTATGCCATAGGTATGTAATAGGAAATATTGGGTAAATACCGAATGCAACGTTAATAATCGAATCCTTCTTCAGTAACCTGAACTGTTAGTCGTTTCATTCAATCGTCGTAACTTTCAGACAAAAAACAGCCGTCCAAATGGCAGCTTATTTTCCTAAAGAGCAATGGAACTTTCTCTCCTAATGAATATTATGCTTTCTGAAATTACCGCCCTTAACCTCTGCTACGTCATATACGGTAACAAACGCAGTTTCGTCCATTTCATTTATGATTTCCTTTAATTTGGTTTCTTCTAAGCGGTTAATAACACATGTGATTTCTTTAAACTTTTCATTGGAAAAACCGCCATATGCATCTTTATATGTTGCACTTCGACCTAAGCGATCACGGATTGCCTCTACCATTAATTCGGGTTGAGTTGTGATAATTTGAAAGGTTTTAGAGCCGCTTAGACCTTCTTCAACAATGTGAATAACTTTAGAAGCAATATAGTAAGCAATTGCCGAAAGAATCGCTCCTTGCAGACCAAATACAATTGAAACAAAAATAAATACAAATATGTTTAAGAAAAGAATTAAATCACTTGTCCCAAACGGTAATTTTCGAGATAGTAGCACGGCAAGCATATCAATGCCATCTAATGCACCGCCATTTCGCAGGGCTAGACCCATCCCTAAACCAAGGATAATACCACCAACAACTGTAACCAACAAAGTATCCCCTTCAATAATGGCTGGGGTATGGTGCAAAAGGCTTGTACCAAAAGCTAGTGAAGCTATTCCGATAATGGAATAAAATGCAAAACTTTTTCCAATTTGTTGATATCCTAACCAGATAAAGGGAATATTTATAATTGCAATTAGAACTCCTAATGGTAAATCAAATAGTTCTGATCCTACGATACTAAGACCCGTCACTCCCCCATCAGATACGTTGTTTGGGATTAGTACCGTTTCTAGTCCATATGCGGCTATAAATCCACCAATAATTACGATTAAGCCTCGTAAAATAAATTTAAGTTTATTAGGCTTATTCATTTTCGTCTTATTCATAAATTCCTCGCTTCAAATTTTTTATATTGTGCACGAATAATTATCAAAATTATAAATTTACATCTATCTGAGTGGTTATCAATTCTTCTTTTTTTATTCCTAAAAATTTTAGTGTCTCCGCTGGTGTAGAATGGTTAAAGTGTTTTTGTAAAAGTGCAATAGAGACTCCTTGTTTAAACGCATGAAATCCAAAGGTCTTTGCCAAAGAATTTGTTCCTATCTTCCCTTCAATGCCTACCTTAACAGCTGCATCATGGATAATTCGATAGGCCTGTTGTCGAGTAATCGGTTGTTTAAACTTACGAGATTGGAATAAATAAATCTGTTCTTCTATGTTGACGTGGTTTATGTAAGACTTAACAGCTTCTTTCACTTTTTTGTTTAAAAATACAGACTTCCTCCTTTCGCTCTCCATTTCAGAGTAATGATAAAAATCCTTAATTTCTCCATTGCTATTAGAAAGATCCTTTACTTTAATCAAAAGTAGTTCAGATATTTTAAGACCTGTATTGATTCCAAAAACAAACAATAAGTAATCCCTGTACGAATGTTCTTTAAGGTACTGTTTTAAGGAATTTATCTGTTCTAAGTCTCTAAGTGCATCCACTGTTTCCAACGCTAATCATTACCCCTTCAATGTTACTTAATTAAAGTATATTGTATACTTTAGTAACATTCAAACTTTCCGCATTTAATAGTAGTATCTTCTACTAAATAACCCTGGGAAATGCCAGAATCCACAAAATATCCAAAAAAACCCCGTCAATCTATTTTATTGGATATCTGACAACGCAATAGTTTCGTCCATAAGCAAAGAAAAAGAACGGACGAATGATTTTATAAACATCCGTTACCGTCCTTTATTTGGATAGGGAGATTCAACTTTTGAGGATTCGCATAAATCTAATAGTTCTTCAGAAAATAAAGTAAAAACAACAATTCCTAACGAAAGAATTTCTTTTCAAGGTACTTGATTGAAGAAACTTCCCCCTTCCCTTTGCTAGTTTGACTTCATGGCCTATTTTTTTCCACATGTATGACAACATTTCCTTTCTTATGCCCTTTCTCAACATATCTATGTGCCTCTACAATCTCTTTAAACTCATAAGACCTATCAATGACCACCTTTAATTTCCCCGCCTCAACAAGTTCCTTAAGGAAGTTTAGTGCTTCTGAAGTCTCAGGTGAATTTCGACTCAATAATATTTTCTTGCCGCTTGTCAATTGAGTCCATAACATTCGAACACTTGGCAGTGGTTCTGTGATATTTATATAGGTACCGTCCTTCTTCAACAATTTCATACATGCCGAAAAGGAACTCTTGTTAACGGCTTCAAAGATCACATCATAAGTCTCATCTGTGCTAGAAAAATCTTCTGCTGTATAATCAATGACCTTGTCCGCTCCCAAAGATTTAACCAATTCCAAATTCGTCGTACTGCATACCCCTGTAACATTGGCACCGAAATACTTGGCAAGCTGAACGGCATAAGTTCCCACACTTCCTGAAGCACCATAAATGAAAACCTTTTGGCCGCTCTGAATATTAGCTTTTCTAAGAAAATACAATGCAGTGCGAGCTCCAATTGGAATGGCAGCTGCTTCTGCATACGTTATATTGGAAGGTTTAATCGATACCGGACCATCTTCATGTAGACATTTATATTCGGCATAAGCACCAAAGCCTTCAAGAGATGCTGCATAAACTTGGTCACCTTCTTTATACTTTTTAACATTTTTCCCAACTGACTCAACTTCTCCAGCTAACTCCATCCCTAATATCTCTTTTTTCGGTTGTCTGAAACCAAGTGTGATTCGAGCGGGCAGCCAAAAAACGGAAGGAACAGTAAAACTCCTTGAACGAATATCTGCAACTGTGACGGTGGTCGCTTTCACTTTTACCAAAATTTCATTATCTTTAGGAATAGGTTTTTCTACCTCTTTCAATTGAAGAACGTCGGGGGGACCGTATGTTGTATACACAATCGCTCTCATTCATCCACCTCAAATTCGTATATTCATTAATATAATACGAATATTACGAATAAAAAGAACAAAAGGATCAAGCTTTATACATTAGTAATTATAGGACTTTAATTTTCAGAAGATTTGATGTTGGTATGTGACCGTTTTGTATTAAATTAATTAACACAATAATAGTAGCTGTTATTGAATGTGTAAATAAGCTCTTACATTGGTCATTTCCCCTTTTAAAGAATAGAACAACTTTCCAAGATATAGATTAAAACCTATATCTAACTAAATAAGACAAAGCCTTCCAAAATGAAGCAAACGGAAGGTTATTTGGCATACACTTTTTACTGGTAATTATTTACAAACTATTAGCTGGTTTAGCACAAAAAGAAAAAGCCACCATATTGGCAGCTGGCTGTTGAACTCTTGCACCCTTTAGTTAAAGTACATCTCTTCACAATCTTACACTAATAAAACTTTTTTATGTCCATTTTGTTTATAGTCCTATTGCATTAAATCGTCCAATAAAAAAATAAAAGCACAATTCTTATTTCAGAATTGCACCCGATTGTTGAATAACATGAAGGCGTTAATCGACAATAGTTACCCTGTGAACATGACAAATAATTAAAGCACGGAAGATATAGTTACCACAAGACACCGGATCGATGGTGTACTTAGCCTAACTGGCGTTTAAATTGTTTACTTGCGGAGAAGTAAGCAATGACCATGATGCCGACGCACCAGACAAGCGCGATCCAGATATCGTTGCCAACAAACCCTTCATACAAGAGGGACGTATCGCATTCACGATTGAAGTCACGGGCTGGTTCTCAGCAAATGCACGGACAATTTTAGGCATGGTTTCGGTAGGGACAAAGGCAGAACTGATAAACGGCAGAAAAATCAGCGGGTACGATTAGGCTGTCACCCCTTCCATAGACCCCGCTCTCAATTCGGGAATGACCGCAAGCCATGTCAGAGCCAGCGTAAATAACCCGAGTATCCCAGCTACCGCGAGCCAATCCAGGATATCAGCGCTGGAACGGAAGCCCATCAAGAGCGCCACGAGGATAACCACCACGACAGTAAGGCATTGGAAAAAAGTGAAGTCAACACGTGAGCCCACAATACCGATGAGCGCTTGATGGGTATGGTAATGAAACGCGCCATCAGCCCGCTCTTTACATCCGTAAACAGCCGCAAGGAAATGTAAGCGACGCCGGATACAATCGCCATCAGCAAGATTCCTGGCAATAAATAATTGACGTAGTTTTCTGTGCCTGTCTCGATGGCGCCGCCAAATACGTAGACAAACAGCAGCATCATCATAATCGGCGTAATCGCCACCGTGATAATTGTATCCGGGCTGCGCAAGATGTTGCGCATTAAACGCCCTAGTAATACCCCTGTTTTGCTTTTCATTTACATCTCCTCCTTTTTGCCGATGATCGCGAGGAAAATTTCCTCCAATGTCGGCTGCTTCTCGATGTACTCTACTTTCGCTGGCGGGAACATCTCTTTGAGTTCGGTAAGGGTACCGGTCGTGATGATCTTTCCGCCATGCAGGATAGCGATACGGTCCGCCAGCTGTTCGGCTTCCTCTAGGTACTGGGTCGTCAGCAAGATGGTCGTGCCGCCGCTTGCAAGCTGCTTGACAGTATTCCAGACTTCAATCCTCGCTTCGGGGTCAAGCCCTGTGGTCGGTTCTTCGAGAAATATGACTGCTGGCGTCCCGATCAGGATCATGGCGATGTCAAGCCGGCGCTTCATCCCTCCGGAATACTTGTCTGCCCGGCAGTTGGCCGCATCGGTCAGGGTGAATCTTGTAAGCAGATTGTCGGCGACTTGAGCGGGATTGGAAACTCCCCGCAACTTGGCGATCATCATCAGGTTTTCCCTCCCGGTGAGCATGCCGTCTAATGCTGCGAACTGCCCTGTCAGGCTGATACTCTGGCGAACATGATCTGGTTGACGCTGGATGTCAAAAGCCGCAAATACCTACTTCACCGCCATCTAGCTTCATCAGCGTCGAAAGGATGTTCACCGTCGTCGTCTTGCCCGCTCCATTTGAACCCAGCAGTGCGAATATTTCGCTATGCCGTACCTCAAAATCCACCCCCTTTAAGACTTCCTTATCTTTAAAAGATTTTTTTAACCCTTTTACAGAAATCGCTGTATTGCTCATACTTTATTCCTCATTAATAGCGCAGCATGGTGCTAGATTGCCTATACTTCTCTACTTAGTCTGACTGATATTTTGTATTACTTACTACTGAGTTAAAAATATAACTGAATAGTGAAGGTGACACATTACATTTGTAACCATCTATTCAGTAGGGATCATCTATTGAATTTACTTTTTTCCCAATCACTTCATGATACTCTGATTCAAATCTTCACGATACTTGTCAACATAGGTTTTAGCGTTTGCCACAGTTCGTCGGCAAAGGAAGCCAATTCGTACCCAATGGTAGTTTGCGCCGCTGGTGTCAATGTTAGGCTAAAATCCACTAGGATTTCTCCGTTAGCCACGACCAATGTTATCGTTCAACTTCTTGCGATACTTATCCTTCCAAGTTTGCTCATCCTTCACTAGGTCGTCGCAGAAAGCAGCCACGTCCTCGCCCGTAAGGTCAGTGACTTTCTTGCCTTCCGCTGCACCTTCCTCGAAAAGGTCGAGAATGCCATTAAAGATACGGCTGCTGTCCTTCCAGTCGGTAGGACCACCACCAGCAGTCCACATATATTTTTGCATAGCTTTGTAAGCGTTGCGGTACTCACTTGGAAGTGCCTTCCCACGTGCCTCCATCGCCCTCCATTCGCGCTTGTCATCCAGACTTCCGATAATTTTTTCAAAAATATTCATTTTACTTCTCTCCTTTTGATTTTATTCGTTTTGAGTTCGTTAATTTTACTTGAGACGAAATTCCATTTTCTCCAAAAAATTTCAAGCTGCTCTTGACCTGCTGCGTTGAGTGTGTAAAATTTTCTCGGCGGTCCCATAGTGGATGGCTTTTTCTCGATGTTCACCAGATTGTTTTTCTCAAGCCGCATGGTAATCGTATAAACTGTGCCCTCAACCACATCAGTGAAGCCAAGTTCTCGCAGCTGATGCGTGATTTCATAGCCGTAAGTTTCGCCACGGCTGATGATTTCAAGCACACACCCCTCAAGCACCCCTTTCAGCATTTCCGTGATATTTTCCAACTTTTTACCTCCGTTTATATTTTACTTATATTTTTTCAGTACTCTGTAACACGGGTATTTTGTGCTACTGATATTCAGCGTTACTGACTACTAGTATATAGTATTACCGAATAGCGCCAATTGTCAATAAAACTTTCGTGAAAAAAGCCCGTTTTTACGGCTTCAAAGGTGTTTTTATCAAATTTGACAGTATAGACGTAAATAATTTAAAAATAACTGGCGAAGGGGTTGATGACCAGGAACTCGCTCATTTTGGTGGACTTGATTTACATGTTAAAGCGACCAAGATGATGATTATTAATACAAACGGTTTCGACCTCGGAAAAACAGCAGACGACTATTTAGTTACAAACGCATTGAGTCGATTAATTTGATTTGTTTATTATTTTAGGGATAGACTTTATCAATAATTTTGTGAAGAAATGCACTACTAAACTGAGTACATTTTTTCACAATCTTGTTCATAGAAGCAATCTATCTGAAGTTTTAACTTCAATAATTCTCTAACTCATTATTTAAGTCCCTTAGCAACACATCTATCTCAACGATTACTGAATCCGCATTTGTTGGGAAAATGGATGGTTTAACTCTATCTTTCTTCATACCAACAAGCCATTC
Source organism: Bacillus sp. AFS037270 (assembly GCF_002585305.1). The sequence continues at coordinate 5,215 of NZ_NUNF01000008.1, read as the reverse complement.
GTTGATCAACTCATATAAATCAATCGGTTCAGCTTTGAATTTTTTCCACTCATTAACGGCACAGTATTCTGCAAATTCCTTTTTAGGAAAGAAAGGAATCAACATATTTCCATCATCATCCTGTGCTGTTGCCCAACCATCGTCATATAAGCCCCAGACTTCCTCATAATCCGCGACTTTTTTAATAAAATACTCTTATCTTATATTGGGTGGTTGTTTAATGACCGATTCAAATTCTTTTTGGTTCATATTATTTTCCTTCAGTTACTACATCTAACAAGGCATTTATAATATTCTCCAATAGTCATCAAAAAACCTTCTTGCACTAAAACCCCTTTAGTTTAAGTACAAACCTTCACATCTTTTCTTAACTCTAAAGATAGGTATACAATATTCTTTAAAGGTGTTGTTACACAATCGGCCCAAAATATGAAAAAAGACACGTTCCTAAATAAACGCGCCTTATAATGGAATAAGTATAAACCTTATATTTGCTATTATTATATTTAAGTTTACAATTTACGGATTTACTGTTCCTTCAAAAATAACTTCTTTTAATGGTTTTCTGGTGCTCGGATTCTCACGCTCTTGCAAATTCGCATGGAGGATTTCTTTTTCACCACGATAGCCAATAGTAATAACCGCATGAAGATCAAAATCATCTGAAACATTCAGCAAGCTACGGGCTTTTTCTTTATCGAATCCCCCAATCGCATGTGTGCTAAGTCCCAGTAAAGTAGCCTGAATGGCTAAGTGACCCCAAGCTGTGCCAGCATCAAACGTATGTGCACCATTTGGATCACCATTATCTCTCTTTTTACTTGATGCTACTAGGACAAGAACTGGAGCCTTTTCTGCCCAAGCTCGATTAAAAGGATTTAAGAATTCATGAAAGGTTTTCAATTGTGATTCTGTTTTAGCTACAATAAAGCGCCAAGGCTGATCATTGAAGGATGAAGGAGCCCAATGTGCTGCTTCAAGAAGACTATACAAATCTTCATCAGAAATCTTTTGGTCGGAATAGGCACGAGGGGACCAACGATTTAAAAATAAGGGATTAACAGAATGCTCAGCTTTACGATATTCTTTAACCTCACTTGTAAGCTGCTCAACAGGATTAACAAAACTAATTATATATACCTCATTTCCTATACGAATAATCTTATTTATGAGCATAACATATCCAAAGTTAATTTTAGAAATTTTAAGAATTATTCGAAGCCTCTCGTAAATAACCATTATTCCCGTTTCTCCCTTTACCGAAATACAGGGCCTGGCTCATGATTTGTGAGACTTCCGCTTTTAAGAAACCAAGGACTAAATTAATTCTTTCAGATGAGTTTTCGGATCATAGGAAATAATTTCTTCTCCTTTTTCCACTCGATGAAGAAAATCTGGATTGGCAAGTAACGGACGTCCAAAAGCAGCGATATCAATAGTTCCTTCTGCTATTGCTTGTTCAGCTGTTTCAGCATTTAAATCTCCGACTCCGACAATAACTCCATCCCAATATTTACGGACGAGCTGATGCATTGTTTTTCCATCAGCTATTGTTTTGGTAAATTCCATGGTGGACGGATGAATCATTGTCATACCCACCTCTTTGAAAGCTTCAATAAAAGTTTGAATAGCTTCTTCCGGATCTTCCCACATGTAATCCGGCTGATCAATTTTTAACGCTGAAAATCGAATAAGTGTACGATTAGCCCCCACTGCATCAATAACTTCTTTTAAGACTTCTTTCATAAATGTTAGTCTACCTGCAAGATCTCCTCCGTATCTATCTGTCCGGTGATTGGAAACATCTGAATTAAATTGATCAATTAAATATCCATGGGCACCGTGCACTTCAACTCCGTCAAAACCTGCTTCAATCGCATTTATTGCTGCTTGTGCATATTGGCCAATGACTTCTTTAATATCGTCGATACTCATTTCTTCAGGTATATCAAAAGGTTTTCCAAATCGTGATACTTTTCCTTCCGCTCGTATAGCTGATGGTGCTTGTGGTGGTAGATTGCCAGCAATCTCATGATGACTTGCTCTTCCAACATGCCAAATTTGTGCGATAATCGTTCCGCCTTCTCGGTGTACCGCTTTTGTTACCTTTTTCCACGTATTAATTTGTTCTTGAGTATACAGCCCCGGAACGCCAGGATTACCTTTTGCGCGAGGGCTAATGACGATGCCTTCAGTAATAATCAGACCAATTCTGTCCGCTGCACGTCGACGGTAATATTCCACGACATCTTCCCCAACAACACCTGTTTGAACATCAGCAAAACAGCGGGTCATTGGTGCCATGGCTGATCTTGTTCGCAACTTCCAGGCTCCTATGGTTACAGGTTCAAAAAGCTTACTGATCATCGTATGTCCCATTATGCTTTCCTCCTGATTGTTTCTTAGTTTATTTTTACCAGCTAACTTTAAGTAATAGCTGTGTAACCTAGGATAAAGATATTTAGCAAAAATTACAAATTATATACTCACTCAAAAATGCTGGTGCTTAGTTGGACCCAACGCATAATCATTGTGTGGACAATTGATGAATTTCTAATTCAAGATTTCTGCTATCGTTTCCCTTAAATCCCGCTCCTTTAGCGGAACAAAAAAGGGATTGCCGTAATAAGCACCTGTTTAGTCAGAAGCCTTATTCCATTATCAGGCCCGGTTGTAGAAGATCATTGCAAAACCTTATATAACAAAAGCACGCGTTTAGAGCGTTGCAGAAATCCATTTCTTTTGTAACAGGTAATCTCATTTTTTCGTATAATAATAAATGATTGATAAATAAATAATATGATGGTGAGCTTGTATGAGAATAAATTTATCAGAGAAACAAATCGCGGAAATAATACGAATAGTTCAAAAAGAACTTTTGATAAAAGGAATCGAACCAACAGAGGAATATCTATTTATCCACTGTTTTTCGAAAATACAGAAAGAAACCGTCTATTATCATCTGTTAAAAGAAAATGATACGTTGATAATCCGCTGCTATGCACGCGTGTTTGACAACTTAGGTTTGAGCGAGATGATCAGAAGTACAGCAAAAAATGTATTTGAATATGTGGTAGACCAAACCGGAATACAAAACACAATCTATATAGAAAACGGGATAGAATTTAAATTTTAAAAAAGAAGGACACTAAAGTTAAATATATTTAGAGACAATTAAGTTACCGATAGATAAAAGCCTGTATCAAT
>NZ_NUNF01000008.1:0-1999 GCF_002585305.1 Bacillus sp. AFS037270 | reverse complement strand
ATTGATACAGGCTTTTATCTGAAAATTTCTTATTTGAACTAACGCCCTCTTTAAGTGGAAATATTCGCAATATAAGCAATATTATAAAGTACAAGTGATTCTTCACTCGGATCTAGAACAACAACCCAGCCCAAAAATCCTTAAAAGTTATTTTTAGTATGCTTTTTCTTAATTTTAATTATTTGACCTGCATATATTTTATCTGAACTAAGATTATTAAGTTCGATCAATTGTTCTATCGGGACATTATATCTATTTGCAATTTTTGCAAGAGTGTCATCAGGAGAAATCTTATAAATTTCATAGATTTCTTTTAGAAATTCGGAATAATGAATAATTTCTCCGATATCTCTTAGAATCCCTCTATTTTCTAATACTTCAAGTATTCGCTTAGCTCGATTTCGATAGGAATGATCCTGGACAGCTTTTTGACCATTTTCACGTATTTGTTGTCTTTCTAGATCATTTTTTAAATATTCTTGAATCTTAGATACTGTTTCCTTACGGCCGGATGAAACAATTAAATCTTGACCTGGTGTAAATTTTTCACGAACTGCAGGTGTATCCGTTGTTAATAAAACCCCACCAGAACCAAGAATTTCGAAAGTGCGCATCGTAAGTTGCTTGCTAGAGTTTTGCAATCCAATAACGATTTTGGCAGAACTATAGACTTTATAGGCATCCCTATAGTCTAAATAGCCATGAATCCAATTAGTTGGAATGTCACTTCCAATATACTCCCCCATTTTATCCCAATGATTCCCCCAAAAATCAACCCGAATTCCTTTCTTGATAAGTGGCTTTATTAATGTCCTTAAGGCCTCCGCACGGAACGACTCTGGATTTTTTTTAAGATAATCAGGATAAGCATTAGCTACTACCGCTATGTCACAACGATAGTTATTAAATGGTTGTACAGGATAATGTACACTCTGATGGTACCCAAAGTCTAAATGATCAGCCTTGAAACCTAGTTTCTCATATTTTTCACATAATGAAGGTGTTACCGTAAAAACGAAATCTGGTTTAACTGCATTAATAAGAGGTTTGGTAAAATTTTCAGTGTGTAAAGGGTCTTCAGTTGCCCAATAAACGAGCGGAATCGTTGTTTTCTTGATAGCCTCTCGGATCCACGGCCACTTTTCTTTCGAGTGTTCGTTTGTCCATCCGAGATATATGATTAAATCAGGCTTAAACAAATCTAGCATTTCTGAAATATTATCCTTACTTAAAGGCCCGGAAATCATCACCGTATGCCCTTCTTCTTTAAAACCATTAGGTAAACCATAAATCCAAATTGGGTGACTTTCTAGAAATAAAATCTTCAAAAGCTACCATTCCTTTTTATATTATACTTTCTCCTATTAATATGTGAATTTCCAAAAGCTTGTCACGGTATTAGTCTATAAATTATAAATTTAGAAATCCCGCCTATTAAGGAATATCCCCGCTCCAATAAAGAACTTAATTGTTTTAAACTTTCTTCACACATTCTTCTTGCACTAAACTGCCGAGTTTGTTCAACAAAATTAAAGCTGTATTGTCAAAAGTATCTGCAATAAAATGACAAATTTATGAATCTGGCGAAAAACTCTTTTCAATTTCAGTTTCACTTGATATTATCCCTATTAATACAGTAGGAATAGTAGGTGTTCTCGAAAATGTCTTTGTATGTAAAATTACCAAGTGATTTTTTGATTCAATTTTATTATGAAGTGAAAAAATGATTTCAAAAGGATTAGTTTCTAAAAATATGTACTATGAATTAGGACTAATAATTGCAGTTGCGTCAAGAAGAGGGATACTATTGGATAAGCCACAAGATTTTGAACAACACATTGTCCACGAATTATTAATGGAATTAAGTAACTAGAATCCCGCCCTGATTAAATAAATAGCTAATCGTAAGAGGTCTTCCATTAAACAAACAAAAAAGCCATTGATAAAAATCAGTGGCTTTCTTCAACTAAAGCTAACCTTTAGCATTCCTGTAGATCGT
>NZ_NUNF01000119.1 GCF_002585305.1 Bacillus sp. AFS037270 | reverse complement strand
AAGGCAAAGAACGCCTTCTTTCCCTGAGCGACTTATGCTTGTCGGGGCTGTTCAAGGCGCTTGCGCTTTTGTTTTTATTTTGCATAAAAATTTTCCGTATAGTATGGCTGTGACTCATTATTAAAGGCAACGCCTACACCGAGAAACGTGTACCCCTTACGCAGGATATTTTCCCGGTGCCCTAGTGAATTCATCAATCCCTCATGGGCAAAAATACTACTGAACTGGCCGTAAGCCAGGTTTTCACCCGCCAGCTGATACACGATATCATCTGCTGCCATCCGGTCAAACGGTGATTGCCCCTTTAGATTGGTGTGGTCAAAATAATTATGAACGGCCATATCAGTACTATGCTTTCGGGCGGTTACTTGTACATGCTCATCCCACGTAAGGATCGGAAGCTGGTGTTCAACCCGGGCAGAGTTGGTTAAGTCAAATAACTGATACTCAAAGCCTTCTTTTAACTGTGAGCTTGGTTTTGTATAAAAGTCTACTTTCTTATTTTCTAGGTCTTTGCTGATCAATTGAACAGCTGTAACAGTATTGCCTTCATGTTTATCATAAAAAACGGTGACATAGGTATTATCTATCAAGAAAATATCGTAGTCCTCCTGTTCAGGTAATTTGTAAAGGACAAGCCCTTTTTGAATACTGGTTAGGGGATTACCAAGCAGGTTACGAACTGTTCCTTTTGCTGCCCCTAATTTGATTCCTTTTTTGGAGGCAATTAAGTCTTGGTTGGAATATAAGCCAGCCACCTTATTTTCATTATTGTACATGACCATGAAGAAATTCTGGTAATTATCATGATAGGTATTCCAAGTGGTCCCATATTCATTAAAGGTAGAACGGTTAGGCGTCCCTAAGTTTTCGATAACGTCATCTTTACTATCGCCCAGTTCAATGTTAAAAATAGAGAAGTCCTGTTGTGCAGGTGTATTTAATTCTGCCTTTGACCCGTTATTTGATTCAGTTGATTGTTGATTCTGTTTAGTACTATCATCTAAAAGAACGCCAAGCTGTTTCAAGGCAGTATGGATTTCATTATATATGTTTTGAATGGTTTTTTTGACTTCAGGGTTGTCTTTTAAAGTATTCACTTCGGAAATACTATTGGTAAGGCTGGTATTGTCAAATTGTTTTTCTATAAAAGGCCAAGAAGAATGTATTAAAAAAATAGCAATAATAATAGTTAGAAACCGAAACATAGATTTTCCTCCATTTCTATTAGAATTTTAACCAAAAATCTTTAATAATATAAGTAATATGCTTATAGTAGTCATTATTTACATTGATATATTAATATAATGTTTTGGTTGAAAACGTTTACAGTTATTTAAACTCTATAGGCATTCTCTGATATCGAAAAGTGGATTAATTAGTGCTATAGAACTAAATTTAGTAAATGTAGCCAATGTTCAAAGATTGTTCAATATTTCACAAACTATTATCGTTTTTTCGTGTTATGATGTAACCATAAAGAAACAAGGAGTGATAAGACATGATGATTTGTGAATGGCAAACCTTCTCAACAGATGCTGAAACTTATACCCAAGACCTCTTCGAAGAAATAGTTGGTGACCCATTTGAAGCTATGCTGATGAAAGAAAATGAGGAGATTCCAAGTTGTATTTGGACAGTAAATTATGTAGTCATTGTTAAAAAATACTCCAAAGTATTAACAGAAATTTTATTTGAAAAAATCCCGCGCAATCCAGTGTGTGAATAATCATTTCATTGATTTTCAAAAAATCTTGTGAAATTATTCACAATCTAACGTTTCAATTTATGCTAAATTCGCAATCTAATTTTTTTATAAAAATATGTGAAACACTTCACATATATAATAATTGGAGGGAATATCATGGCAGTAGTAGAAAAGTCAGTAAAAGAAAAACAGAATGTAACAGACATGATTAATGGCTTAGTTGAAAAAGGTTTAAAAGCATTAGAGGTATTTAGAGGCTTTGACCAAGAAATGATTGATGAAATCGTTAAGCAAATGGCACTAGCAGGTCTTGATCAGCATATGCCGTTAGCAAAACTTGCTGTCGAAGAAACTGGAAGAGGCGTTTACGAGGATAAAATTATTAAAAACATGTTTGCAACCGAATATGTCTATCACAACATTAAATATAACAAAACAGTCGGCATCATTAATGAAAACGAACATGAAGGCATGATTGAAATTGCTGAGCCTGTGGGAGTCGTTGCAGGGGTAACACCAGTCACTAATCCAACATCAACAACGATGTTTAAAGCGCTCATTTCCATTAAAACACGTAATCCGATTATCTTTGCCTTCCATCCATCTGCCCAAAAATGCAGCAGTGAAGCAGCTAGAGTGTTAAGGGATGCAGCTATTAAAGCAGGAGCGCCAGAGAATTGCATCCAATGGATTGAAACACCTTCTTTAGAAGCGACACAAGCATTAATGAATCATAATAAAATTTCGATGATCCTTGCCACTGGCGGTGCGGGCATGGTGAAATCCGCTTATAGCTCAGGAAAACCAGCTTTAGGAGTTGGACCAGGTAACGTTCCATGCTACATTGAAAAAACAGCCAATCTTAAACAAGCGGTGAATGATTTAATTCTTTCAAAAACATTCGATAATGGTATGATTTGTGCTTCTGAACAAGCCGTTATTATCGATAAAGAAATTTACAACGATGTTAAAAATGAGATGATCGCTAATAACTGTTATTTCTTAAATGAAGAGGAAAAAGAAAAAGTAGAAAAGTTAGTCATTAATGAACATTCTTGTGCGGTTAATCCTGAAATTGTCGGTATGGCCGCCTATAAAATTGCTGCGAAGGCGGGAGTGACAGTTCCAGAAGGCACAAAAATCCTTGTAGCAGAATTGAAGGGCGTTGGTCCTAAGTATCCGCTATCTAGGGAAAAATTAAGCCCAGTCTTAGCCTGCTATAAGGTGAACTCAACTGATGAAGGTATTAAGAGAGCGGAAGAAATGCTTGAATTTGGCGGGTTAGGACACTCTGCAGTCATCCATACAAACGACCAAACCGTTATTAACAAGTATGGCATCAGGATGAAGGCAGGAAGAATTATTGTTAATGCTCCATCATCACAAGGTGCGATAGGGGATATTTACAATGCCTATATGCCATCTTTAACACTTGGCTGCGGCACATATGGTGGTAACTCTGTTTCTACGAACGTAGGGGCTGTACATTTAATTAATATCAAAAAAGTAGCTAAAAGGAATGTGAATATGCAGTGGTTCAAGGTTCCGTCTAAAATCTATTTTGAGAAAAACTCAACTCAATATTTAGCAAAAATGCCGAAAATCTCTAAAGCCTTCATTGTTACTGACCCAGGCATGGTGAAATTAGGATATGTAGACAGAGTGCTATACTACCTTCGTAAACGTCCGGATTATGTGCATTGTGAAATTTTCTCTGATGTAGAACCAGATCCATCTATCGAAACCGTTATGAAAGGCGCGGAAATGATGGCTAAGTTCCAGCCAGATGTCATTATTGCGCTAGGCGGCGGGTCTGCGATGGATGCTGCAAAAGGAATGTGGCTGTTCTATGAATACCCAGACGCTGAATTCTTTGGCTTAAAACAAAAATTCCTTGATATTCGCAAACGGATTGTAAAATATCCTCATTTAGGTCAAAGAGCACAATTTGTTGCGATTCCAACTACATCAGGAACTGGCTCTGAAGTAACATCATTCTCTGTTATTACAGATAAACAAGCCAATATTAAATATCCGTTAGCTGACTATGAATTAACACCTGATGTTGCCATTATTGATCCGCAGTTCGTTATGACTGTTCCAAAACATATTACGGCTGACACTGGTTTAGACGTGTTAACTCATGCAATTGAGGCTTATGTATCTTGTATGGCGAATGATTTTACAGATGGATTAGCCATGAAAGCTATTCAGCTTGTATTTGAATTCCTGCCTAGAGCTTATCGAAATGGAAATGATGAAGAAGCACGTGAGAAAGTTCATAACGCGTCTACCATTGCAGGTATGGCCTTTGCGAATGCATTCTTAGGAATTAACCACAGCCTTGCGCATAAACTAGGAGCTGAGTTCCATATAGCTCATGGACGTGCAAATGCAGTTCTATTACCGCATGTTATCCGTTATAATGCAACAAAACCGAAGAAGTTTACTGCATTCCCTAAGTACAATCACTTCAAAGCTGACAAGCGCTATGCAGAGATTGCAAGAACTTTAGGATTACCTGCTGCTACTACTGAAGAAGGTGTAGAAAGCTTAGTTCAGGCGATTATCCGCTTAGCTCTAGAATTGGAAGTTCCGATGAGTCTTGCAGCTAACGGTATTGATCAAGCAGAATTTGAAAGTAAAGTAGACTTACTTGCTGATAGAGCATTTGAAGATCAATGTACAACAGCAAATCCTAAGCTTCCGTTGGTAACTGAATTAGCAGAAATCTATCGCTTAGCATATAAAGGAATCTAATGAAATAACAACAAAAAACTCAAGCCACTAGGTTTGAGTTTTTTGTTGTCTCAAATAAGCTCATTAGAAAAACGATTTGACAATTTCTTCATGTTTATTACATACCGTACAGGTATACTCTATTTCTAGGGTATCTTCACGTACCATGTGTTCGGTTTCCTTTTGGCAGTGCTCACAATACAGGTTTCTTGGGATTTCAATCATTTTGTCAACATCCTTTATGTTTTATTCTAAAATCGTTCATTATAAGATTAATATCCCAGATATTAGTTGAAAAATTCTAAAAGGACATATAATATTTAAATCGTTTAAGTTAGATTTCTAGCAACTGTATGGGAGCCTTGGAAGGAGGAATTTTACATGGACAATAATACACTAGAAACATGCACCAAAATTTTAAAACATGCCAAGAACATTGTTGTGTTGACTGGTGCGGGTATAAGTACAGAGTCTGGAATCAAAGACTTTCGTTCGCGAACAGGGATTTATAAACATGCACCAGAATACATACTTTCGCTTGATTATTTTTATAAACACCCTAAGGAATTTTATCAGTTTGCAATTGAAAATTTATACCACCCTGACGCTGTACCGAATAAAGGACATCAAATTCTCGCTAAGTGGGAGGGAGAAGGCAGGGTTGGCTCTATTATTACGCAAAATATCGACGGGCTTCATCAAAAAGCAGGCAGCAAAAATGTGATAGAGTTCCATGGAACAATTAAAACAGCCACGTGTCAAAACTGCGGAAAGAGATATTCTACTAGTGAGATGATTAATCGTATCGAAGCCCTGGAAGACTTTTATTTGTGTAATCATTGTGAGACAAAGCGGAAACAGGACCGCTTTATTAAACCGGATGTGGTTTTGTTTGGGGATACTGGTGAATGGTTTTCGATGGAAGGTTTTAACCATATTCTTAACTTGATTCGCGGAGCAGACTGTTTATTGGTATTAGGGACCAGTTTAAAAGTAACGCCTTTCTCCACCTTCCCGCAATATAAAAGTGCCGGTGTCCCGATCATTATTATTAATAAGGGAGATACACCTTATGATTTCGCACCGAATACCTTTGTTATTCAAGAATCAATTGGGTCGACACTCACGAGGATTGTGTTTTAATTTCACTTTGTCTTTATTTATGTGCATGATATACTTTAGTTGCCAAAATTTGGCGAGGTATGGACAAGATTAAAGAAGTCGGAGGGAAGTACATAATGTTTACTTCTATTAATGAATTTAGCCAGGAATGGAACCAAGAAGCGGCGTCTACCCAAAAGGTTTTGGATGCCTTAACGGACGCGTCACTCCAACAAACAGTTTCCTCTGAAGACAGGACATTAGGGAGAATTGCCTGGCATATCGTTGCAAGTACGCCTGGCATGCTCAATGAGTTTGGGATTACGATGAACAATGTGGAAAACGCTGACAAAACCCCTGTAACTGCACAAGAGATTGCTGAGACTTTTAGAAAGGTCAGTGCGGATGTTGTGGAACAGGTAGAGAAGCAGTGGACAGATGAGTCATTAACGGAAATTCAAAATGTGTTTGGGATGAATATGCCTAAAGCGGCTACTCTTTCACTATTAATTAAGCATATTATTCATCATCGCGGCCAAATGACTGTTTTAATACGTCAAGCAGGGTTAAAGGTTCCGGGAATATATGGTCCGGCAAGAGAAGAATGGAGCCAAATTGGCATGGAAGCTCCGGCCTTATAGAAATGAGTTATCACCGGTTTATAAATCAAAACGGTGATATAATAATATTATGTAAACTTAAAATGAATAAAAAGAAGCCTGGTTGATTATTAAAACCGGGCATCTTTTTTTGAACGAATTATCTTTTAGCTTGTTTATATAATTCAATTGTTTTATAGCCTTCGCCTAAAACTGTCTCCATCTCAAGCTGGCGTTTTTCTTGTGTCTCTTTTCTTTTTGCACTAAATATACCGGGCCCAATCCTTTTGGTAGCCTGGAGTTAAATCATTGTATTTTTTTAAAATTTCTTCATCTTTTTGCAAGTATTGCTTTATATCTTCAATATTGTTAATGTAGTCATCCACACATTGGCTACTTTTATTGGTAGAAGATTTTTGCGTCTTCTTTGGAGTAGATTTTAAACCAACCACTGTAAAGACATCATTTAAGCTCACCATTCTTGCAAACTTGATATTGCTGTTAAGTACATAACCATCCTCATCGGAAGGCAGGGTACTAATAAAACTGTCGCGGTCTATGTATTCTTTATATACTTTATTATTCTTTTTGGGATAAGCAAAGTATAAATACCCGTTGTCCTCTAGCAGTTGTTTCTCAATTACATTTTGAAGTTCATTTATGAATTCCTCTAAGCTAAAAATGAAACTCATGATAAGATCATACTTGTCTCTTATTATAGACGAATCATATTCTAGCTCTTGAAATTCATCGACTTGTTCTGGTTTATGGAGGATAAGTTTGTTTTTGTATTTCAGCAAGTTTAATTTTTCAATTATACTCTTCGGGGCGGCCATAGTTTGTACTCCTTCACGATCATTATTAATGTGATAATCTCTTTCATCTTAATTCAGCACTTCAGGATTAATCAAGTTTTTAGGGCGTTTTCCTGTTAAGCCTGCAAGTAAATTTTCGACGGCAAGTTCGGCCATTTTTAGTTCTGTTTCATAGGTGGACGAACCAATATGTGGTGTCGTGACTACATTTGGAAACTGCAGCAAGGGATTATCCAATTTAATCGGCTCAATTTGGTATACATCTAAGGCCGCACCATGAATTTCCTTATTTCTTAGGGCTTGGATTAATGCTGTTTCATTTACCGTTCTTCCACGTGAGCCATTGACAAATATAGCGGATTTTTTCATCAGTTTAAATTCTCGTTCGCACATTAGGTTTTCTGTCTCTGGTGTGAGCGGTGTCATTAGGCAGACAAAGTCTGATTCTTTTAGCAGGGTATCAAGGTCGCAATAAATGGCTTTATATTTTTCTTCTGCCTGTAAATTTCGGTTCCGATTATGGTACAAGATATTCATATCAAATCCTAGGTTAGCACGTTTTGCAATTGCAGATCCGATTTTCCCCATCCCAATAATCCCCAGCGTTTTATGATGAACATCTATCGCATATTCTGCAGTAGTTAAATGGCCTTTCCAATTTCCTGATTTCACAAAGTGATCCAATTCAGCAATCCTGCGGGCAGAGGCTAAGAGGATTCCGAAAATAGCATCCGCTGTAGTATCTTCGAGGACGCCGGGCGTATTCGTTCCCATCACACCGCGTTTTGTCATCTCTTCAATGGAAAGGTTATTATAGCCGGTGGAATTATTCGATACAATTTTTAAATTTGGCGCCTGGTCAAGTAGTTCTTGATCGACCGGAAGAGCGAGTCCGACAATCCCTTCCACATTTTTTAGCGCCTGTTTAAAAACAGGATCTGTTTTAGGATTAATGCTATCAAATACGTGTACATCAAACTGTTCGTTAAGTTTTTCAAGAGCTTCTGTTAATTCAAAGTTATAAGCAATGATTTTTCGTTTCATGGTCTTAATCTCCTCATAATAGGAAGTCATGTTTATACTTTTTAAAGTGACATAAAGTGATAAAACAGTCAATAACTCTTAAAACAATACTTAAATAAATAGATCTTAATATATAATGATTTATTTAAGTAGTAGGCTCCGTTTAGTTCGGAAAGAATGGAAGAGCCTTTCGATAAAATGCTAGTAAAACTCATTCATCTCTATAGAGAAGCGGTCCATTATCATAGTGCTAGCAATGAGATTTATAATTGCTATCAGGTAGATAGCGACCGTTCTTGTCCCACTAGCATTCATTTTTTTAACATCTCATAATTCGACACAACTAGCCTTTTACCCGCTAATAGTCCAATATATCCAAAAAGACCGCAGTATAAAAAAGTTCAAAATAGCTAGAAAATGCCCTCATTTTTGAGCTTTTTTAAAAATTTTTTGTTGAAATGAATACGTCGTACTATACAAACAAGCCTATTATTTTGCTAAAATATTAAGTAGAATAATTGGGAAAAAAGTACTTTTTTCATTAAAGTTAATTTTCTGAATTATAAAGTAATAGTGGTTTAGGAGGAGTAGCGAATGTGGGATCTTGACATGAATATAGATCAAATTGCTAGAATAAAAGTTATTGGTGTTGGCGGCGGTGGAAATAACGCTGTTAACCGTATGATTGAGGATGGAATCCAAGGTGTTGAATTTATTGCTGTCAATACAGACGCACAAGCTCTTAATCTTTCAAAAGCGGAGATTAAAATGCAAATTGGTGCCACATTGACAAGAGGACTCGGGGCAGGGGCGAACCCTGAAGTCGGTAGAAGAGCAGTAGAAGAGAGTAGAAAGCAGCTGCAAGAGGTACTAGAGGGAGCCGATATGGTATTTGTCACCGCTGGTATGGGTGGCGGCACCGGAACAGGGGCTGCACCTGCTATCGCGGAAATTGCCCGTGAACTTGGTGCTCTAACGATTGGGGTAGTTACACGACCGTTCGGATTTGAAGGAAAACGTCGTGCAGTTAATGCTGCCAGTGGAATTGACCTAATGAGAGAAGCGGTGGATACCTTAATTATTATCCCTAATGACCGCTTACTGCAAATTGTCGACAAAAAAACGCCAATGCTCGAAGCTTTCCGTGAAGCAGACAATGTTCTTCGTCAGGGTGTTCAAGGGATCTCTGACTTAATTGCTGTACCAGGATTAATTAACCTGGATTTTGCCGATGTCAAAACCATTATGACAAACCAAGGGACTGCTTTAATGGGAATCGGGGTAGCCAAAGGCCCAGACCGTGCTGTTGAAGCAGCAAAAAAAGCGATTTCAAGTCCTTTACTCGAAACGTCGATTGATGGTGCTCAAGGTGTGTTAATGAATATCACAGGCGGAAGTAATTTAAGTCTTTTTGAAGTCCAAGAGGCCGCTGACCTAGTTGCATCAGCTTCTGACCATGAATTAAATATGATCTTTGGTTCCATTATTAATGATAATTTAAAAGATGAAATTATGATTACAGTCATTGCAACAGGTTTTACAGATGAATATAGTCCGTCCCAAAGACCGGCAGCATCTCCTGTAAAGGAAACTGTATCACAGCAAAATCGAGTAGAACGGTTTGAACCAACAATTCAGCAGGAGCATAGCGGACAAAGAAATTACCACGATGAGCCAAAACATGATTATGATGGTTCATATCAGGTACAAGAGGATTCACTCGACATTCCAACATTTTTACGTAATCGGAATAGAAGACGATAGTTTATAGCAAACACTCCCATTCATATTATTTGAATTGGGAGTGTTTTATTTTGTGAGTGATAATTTAATTCTTATGTCAGACCGTCCTGATATGGATTATTTTAACCATTTTAAAAATAACGATTAATAATCCTGTTTTAGATGAAAAATAGTTATAAAAATAGGTCTTTCCTCAAGGGTAATGGATAAATGGTTGATGTCGAAATGTTGTACTACCTGTATAAAAGTATGTGTTAGGGATAGTTTGATTCATATAAAACTCCGGATTAATAAGTATTTTCCAATTGCAATAATTGAACTAAAGGTATAAGATAGACTTTATGCGAATTAACGTACAAAATGACAAACAAAGCGTCAAGGGGGAAACTAAATGGAACAAACCAAACAACAACATACAAATCGTCCACCTTACGGTATTATTGCTGTATTAATGGTCGGTGCTTTTATCTCATTTTTAAATAATACGTTACTAAACATTGCACTGCCTTCTATAATGAAAGATTTAAACATTGAGGCATCAACTGTTCAGTGGCTTACAACAGGCTTTATGCTTGTAAACGGAGTTTTAATCCCGATTAGTGCCTATTTAATTCAAAAGTTCTCCGTTCGCCATATTTTCTTAGCAGCTTTAGGGTTATTTACCGCCGGAACCGTTCTGGCTGGATTTGCTCATGTTTTTCCGGTGTTGTTAGGCGGACGGATGCTACAGGCTGCCGGTTCGGCTATTTTAATGCCGTTGTTAATGAACGTAATGCTCGTAAGCTTTCCAATTGAAAAAAGGGGAGCGGCAATGGGAGTTTTTGGTCTAATTCTAATGTTTGCACCAGCGATCGGTCCTACTTTATCAGGCTGGATTGTCGAGCATTATGACTGGAGAATGCTTTTCCACTTTATTACACCAATTGCGATTATTGTTTTCTTAATTGGATTATTCTTGCTTAAAGATAAAAAGGAAAAGGTTAATCTTCGTTTAGATTTCTTATCCGTAATCCTTTCAAGTATAGGATTTGGCGGTATTCTTTACGGCTTTAGTTCTGCCGGAAGTAAAGGATGGGACAGCCCAGAAGTTTATGGAACGATTATGGTTGGGATTATCTCCTTGTTCATCTTTATTTGGCGCCAAACTAAGCAAGAAGCACCACTGTTAAATTTCCGTGTCTATAGGTATCCAATGTTTGCTTTATCATCAGTCATTTCTATGGTTGTAAACATGGCCCTGTTTTCCGGGATGATTCTTCTACCTATTTACACACAAAACCTGCGGGGAATTTCTCCAATGGATGCAGGATTATTGCTTATGCCTGGGGCTATCTTGATGGCGTTCATGTCACCACTTACAGGAAAACTATTTGATAAAATAGGCGGGAGAATATTAGCTGTCACTGGTCTAACGATTATTGTTGTGACGACATATGCTTTCAGCAAATTAACACTTCATACAACCTATACACATTTAATTATTATCTATTCTGTACGGATGGTAGGAATGTCGATGGTGATGATGCCAGTATCGACAAATGGTTTAAATCAGCTTCCAAAACGTTTTTATCCGCATGGAACGGCGATGAACAATACATTAAACCAGGTTGCTGGTGCCATCGGAACAGCATTAATGGTTACGATTATGTCAAACCGTGCTGAATCAGAGGCTAAAGAACTAGGTGCAGCCATGCAGCATTTAACTGCGCCGCCATCAAAGGCAGCTTTAGCAGAAATGAAACAGCATATCATGATGCAATCGATGTTAAATGGTATTAACTTTTCTTTCTTAATCGCAACGTTTATTGCAGCTATCGCACTTGTGTTATCCTTCTTTATCAAACGCTCTAAACAAGCCGAAGACCTTGAAGGAAAAAGCCAAGAAAAACCTAGCGATAAGAAAATATCGCCCAAACTTGCAGAAAACTAAGGTGCCTGACACCATTTGTGCTATAATTACGTTGTTAAAACTCATTTCTTTTAGGAGAAATGAGTTTTTTTATTTAGGAAGTTATCGAAAATTAAGGTTGAATTGAAATATTAAAGCTAAAAATGATAGCGTTTTATTTCGAAAAATTCACAAAATAAGTTTTAATGAAAGCGTATGCTATAATGAAAATAAAACTATCAGCAAGGGGAAATCGTAATGTTGAAGGATCTTTTCATTGGTTTATCACAAAATCAATTTTTAAATAGTGCCGCTAAAAAGTATGGATTAAAAATGGGGGCACAAAGTGTTGTCGCCGGGACTAATATACCGGAAGTTATCAAAAGTATTAAGGAACTTAATACTCAAGGTATATCTTGTACGGTTGACAATTTAGGGGAATTTGTCTTTAAAGAAGAAGAGGCGACAGCTGCAAAAGAACAAATTCTTAAAGTTATTGAGGCCATTCATGAAAATCAAGTGGATGCACATATTTCATTAAAACCAACACAAGTTGGATTAGATATTGATTATACCTTTTGTTTAAATAATATTAGAGAGATTGTCCACCAGGCGAGCCGATATGATATGTTTGTCAACATTGATATGGAGGACTTCAAACATTTGGAGTTGACCTTTAATCTGTTGGACGAATTATCACTTGAATATGATAATGTGGGTACAGTGATTCAGGCCTATTTTCATAAAGCGTTAGAATACCTGGAAAGATATCAAAACTACAGAATCCGGATTGTAAAAGGTGCTTATAAAGAGTCAGAAGAAATCGCTTACCAAGATAAGAAGGATATTGATTCAAACTTTATTAAATTGATTGAATGGCATCTCTTGAATGGAAAATTTACTTCGATTGCGACGCATGACCATCGGATTATTAATCATGTAAAAGAGTTTGTTAACCAAAACAATATTCCACATAACCAGTTTGAATTCCAGATGCTGTATGGTTTTAGAAAAGAACTTCAATTAAGTTTAGCCAGTGAGGGATATAATTTCTGTACGTATGTTCCTTTTGGAAATGATTGGTACGGTTATTTTATGAGACGTTTAGCAGAAAGACCACAAAATTTAAATCTTGTAGCTAAACAAGTATTTAATAAGAAAACTAACACTATCATAGGTGTCGCAGCAGGGGCGTTCTTATTAGGCAGATTAACCAAATCTAACAAAAAAAATAACAACAAAAGAAGATAAATTTATTGATACACCAAGAGCCAGGTTGCAAAAGAACCTGGCTCTTGGTGTCAGGCACCATTTGTAACAGCGTTGTAGGAGTAATTGCTGTCGTCCCATTGGTAGATTCCTTCTTGGAGTTTGATGATGGTGTCAAAAGGGCGGTTGACATGGTTAGTGTTTTCTGCAGGATGAGCATCATCGTCCTGTACGTCATTATGGCTCTTTTCGTAGATTAAATGTTGTTTTAAGGTGAGCATATCTGATTTGGATGCGATACGGATGATCTTATCTAGTGTGATTTTCTTTTCGCTGATTCCATAGCTGTTACAGATGCTTGTCTGAAAGCTTTTGTTATATTGAAGCATCATGTGTAAATCATTGATACAAGCAACGCCAAAAACATCTTTAATAACATCCTCATAACGAAGCTGCGTGCCAGTCGCAAATTTAATAATGTTTTTCTCCGGATTTTCTAATCGATAAACCGTCTCAATTGTATTTTCCATGGTAACACATCCATTCAATTAATAATTACTATATCATGAAACCAAAGCAAATAGGATTAAGCGATGGTGATAAGTGTTTTACTAGTGAAATTTAACACATGTATATATTATAACACATAATTAACCGCAAAATGTGACAGTAAAATCAGCTTGACGAAAAATTTGTCGAATGAAAGCGCTTCATAATTATTAAAGAAATATTCACAGGTTTCTGGATGAAAATGCTATAAAATAATAATATGTTAAGTATTTCACAAATAAAAGAAATTGAAGGTGTAGAGATTATGGGGTTTAGTAAACCTGATCAAATCATGGCCATTACGGTCGAAAACGGAGTTAAAAAAACCAAGTATGCACCACTTCAAACCATCATATTAGGTTTTGAAGCAGGAGCATTTATAGCCCTTGGTTACCTGTTATTTATCCGTGTAACCGCTACGTTAACCGGTAATTTAGAAGGATTAGGCAGTTTGATTGGTGCGAGCGTATTCCCGATCGGTCTTATTCTGACGTTATTGGCAGGCGGGGAACTTTTGACTGGGAATATGATGGCGGTGCCTTTAGCTAAGATGGCAAATAGGATCAGTACGGGAAAGTTACTATATAACTGGTTCCTTGTAACCATCAGTAACTTTTTAGGAGCCATTTTTGTTGCCTATTTCTTTGGACATCTTGTCGGCTTAACCGAAGCAACTCCTTTTTTAGAAAAATCCATTAGTATCGCAGACCACAAGCTGGAAGCAACCTTTCTCCAGGCGTTCATTTCCGGGATTGGCTGTAACTGGCTGGTTGCATCTGCTGTTTGGCTTTCATATGGTGCTAATGACATGTCTGGAAAAATCTTAGGTATTTGGTTTCCAACGATGGCGTTTGTTGCCATCGGATTCCAACACGTTGTGGCTAATATGTTTGTCATTCCTGCAGCCATCTTTGCTGGACATTTTACATGGATAGAATATATTCGTAATTTTATCCCAGTCTTTTTAGGCAATGCCGTTGGCGGAACGATATTTATTGCGATGGCTTATTGGCATACCTATAAAAAATATCTGCCTGTCTTAACAGAGGCAAAGGTCGTTAAGCCAATGGCGAAAACTGGCATAAGATAAGAACAAAAGCGCAAGCGCCTTGAACAGCCCCGACAAGCATAAGACCAGCTGGCCGAAACGTTGCTTTTTAACCTTTTGGACGGATTGGCTCATGACCTCGAG
>NZ_NUNF01000118.1 GCF_002585305.1 Bacillus sp. AFS037270 | reverse complement strand
TTTTCACTTAAACTAACTGGCAGTTTAGTTGAAGAAGGAATACAAACTTTAGTATGTGGAGTAATTGTCCTTAGAAAAACGTGGAGGTAAATGATGAATCCAAGTAATCATAAAAGCCGATTAAAAATCTAAGAAAGTATTTCAAGCCACTAGCTTTAAACGGAAGTGGTCTTTGTGAAGTTTGTAGAAAATTTATTTAGATTAAACAATGATTGTTCTTCACTCCCTCAGTTTAATACGA
>NZ_NUNF01000117.1 GCF_002585305.1 Bacillus sp. AFS037270 | reverse complement strand
CTCGATAAATCCGAAACCTTTTTCTGCGTTAAACCATTTTACTTTGCCTTGTTCCATTTTGTTCCCTCCTGCTGTGTGCTTTGCACACAATGTGTTACTATCCTTGCACTCAGTGATCATCAAGACGAAAAGTTAATCTTAAACTATCCTTTACACCGATCAAAAATAATTCTTCTAAAGTTTAACATTTTTTAAAAGTATTTGCAAGAAGACATAAACACAACCATTATTGCCACTCATAAATTATTACAACAAGTTTGGATTCTTATGTTGTTCGAATAAGAAAATGGCATTACCCCATTGAAGAAAAACTTCCTTTTCTTACTTCTCAACCGTAATCACTATTCTAAAAAATAATATTACTCTTTTATGTTCTCGATTTTTGGCCTTCTTATCTCCACTTTAAGCACCCCAAAACTTCTATTTACTTCAACACCATACTTAGGTTATCCTTCTTCAAGAATCCTGACCGTTAGCTCAATAAGCAAAAAGATATTGCCGCAGCAACACCTGTTTAACTCTTGCACACGTTAGTTCAAGATAGAAAATTACGATTTTATTTGTTTATCAAGAAGGAACAATAGCTTTCTTTGTGCATCTTTACTACGAATAATTTTTCTAACACGAGTTGTGCTTTGTAAATAACGTCTGACGTGTTTATTTACAAAAAACAAACGGTGATATCTTTCATCCTCGTAAATGTTTTTAAACCAATCGTGTTGATTTAACTGTTCAATATTTTGGTCAATTTTTTTCGTATTTAAAGTGTCACTATATCCGAATAATCCTGCAATTAATTCAATTAAAAAACTAAGCATACTTTACTCCAGTCCCCTTCTACTTTTGAGAATTCTACACTAATTGTGGCTATTCTTTGTTTAACTAAACTGCCAGTTAGCTGAATAAGAAAAAGCCACCAAGAATTTTTGGCAGCTGAATCGTCAGCCTTGACCCGTAAGCTTAAAAAGAAACTTAGAATAAATAGGAGGTAAAAACGTTCTTTAGTTAATAAAAGTATGATATAACAAAAATAAATTAAGACTTATAATAAGTACGGCAATTATCCACGCACAGATCGAAGTTACTAAATGGTTTACAAGTTTCCCCATTAGTTTTTTGTTACTTGTAAACATTATTAAAGGTATTAAAGCAAAAGCAATTCCAAAAGAGAGAACGACTTGACTTATAACAAGAGCTTTAGAAGGATTAATTCCCATTAGAATTATTCCTAACGGCGGTATCATTGTTATAAATCGTCTCAAATAAATAGGTATGCGTCGTTTAATAAAGCCTTGCATAATGATGTCACCTGACATAGTACCAACTGAAGAACTTGATAATCCTGCGGATAACAATCCAATTCCAAAACATATTGCCACAAAGGGTCCAAGTATTTTTCCAAATTCATTAAAAGCAACTTCTAAATCACTTACATTAAGTCCGTTTTTATTAAATAATGCCGCTGAGACGATTAACATACTCGCGTTTATCCCACCTGCAATAATCATCGCAATAATGACATCTACAAACTCATATTTAAAAATCTTTTTCCGTTCTTCTTCAGTTTCTCCGACAATTCTATTTTGTGTTAAGGCAGAATGCAGATAAATGGCATGTGGCATCACTGTTGCTCCCAGCATCCCAGCCCCTAATAAAACGCTATCAACATCTTGAAATTTGAGCGTGAAAAGACCAGAGAGAATTGCCGTTGCATCTGGTGCTGCATAGAAAACTTGAACCCCAAAAACAATTACAACAATAAAAATCATAGCTGTAATAACAGCTTCTAACGGACGCATTCCTCGCCTTTGAATCTCCAAAATGACGAATGAACCAATGGCTGCAATAATAGCAGCGAAAACAAGTGGGATATCAAAGAGCAAATAGATTCCAAGCGATGCACCAATAAATTTTGCCAGATCTGTTGCCATAACGACAAGTTCAGCTTGTATCCATAAAAGTATGGAAGTCTTCTTTGAAAATTTTTCTCGGCAAACTTCAGGGAGGTTTTTACCTGTTGCAATCCCTAACTTGGCAGACATCGTTTGAATCAAAACAGCCATTAAATTAGAAACTAAAATGACCCATAATAATGTGTATCCATACTTAGACCCTGCCGAAATGTTTGTTGCATAATTACCTGGATCGATATATGCCACAGCAGCAATAAAGGCAGGACCTAAAAAAGGCAGCAATCTTTTAATTCCATTAGAATCTCCTTTTATAGGAGAATTAGAAGTTCTATTCAAAGAGTTAGACAATTTTTGGGTCCAACCTCCTTCTTTTATCCGAACTTATAGTTTATTTTCAGTAAACTTTTTTTCGCTAATGCTTTTGAGGGGTCTCAGGTTGCAAACCCGACATAATGAAGTTATTGGGCTTTCTAATTGATTAGATACCAACAATAATAAATACAGTATTTAAAGATATCGGAGTAGTATTTTTTCCAAATTTTTTTCGTTATCGACACCACTATTTTAGTTTGCTTTCTTTTTAACAGGCTATGCTATTTGAGATTCTTCTTCAACAAACTTGCCCCGTTAGCGGAACAAGAAAAGCGATTGCTCTTATTGAACAACCGCACCCGTTAGCCATCCATG
>NZ_NUNF01000116.1 GCF_002585305.1 Bacillus sp. AFS037270 | reverse complement strand
AAAATAAACCGTTGTTGACATACGATATTTCCAAATAAGATTACCAAGTTCATTTTCGTCTATAGGGGATTCGAATATGTCCCAAAATACTTCACTTTTTCTGTGAATGGTAAAATATCCTTGTGGATATTGCATTAATGTAATGGTCATAGCAGGATGATTGATAACTAAATAAAATTTATTACCATCCCATTTGGCATGTAAGCAAAAACTATAGAGGAATTCTCGAACATCGGCTTTGCGTTTAATCATACCGCATTCCCTACCTGTTTTAGAATGTCTAAGATAAGAGGAGATACCTGAATAAGTACGTATCCTAATCCAGCTTTCATTATTGTGTCAAAGCCCTTTTCTGCCCTATCAAACATGAAGAAAAAACACGAACCAACAATAATTACAGATGCAATTGGAAATGCAAGGGCAACCATGATATCGACTAATGGATCAAGTACGTGTGTTAACAAATCTAGACTCTGTTGACTCATCCATTCTTTGGCTCCAACTTCAACTGCTATTGGTGCACTTGCAACGACTGCATTTGTTCCTGTTGTAGCGGCAAAAGCCTTCATAGCAAATCCAAGTGTTCCTATGGCTCCACAAGTTGCAATTGGAAGGGCTGCTGAAACTGCTAATTGCATTACTTTTCTTACTCTCTTTTGCCTTCTTTGTTTTTCTCTCACTTTAAATTCACCAGACATAAATTCATTGAAATTGATTCTTGTTGACTTTGCCAAAATAATCATCCCCTTATTTAATGTCATTCATGGTGTAAACTCGATAAGGCAGACCTTTACATAATACTGTCAATTGTTTCCTTCTTAGTTCTGTTGTGGTTAACCAAATTAATTTAGGAAAATACCCTAAATGTTTAGCTAGTTCACCATTCCTCATTAAACCCTTGTATTGTTCAATCTTCTTTTTGTTAACATTCATTTTTTGAGTTGAATCAACTTCAAGAAATTGATACTTACCATCCTTCTTAAAATACGAGTCTGCAACAATAGTAAAAGTTCCATCAGAAACCTTAATTTCATTTTCCCAATCATGAGAACATCCCATATAGATGTAGAAGTCATTTCGCATAATGTAGTGATTAACAAATTTATTCTTTCTTCTTACTTTGTCTGTATTGACATACTCCCTGCCTTCTTTATTTAAGAAATAAATAGTGGAATAAGCTTCTTCTCGGAAACCAGTTAAATAAGGGGACATTTCTTTGAGGATACGATTGGCATTTCTTACGCTTCCTAAACGATGAATCCTAGTTAGTTGATCACGTTTAAGAAAGTCCAGTTTTCGTAATGACAATAGAATTTCTTCCTGTCTCTTGCTTAGGGGCTTCAACTGTTACAACCTCCCTCTTTTGAACAATATAAGGTGTGATTGTTTTTTCAATATCTTCAGGTGTAATAAGTGGAGTTTGAACTATTACACCTTCATCTGCCATTTGATATATAGCCCTTCCTTTAATTTTTGGTAAGGCTTCAGCACCATCTGTGTCAAGAACAACCCTTGAAGCTGTTCCAGACTGAACACGAAAACAAAGTTTAGCATCACTATTTTGCTTACATTGACGAGGGATTATATCCCCTGTTCCATATTGGGTTGCAAGTATCAATCTAAAACCTAATCCTGCTCCAAGTCGTGCAATTTGACTCATGTACTTTTGACATTCTGCTTTAATGGTCTTCTCGCTTTTATAAATAAGAATGCCATCCTTCCATATATCCTTTTTATCTACCGCTTCATCAGGATTTAATTCCCCGACTTCATCAATAATCACAAAATGACGTTCAGTGATTTCAGCATCTTCAACCTTTTTCTTTCCAGATTGTTTAAGTATTTCCTGTTTCTTTTTCATAAGATTATAAGCATTTTCAAGAGTTTTTAATGCTTCCTCTGGTTCGTATGCGATTGATACAGTTTGTTTAATATTCTCATAGTCACATAGTTCCACCCCACCCTTTAAATCAATCAAATGAAGTTTAACGTTGTCTGGTTGCTGCTTAATTAAAGAGGTAATAATACAGTTAATCAAATTAGATTTTCCGTATCGTGTAGCACCACCAAGACACAAATGAGGGATTTTTTCAAAGTCATGGAAAATAAGTTTATTTCTATCCCTTGTTGCACCAAATACAACCTTCCACCCTTTACCTTCTTGAAAACCAACTATTTTAGGCAATGGCTCATTATATACTCGAATGATTAACATTCCATCGTAAGATAACTCTATTTCCTTTCTGTCCGTTAGTTTTTTAGTGTATAGACTTTTAATATTAGAAAAAATATTTCGATCAAGTTTAAGTTCTTTTAAGTCTTTAAGTTTAATCTTTACTGAGCGTGTATTGATTCCTGATTCAATAACTTTTTGTTTTGCTAAGTAATCTTCAAAACTCCTACCTAAAGGTATACGGTAACGATACTCAACACCCCAATCATAATTTCTCTTTTTAATTTGTTGGGCTGTTAATGTTTGATTGCCGTCCTTAACATTTAGACCACTGAGAGCAAAAATTTTGTTTATTTTTTTCGAGTCATTCCCCACCCCACTTTTCGCTCGATAAGCTTTCAAAGAAATTACTCCAAAAATTGTTGTGGTCACAACTTCAAAAATCATTTCATTTTCCTCCTTTATTTAACGCCACCTCTTTAGACTTACAATAGTAAGTATCCCAACTAAATAGAAATTAAAAAAAGTGATTTGTGCCTTGATACTCTAGGACTTTATGACTTCCAACCCAATGTCTAACTTCGTAATTCCATTGGCTATAGTAAATGGTATTAAAGTTGGGTTGTCCGTTATTACTATTAATCCAAAATAAATTTTGATAACTACAAATTAAATTGTGAAAGGATTTTATAAAGTAGTATGGAAATGTACTAATAGGTGATGACATTGAAGAAACTAAAAAGTAACATTGGATGGTTAATTGACAAATCGGAATATACAAGAGAAGAATTAAGACAAAGATATAATAAAACTGCCAATACAATATCAAATTGGTGTACGGGAAAAAGTTATCCTTCTGCACCAGAAATGTTTGATCTTGCTGAAATATTAAACTGTAAGGTAGATGATCTTTATGAACGAAAAGTGGAAGAAACTAATTGAGAATTTCGAGGAGAATGGATATACACCCAGAGATATCCAAATGATTGTCCATTTTTACGATATGATGAAAGAACAACATAAGATTATGAAGAAGTACTATGAGGAAGTTAATGATGAACGTAACGATTGAAATACATTATTTAGCCGCTAGTAGAGCCATGAGGAGAGGTTCTTTTCCATTACGAGGCAAAAAGGTTGAATACGTTGCACTTCAATTTTGGAAGGAAATACAAAGGGAAATGTCATACCGTGCGAAACTTGAACAGGTAATAGTAAATGGAGATAAGGATATTACAGAATTAGTACTTGAATTGGAGAAACAAGAACGGAATAAAACAATTAATGATGATTTGCCTTTTTAAACTCCATTAGACTCTTCTATTAAGTTTACCTAATATTTACGTTTACTTAATACCCAGCAAATATTTCTTGTTTAAAATAAAAATATGGTACTTCCAAGAGTTACAGAGACCTCTTAATTCGTCCAGCTATTTGCTGGATTTTTTTTGATTCCGAACTTTTGAATGATAGCTTGCCTATTTTAGAATTAAATTTCACTAATTTGTCACAATTACACTCGTCTCAAACTGATAAAATAGTACCATCGTTGAAAAAGGGGTACTTAAATTGAACAGTGAGGAGTTACATAGGAGAATTGAAACAGTAAGAAAGAAATTGATACAGGTTGGAATGTTAAAAGGATTTACTTCGCCAGAAACTATAACAATTAGTGAAAAACTTGATAAATTAATAAACATTAAAATGAGTATGTGAAAAAGCCCCTCTCGACTGAGAAGGGCTTTTGTTGTGTGAACGTATAACATGGCTTAAATTTATCTTTTTCTAAAAATCAAAAATTATTCAATTTTTTAAAATCAATTCAGAAAAATGAACAAGTTTAATATTCCTGTAGGGTGCCCACTCCTCAGTTATTTCACAAAAACCAGATGAATATTGGTGAAGCATAACATAGTCCTTACCTTCATAAATAACAGGAATCTTAGTCATTTATAATCACATCCAACGTTTTAGTAATATTATAATGTAATCGTTTTCAATCGTCTGTGTCTGACTGATGAAATTTTTTTGTATAAATTATTGAATCGTTACCATACTTTTCTCCTATAGTGTTATAATACCAATTAACTAGAACAATAGATAAATAGGGGGAAAAAGAAATTGAAAAAATTGTCTAAGCTATTAGCTGTAGGTGTAATCGGACTAGGAATATTTATAGGAGTTGGGTCTAAAACTGAAGCAGCAACAACAGTAACAAAGCCTGTTGGTTCTTCATTCTTAAAATCAGCTTTATATGGAGATACTTATAAGGTGCAAGATGCTACAGGCAAAACAGTAACGGCAACTATTACTCAAGCGGTAACATTAAAAAGTTATACAAGTAATAATAACTTTTCATACGCAACAGTTTCTTTTGTAGATTATGATAAGGTTGATACTAAGTGGGTCAAGTATACTAAAACAGCCACAGGATATTTCTTTACACCGATTAAAGACGGAATTACTTACAATGAATATACAAATGTGAAAAAAGGAATGACATATAATCAGGTTGTGTCTATTACTGGTGAAACCATGCACCTAGACTCTACATATCGTGATGAATACAGTGATGTAAAAGATTATTCATGGTCAAAAGAAACTGATACCTCTGATATGAATGTCTATATGACTTTTGATTCTAATAAACTAGAGTATAAAAGCTTTTACATGAGTGAATATTAATAGCACAAAGCCCCTCTTGATTAAATTCTTAGGAACTTTTTTTGAAAATTTACCATATTTTTTACGTATTAGTGATATAAATCTATTAGACTAGAAAAATACAAAGGGGGAAATTTATATGAGTGAAATAACAGTAAATGTTAATCAGAATTATATAGCACAAACAGACAGTAAGTCTTATTTTGATGGTGGGTTATTACAATACATTGGTTGGTCAATTTTAGGTTTTTTAGTTACTGTTTGTACCTTTGGAATCTGTTATCCCTGGTCAATCACAATGATCTTAGGATGGAAAACAAGACATACTGTAATTAATGGGCGAAGATTACAATTCACTGGATCTGCAGTTGGATTGTTTGGAAACTGGATCAAATGGTGGCTACTAACCTTAATTACATTCGGAATTTATGGATTTTGGTTATTTATCGCTATGGAGAAATGGAAAACTAAACATACTGTATTTGCTAATTAAATAAAGAATAAAGCCCCTCTCAATTAAGAGAAGGGCTTTTGTTGTGTGGACGTAAACTGGTATAACTTTCATGGGTTAATAATTTTCCCTTAGAAATATAAATTATTCACAACAAAGAATTAATCTTATCGATAGTGTGTTTACCAGCAATACCATCGACTTCAAAAGGCAAATAAACATTTTGAAAACGTGTTACAGCATCCTTTGTTTTCATTCCAAAGTCATTATCGATTTTTCCACATTTAAAATAAAGTTTATTCAATGCTTCCTGTAATTCACCTACATCTTCACCTTTTGATCCTAACTTGAGTAATCTTGTGTATGTTAATTTCTTACTAATTGGTTTAGGAGTTTCCTTTTTGGGTTCTTCAACTGGTTTATATTGACCAAAGGTATCAGTACCATACCCATTAAAGTTAAACTGTAAATGAGGTTTATCAACAAAACTTTTCCAGTCTCCACCCCATTCAAAACCAAGTCTTTTTGCTTCAGATATAGCCATTTTAATTTCAGGATGGCTATATCCATCCCATAATGCTTTACCGTTTTTATCTACAGGTACAAAGTCTAATGCTTGCCCTACACTGTGGTATGATTTCATTGTTTGAGAAACACCCTTTTTTACATTAGCTCGCTGAGTCTCAATGGTACGGATTGTTTCGTAGATTAATACATTAATGTTGTTTGCAACTAAATAATCATGCCATTTAAAGGCTGCAATTTTTGCATGATTTGCTAACTTATTGATATTATCCAAATTTCGAGTTTGATATGTTAACATCATTATTCATCCCCTTTTTTTAACCTTGTTCTTATCGAAATATTTAGTTAGAAACTTAATGTCAATCCCAATTCGACTAAAATTTTCGATAATGCTCATTGCTTCATAAATAACAATTGAGCCAACACCAATTTTAATAATGTATCCTTTTGCATCTAGGTACGCATCAATAAACACAAGAAAAGCCAAGGCTACAAACAACCCGACTTTTCGTATTAGACCTATGTAATTAATGGAACTATTTATTTTTTTCTGTGCACCAGCAGCTAACAATCCAGTAACAATATCAAAAAGAATAAAACCTAATGCTACATACCAGACATTTCCTACAACCAAAGTAATATCAAAATTTCCAATTGAATGATTCATTTCCACACCCCCAAAATAAAAGAGGACTGATAATCAGCCCTCAAATTTCAATTGACCATCAATAACTTTATAGTTTGGTATGTTTTGACTGATGGTTTCTACATCTTCCATCAAAAAGAAAAAATACTGATATTGTTTCATTGGAATGACTCTTTCCCCTAAGATACTTTCAGTAATTTTTCCATTCTCATCAACATCACAAAATAACAAACACATGTTATCCCTCCTGACTGATATAAAGAATTCTGCCGTGAACGTTCCAATCCGCATTGGCTCCGTACAAACGAACGTACAGTGTTTTCCTGTTGCCTGTTGGCACACCTAAATCCATCGTGACGTATGTAGTCCAGTTGATATCATTACTTGCTCTTGATACAGTGGCGAGGGTTGTAGTTGAAGTGCCGTTTCCATCGGACGTATCGAGATCAAACGACATAAATCCGTTTATTTGATTGTCTGAATACATTCCGACTCTTGCTATTAAGTAACGGCTATCATGTTTAAACGTAAATGATTGAATGTTTTCATACCTATTAGTCGTTGCTACATAAACCCAGGGACCATTTTCACCCACGCCTGCAGTCCTAAACGGTGGGTATGCTCCCTGTATATTGAATCCATTTTGAATTTTTCCTCCGACAATAACAGCGTAACCGTCATCTCTTTCAACTCTGACTAAACCTTTATGTACATCTAATCCACCAGCCCCTATGTGGACATATGCATTAGCATCATCTGGAGCAATAAACCAATCACCAGTGCTGTCGCTGTAATGATCACTATTTCTATAAAGTTTTTTTAACTGTAATGATAAATTACCATCAGCATCCGTCAATTGCTTAATTGTTTTACTTGTTTGATGAAAGTTAACAAGTGCACTTGTTATATTCTTTTTAAAATTAGCAAGGACAACGGTAGGTGATTTTAAACTTTCAGGATAATCGGTGTATTCTAATATTCTAACGGTAGCATCAATACCTAAATCTTCATGGATAAGGTAAATAGTATCTCCCAGATCATATTCATGAATGGGTATACCCTGTTTTTTCAGTTCCACTATTTCTATTTCAATCACAATATCAGGTGTATCGACTATTACTTTTTGCAGATGTTCAAGCAAACTAGCCTGTGTGGTAAACTTCTCATCCCT
Organism: Bacillus sp. AFS037270; assembly: GCF_002585305.1. The sequence goes on along the minus strand of NZ_NUNF01000116.1, from coordinate 22,956 downwards.
TACAGGTGGAGCGTGTCGGATACCATATACAGAAACATTAGGTGATGTATATTCTGCCGTTACATCTTTGCCGAATCCTCTAATATATGTTGATACATTTGAACTGTCTATGTTTTTATAGAGTGTTTTAATATTGTGACGGTATCGAAATTGAGCATCCCTTGTAGTCCCAATTTGATTTTTTAACGTGATTTCTTTTTCTCCTGTTATTTCAAATTCAGCACCAAATCGTTCTAAGATTGTCTTAAACAATTCTAAGGCTGTACCATCACCGAATTTATCAAACTCAACTGGAGCAAAGGCACCATGATTTATCCAAGTCCATTCTGTTACCCCGAAAACATGGTTTAAAGCTTGCATTATATTTGTAGTTCCGCTAATAGTGTCATACTGATAATCATCAATAATATCAAAAATTATATGTTGTGTAGTCGCTTCTTTTACAGGTGTTTTTCCTTTTGTATATTCTCTAAGTTTCTTTATTCGATACTTTTGCCCGTCATATTCCACAATGGATTCTTCTTGGACTAAATCAAAGGAATGAGAATTTCGGGTTGTTTTGAACAAAATAAAAGGCAGCGAATATTCTCCATTCACTACCCTTTTTCGTTCTGTAATTTGGTAATCGGTCAGGAATTCCGATTGTCCACCTAAACTAGTAACAATCACTAAACCACTCCTTTCCATAAAAAAAAGAGCCTTCAGAGTGATCCGGAAGCTCTTCTTCAATTAAAGTTAAATTTTTAAAAACTATAGCCTTTGTAATTACATCCACAAGCGCTGCATTTACATTTCATCCATCCACATACCGAACATATTCGATCTATATTCTCTGAAAGAGGTTTTTTACAGCCAAAACAATGGTCTTCTCTCGGTTTCTTTCTTGTTTTTTTCGGATTTAAAGTATTAATTTTATCTGGATCGGGCTTTAAAGTATTAGGATTTACCTCAATTATGTCTCCAAATTCAGGAACCTTAATTGATACTTTAGTATACGTATTCCCAGCTATAAAAAAACTATTTATCCTAGTTACTTCAGCAGGATAATCTATATTATCCCATAAATTACGATATAACACATGCATACCTTTTGTAATTTCTTTAACGTCCATAGAATACCACCCTTTCAATAGGTATTATATTCCATGTCAAAACTACTAGTCTACAACTTTAAGTAGTGTTAACCGTTAAATATTATTAAATTTTCACCCATTGAAGGTTATTTTGTTTAAATACTTCTTCAACTTGACTATTGCTCATTTTATCCGAAATAATACTACTGTATATGGAAGCTTTTGAATATGGAATGGATAAATAATGTGTCACTTCAATTTCATCAAGGTTTAGATCCCTTCCTATACGAACACATCCACATCTGTTTAAAGATTCTTGATAATCAGAGTCATCAACATCTCCTTGATAATTACCCCAGAATTTTTCTTTGTCCAATTCATCTTGGTCAGCTAGTAATTCATTTGGATTATTAATTTCAATTTTAAAAATGTATATTTCCGAGTTTTCCTCATAAAGTTCTACTGCATTTTTCCCATAATATACTGCTGTATGAAGTTGTCTTGTTAGATAAACGAAATTTGGATTAGATGGTAGAATCGTATGATTTTCCCCATACACTCTAGCAACATTTATTTTAATTTGCTTATCTTTTAATATACTTAATCCTCTACTTTTAGACGTACCGTGATATAAAATCATCTATGCACCTACCTATATCATAATACCCAATTTTACCATATATTCTCTTATATGGGTATTATGAAGTACAGGCATAAGAGAGTCACCTTTTTCTCCAAGTGTGACTTTGAACTAAGTGTGGTGCAAAATCATATCATAGGTAAATCCCGTGCCTGTTGTACTTCCAGTTGTAGGTGTGCTACTGATTATACGATTATTACCAATAAAATAAGCGTCGCTGTTGGCGCTTGTTCCAGTTTGATAACGGTATGTCCCGCTTGCGTCAATGCCTGTAGCATATGTGAAACAAAGCAGAATGTTATCCCCCACACTTAACGGAACACTTATATCACTAGAAAGCCTAAAACCACTTGCATCAGGAGACGAAAGTGTTGTACCTTCTGCTAATTTAGCCGTGATATTGAATGTAGTATTATCTAATTTCCACAACGACCATGCACCACCTGCTCCACCTTTTACTCCTACTTTTGTAATGGTCGTTGTTTTTTGTACCGTTACACCGCCACCACGCACCCCCGTATTGGTACTGTTCGTAATCGTTCCGCTTTGGTTGGCAAAATAAAATAGTGCGTTTCTACTTGCACCAAGATTAACACCTTTAATCCCTTGTGCTGTTTGGATACGTAAAGGTGTTGCATTCGTTGGATTAACCAGGTCATAGTACCCTATTCCATTAGGTGTACTTACTCTAGCAGCTGGATATGATACATCATTAATTGAATAAATTGGTATATTTATAATAGATGAAGAAGTCTTTACCTTTTGGTGTGCGATAGGAGTAGCCATTATAAGTCACTCCTTAACCACATTCTACCGATTTCCGGACTAAAAGGGTCAGTGGTTCTTGTTTCAATCACTAAACCGCCTTTTGCTGTGGTTTTCCCTTCAAAAGTAGCATCCCCATTCACAATCCCCCCACTTTTAGGGAACCATGCTTGACCTTGTGTTTTAGTGCTTAGTGCAAATAAACGGGTATATGCAATACGATTTGTATTATTATTGGCACCCCAAAACTTCACTCTTATTTTTTGAGCCTTATCAATACCGTCCCATGAGGAAGAACAAACAAAGTTTTCTGTTGTATTGTCTCTTATATCAAGCACCGTAATCCATTGGGCAGGTGTTGCATCATAAACTTCGATAATTAAGTTTTTAGCAAAATTTGTCCAAGTACTATTCATGCCAAAATAAAAACAATATTGATAGCCGCCTACAATTTCCCTATCAGTTGTTAAATCAACTTCTAATGTAATAGGGTTTGCCTCCGTTGCATTAGTAGCATCCCATCTTATAGCGTCTTCGCTATCAAAGGTAAATAAAGCCTCGTTTGCCCCATAGTCTCTTGGATGACTAGATGTTTGGGTAATTGTAACTCCTCTTTTGTGAGCATATAGCAATATGTCATCCTGTGCCCCTAACATGATCGGTTTGTATGGTCTATTTTGCGGATAACACATACTTTTGGAATCCGGTGTGTAGCCTCCAAATTTATTATCCATACTTGCAAGGGCGCCTTCATTTGTCACAAAGAACTTCGTTTGCTTTCCATTGTTTTTCGTCATTTGAAAACTGATGTCATTATTAGGGAAAATTAAGTCCCCATGAATGGTCCCTCCTGATAATGGCATATAGGTTATTCGAAATACAATTATTAAAATGGTAATTCATCTAATGTAATATCTGCTTTCTTTCCCCATATTTGAATATTTTCTTCTCCCTTTACCTTTTTATATTCACTAGTTTTCAATACTTTAATTTTCTCATAAGGCTGTGGTGTTATTGAAAACTGATCAAATTTATTAGCTTTATATGTATTAGCCTTCCTATCCTCAATTCTCATTGCTAAAGAGAATAGTTCCTGATTATGTTGAACATTTATCATCCTATATTTTCTTAAAACACCAATGTATTCGTCTAATGTTGACTCAGGAATAGCTGTTTCTTTTGACATTTTGTGAAGAGCAACATCCCATCCTTTTGGATACATATCATTCATTCTTTTTATGTATGAGTACAAATAAAATCCAGTTGATCCAATTTCATTCTTAGCCATACAGTACATGAAAACTTCAAATGGAATACAATGAGTGTTAGCTACTTCATAAAATGTCCCATCTAATTCATCAGGTTCATACCGATGGAATGCTTTAACTGGTAATTTAACACTGAATTTTCTAGATAAGTTTAAATGTCTTAAATCTTCCTTATGCTCCGAGTACATATCAAATTCTATCCCTTCAATTTCATCATATGTCCATGAAGTAGGAAAATCTTTGACGGTTTTTGTATAACCTAATTGTTCTAGAAGCCCATTTTTCTTAATCAAATAAACTAAATCCTTATTAGTTGGATTGTATCTTAATATTTCCTTCATCTTTTCATTATCAATAAATCCTTCTGTACAATTTAAATGTTTAGCGTAACGATAAATCCATGTTGCAAAGTAAATATAGGAGTATGAAAAAGTAAGATGGGGATTGTTCTTTATGTTAGCCCCTTTTAAATCATCGAAAATCTCATTTGGGATAAATATCTTTGATTCCATTACATCATATTGAAGCAGCTCTTTAATTTGTTCTAATTCCATTTATTTTCCCTCCGATTGTGTTCTATGATTATTTTTTCATTTTGATTAGTTACCTCGAAATTCTATGTATTCATTAACGTAGCTTAGCACTTGCTCATTATTTGGGAAAAGTAAACATGTTTATCAGGATTGTTCTTATCAGATTTTAATTTAATCAATCTGCAACCCTTTAACATAAGATATCCTGCTAATCTCATTGAAAAGACAATATAGTTTTTTTCCATCCTTTTCACCCCCTTTCGAGCAGATAAAACTGTTATTTCATCTGATAATTTAGTATCAAACATTCCAATTTTAAAAAAATGAAAAATTGGAATGTTTATATGTTGATTTTTTATCTATTTGCAATTATAATTTGCTTATAAGTTTTAAGATTTCTAGTTATTTAAATAACATGAATATCTAAGAAAGCAGACGAAAACCATTTGGGTTCCGTCTTATTTGTGTTTCTATATTTATTTTACCAATTTATTTTTATCTGTAACTAAATATGCTTATTGTATTTAAATATTTTTTTAGATAATTCAGACTAGCAAACTATGGTTCTAATTCCTCTTTTTGGAAATTTAAAGGATTAATATAATAAAATGTAATAACCCCCTTTTATATACTTATTTATGGACTCCATTAAGGGGTCTTTTTTTTATTTATAAAAGCCCTGATAAAAAGTATTTTATTTAAATTGACAAATATATACAAAAATACCCCGTTTTACCACAGATGATAGTCCGTTATAATTTAATAGATTATGTAAAAGGGGTGGGTATTTGGATGGTTAAAAACAAGAAAATCTTATCTTTATTTGCTTTTGTATTAGTTGTTGCTTTTGTCTACATTTCTCCTATTGGTAATCCATTAGTTCCAAAACCGAAAGTAATTGAAGCACAAACACCCTCAAACGCTTTAGAAGGTGAATTTCATCTAGATAATGTGGTGAAGATTTACATACCATCAACAAATGGAAATGAACATATTACAAAAGAGGAACATGATGCATGGGTAGATAAATCTATGACTAAGTTCTCAAAGATGTTTGGTGGTGCGACTGCTGTTGATGGAAAAGGAGCATGGGTAGACGATAATGACAATCTTATAAAAGAAGATGTTACCATCGTATACAGTTTTGCACAAAAATTAAATAATTCCAGTATCGATCAAGTAGTCCAATATGCCAAAGAAGTAAAAGAAACTTTACATCAATCCTCGGTTTCAGTTGAAGTCAATGGTAAAATGTATTTCGTAGAATAAAGTAAAATAATCATAAAGTAACTTTCCCTGGCATTGTTCATGTTATGGATGAATAACAAAAAGAGCCACTAAATAATTAGAGGCTCTTTATTTTTTAATATTATAAGTTTGAAAGCGGACTTGTGGATTTTGCTAATTCTACAATCTTCTCATCATTTAGTGATTGTAAGTATCGGGTAGTAATAGTAGTACTTTCATGTCCTAATAATCTACTTAAACTGTATACACCTAAACCTAATCTCAATTGTTTTTGAGCGTAGTAGTGCCTAATCGTATGAGGTGAACAACGAATAGATGCTCTCACTTTTGCTTTCATCCCAGCATTCTTCACAATGATTTCTACAGCTCCAACAGTTAGAGCCTTTCCATTTCTTGATAGAAAATAGTTATTATCAATCATAAGCTTGTCCTTAAAATAATTATGCTTAATTCGTTCGTATTTAATTATGAATTTCTTCAATAAAGGACTAATATATAAGTGTCTCTCCTTATTTCCTTTTCCATGAATTTTTATCACATTATCCATGACATCTAAATGAGTAAGCGAACATAATTCAAGGTTTCTTATTCCCAAATCCACAAAAGACATAATGATGAGCTTATTTCTTATCTCCAAGTAACTATTACTGTTAAAGACATTTACCATTCGTTTTATTTCTTCATCGTTAAACGTCTTTATAATTACTTTTGGTTCACGCATAAACTTAACTGAAAGTATTGGATTCCTCTTTTCAGCAATATAACCCTCGTCCACCATAAACCTAAAAAACGATCGCATACACTTTTGAATGTTATTAATGTACAATTCTTTTAATCCTTTGTTTTTTAGATTCAAGAGGTATGCTTTATTTGCTTTGTTGAGATTTCTTCAATTTCTTCCACATCGAATTCATTTTTCAAAAAAGTTAAAAATGCTTTGTTGTTATTTTTATAACCTTTGATGGTACGGGGACTATAATTTTTTATTTCTAATTCGTACAAAAATTCTTTGTAAATGTCTTCTAATTTCATACAAAAAAACCCACCTTTGTTTGAATTTCTCATTCAAAAGTGAGTTAAACGTTTGTCACTGTAATTTACAGTGGTTTTGTGTACGTATGTCACAGTTCACAAAATTTAAGCCTACTAACAAATTTCAAAAAGGCTTAGTTTTGCCTGCTTTCATTCATTATTCACCAAGATCAACGTTATGATATACGCGCTGCACATCTTCTAAATCTTCTAATACATCGATCATTTTTTCGAATTTCGCTAATGCTTCACCTTCAAGTGTTACTTCGTTTTGTGGAAGCATCGTTAATTCCGCTACAGTAAAATCAGTAATACCCGCTTGCTTAAAAGCTTCTTGGACGGCATGGAATTGATCAGGCTCTGCATAGACAATTACTTGCTCATCTTCTTCTAATATGTCACGAACATCCACATCTGCTTCCATTAATAGTTCAAGAACATCATCTGATGATTTTCCTTCTACACCAATGACAGCTGTTGCATCAAACATATAGGAAACTGAACCGCTGACTCCCATGTTTCCGCCGTTTTTTCCAAAAGCAGCGCGGACATCTGCAGCTGTACGGTTTACGTTATTGGTTAGGGCATCTACAATAACCATTGACCCGTTTGGACCAAAGCCCTCATAACGAAGTTCTGTATAGCTTTCTTCTGAACCACCCTTGGCTTTTTCAATGGCACGGTCAATAATATGTCTTGGCACATTGTAAGTTTTAGCACGCTCTAGAACAAATTTCAACGCTTGGTTGGACTCAGGATTTGGTTCACCACTACGTGCTGCTACATAAATTTCAACACCAAATTTTGCGTAAATACGGCTCGTATTGGCATCTTTTGAAGCTTTCTTTTCTTTAATATTGTTCCATTTACGTCCCATTCTGAACACTCTCTTTCCAAATTGAATCTGCCAAAATGCTTATAATGAAAATTGCTTTTTTTCAATATAACAATTTTGAAGTTCATACGATTTATTCTGACTAGAATACAGCATAAATTTTATGACTGTATTCATGCACAAATAATATTATACATTAAATGTTTCATTTGTTAAGTATCCTGCTATGTAAAAAGCTAAAAAAGACCATTCCAACGAGTGAATGGTCTTTTGATACGTCCAGCTCAAGCGCCTAGGGGCTCGGGGTCATAAGCCAATCGTCAAGAAGGTTAAAGAACATCCTTCTCGCCGGCTCGGCTTATGCCTGTCACCCCTGGTCAAGGCGCTTCCGCTTTTGTTCTTTAAACTAGCATTTGAAATAGTGTGCTGTCTTTATTCACTTCTCGGTGGAAGAATCCTTTTGCCTTAATCCGTTCCATTAATGGATAGTAATCTTCTTTATCCTTCAATTCAATTCCCACTAAGGCGGGTCCGGTTTCACGATTATTCTTTTTCGTATATTCAAAATGACTGATATCATCATTTGGCCCTAATACGTCAAATAAAAATTCACGCAATGCTCCGGGACGCTGTGGAAACTGAACAATGAAATAATGCTGAAGACCTTCATATAGTTTGGATCTCTCTTTAATTTCTTGCATCCGGCCAATATCATTGTTACCGCCGCTGACGACACAAACAACGGTTTTTCCTTTGATTTGTTCAGCATAAGAATCTAATGCTGCAACTGAAAGGGCTCCTGTAGGTTCAACAACAATCGCATTTTCGTTATAAAGGGATAAAAGCGTCGTACAGACCTTTCCTTCCGGAACAACCACAATATCATCGACAATTTCTTTGCAGATTTCGAAAGTTTTAGTACCAACTGTTTTAACTGCGGCACCATCGACAAATGGATCAATCTGCTGCAGGGAAGTCACTTCACCTTTTAAAATTGATTCCTTCATCCCAGGTGCACCTTGAGGCTCTACCCCGATTAGTTTCGTGTGTGGTGAAAAATGTTTTAAATAAGTACCGCACCCGGCAACAAGACCCCCGCCACCAATAGCCGCAAATAAGTAATCAATTTTTTCCGGGCAGTCGTTAAGCAATTCAACAGCCACCGTCCCTTGGCCGGCGATGACCTCGAAATCATCAAAAGGATGGATAAACGTACGGTTTTCTGCTACAGAGCATTCCCGTGCTTTTTCGTAGGCATCATCAAACGTATCTCCGACTAGGACAATTTCAACACTGTCTTTGCCCCAAAACTTTACTTGATTTACCTTTTGTTTCGGTGTTGTACTTGGCATGAAGATTTTTCCGTTAATATTCAGCAGGTGACAAGAATAGGCTACACCCTGCGCATGATTTCCGGCACTAGCACAGATAATTCCGTTCTCCAGCTCATCTTCATTTAACTTTTTAATCCGGTTATAGGCACCGCGAATTTTAAATGAACGGACACTTTGCATATCCTCACGTTTCAAGTAGATATGACAGCCATATCGTTCTGATAATAAGTGATTATATTGTAATGGAGTTGGTGAAATGACGTCTTTAATCGTATGACTAGCAATGATGATGTCCTCCACATTAAACGCTTTTTTATCTACTTGTTGACTCATAATAATCTTCCTCCTATATTAGTGATCATTTGTTTATAGACAACAAAAAACTCGCCCCCTGGTTATAGGGACGAGTGAACTCGCGATACCACCCTACTTCCGCTGACCATTTAGGTTAGCGGCTCTCGATCAACGTACATTTGGTTGTACGTGTTCCAAGTTAACGGTGGACATTCCGGTATAGCTTACTACTAGTTCAGCCATACATCTCAGAGATGATTTTCAGATAGTCCTGTTATCGACTCTCACCAACCGTCGACTCTCTAGGAACAGTTGAACCTACCCTACTCTTCTCGTCATCAATTCATATGTAATTTTAGATAAGGGTACCACCGAAAAAAAAGTCTGTCAATGTTTTTTGACTATTTTAACTATTTTGTTTATTTTAAAGCGCTTACATTAATAGTAGGTCGAGTTTACCATTATCCCAGTATTAGAAATGGTGACAGGCACCGTTTACATCGTTTGAGAATAAAGAATGGTGCCTGTCACCATTTTTATCCTATTTTGTTTGGTAATGGTATAATTATTTTAGTGGTTATAAAATTCTGACAAAGATTGAGGAGGTTTTGTCTTGAAAATTCCTTATAACAGTAAGTCCCCTCTTATTCATGAGTCTGTGTTTGTGGCGCCTGGGGCATATTTAATTGGTGATGTTCAGATTGGCAAGGATTCCACGGTGTGGTTTAATGCGGTTATCCGTGCGGATGATGGTCCTATTATCATTGGTGAGCGGTGCAGTATTCAGGATAATTCCACAATCCATTTATACGAAGGTTTTCCAGTCGTAATTGAAGATGATGTAACAATAGGACATAATGTTATTTTGCATGGATGTAAAGTCGGTAAGCGCTCTATAGTGGGGATGGGTTCAACTCTTTTAGACAATGTGGAGGTCGGCGAGGAATGTATTATTGGTGCAAATACTCTTTTAGCTGGTGGAATCAAAATCCCGCCCCGCTCCCTTGTATTAGGTTCACCTGGGAAGGTCGTCCGTGAGCTAACAGATAAAGATTTACAGATGCTGCAAATGTCGAGCGAGCATTATGTTCAAAAAGGAAAAGAGTTTAGGGAGATACTTAAAAGTTAGAGTATATAATAAAATCCGGTCACATACGTATTGTGACCGGATTTTTACAGTAATTACTTCCCTACCGCCGCAGCAGTCTTCACTGGAATGATAAAACTGATCCCAACAGTAACTAAACTCAAAAGAAGTGCATAAAAAAACACATTTTTCATCCCAATACTAATATTAGCCGCTTGGTTAATGAGTAACCCCATTATGGTCACCCCAACAGATGTCCCGATGTTTCGCAGAAAAATCTGCAGAGAGGTCGACATACCTTTGATATGGGCTTCTGCAAACTCTTGAGACGCAATCGTTCCAACTGCGAACAACAAGCCAAATGCCACCCCTTGGATAGTCAAAATTAAAAACAAAACAAGATAGGATATGTCATTAATAAATAGATAAAGCAAAAGTCCAGAGATAGTCGTAATAAAACTGCCAACTATAAATAAAGGTTTATAGCCAAAACGAATAATCCATTTCCCTGCCGGGGTACTGCCAAACATCCAGCCGGCCGCAATACTTAATAGGATCAATCCACTTTTATAAATACTCATATGCTGGCCTTCTTGTAAAAACAATGGAATAAAGTTCGAAGTACCGAAAAAGGAAAGGCAGTAAAATAACATAAAAAGATTCGTTCTTAGAATACCTTTATTTTTAAATAGAGAAACCGGTAAAAAAGGTTGTTCTTCCTTTCTTTCGACCAACACAAAAACAAGCATCCCAATAAAGCCAATTACGAGATACCAAAACGGCTTGCTGACATTGGTGGACAATAGTAAAAGTGCAATTGAAATCCCAAATAAGAAAAATCCCTTGTAGTCAATATGGGCCTTCCGAAATTCAGTAGTTTCTTTGTATGGAATTAAACATAAGACAGTTGCAATTCCGATCGGAATATTTATGAAGAAAATCCATCTCCATGTTAACGCTTCTACAAAAAAGGATCCTAAAATGGGACCAACAACAGAAGAAATGGCCCAAATACTGCTAAAAACGGCTTGAATTTTTCCGCGCCGTTCAATCGTAAATAAATCTCCAACAATAATCATCGAAAGTGGAACCATCCCGCCAGCACCCAGTCCTTGAATTCCTCTAAAGACAATTAGCATCACCATCGAATTGGCCATACCACACAGAATGGAACCAAAGGTGAATAATCCAACTGAAATCATTAAAAGTTTCTTTCGACCATACATATCAGAAAGTTTCCCATAAAGCGGCACGGTAATAGTACTTGCTAACATATAAACCGAAAAAACCCAGGCAAACAACTCCATTCCACCAAGCTGCTTAACAATGGTTGGGCTTGCTGTTTGCATAATATTCGCATCGAGTGCTGAAATTAGAGTCGTTATGACAAGGCCCCAAAAAACATATTTATTTCTATTCATAAAAACCCCCTATTCGCTCCCTTTTTTTGACAAATAAAAAAATAGGTGCATTTACCATTATAGCAAAATATCTATTATTTTTATTAGTAAAAAGGACTCAAATTAAGAAAAAGAGCCCTAACCATAGGGTTAGAGCCTTAATAAATGCCATCTTCTTTTAATATATAGTTTGTTATATTTTAATTGATTCAATTTTCAACAATGTCTGGGAGATTGATGGTAGTATTATTTCAATTGTTGTACCTTTATTTACTTTACTTTGAATATCAAGGATACCATGATGACTCTCGATGATTTTGTAACAAGTCATCAGGCCGAGTCCGGTACCCTTTTCCTTTGTCGTATAAAACGGTTCACCAAGCGTCGAAAGTCTTTCTTTTGGTATTCCGACTCCCTCATCAATAATCTGGATCGCAATTTGACCTGCACTCTTTCTCTTCACGTTAACTACAATATTTCCACCATTCGGCATGGCTTCAATTGCATTTTTAAAAAGATTAAGAAAAACTTGCTTTAATTGATTCACTTCACAGCTAACCATTGGCAGACCCGTTTCATATTCGACTGCTATCTCCACATTATTTAAAATAGATTGGGTACCAATTAAGGTCACAACATCATTTAGTAATTCCGTTATATCGCATTCCTTATATACGGCTGCCGTTGGTTTGGCTAATACCAGAAATTCACTAACAATGGCATTAATCCGATCTAGTTCTGATAATACGATATCAAAGTATTCATCTTTTAGGTGATGGGACTTAAATAGTTGAATAAACCCTCTTATCGAAGTGAGTGGATTGCGGATTTCATGGGCAATGCCAGCAGCCATTTGCCCTAACAAGGCCAGCTTTTCAGATTTTTGCAGAAGGCTCTCCGTTTGTTCTTTTCGATCAGTAATATCTTTTCCCATCGATAAAATTGCCTTTTCACCGCCATATGAAATAAATAAGGAGGTTACTTCGAAAAAGAAGGTGGATCCATCTAATCGTTTGGCCTTGTATTCGATAGTGGTAACTGGACTTTTCTCTTTATTGATTTGTTTAAATCTTTCCATTAACCGATCTTTATACTCAGGAAGAATAAAGTCAAATAAGTATTTTCCAATCATATCCTCTCTACGAGCAAAGCCAGCCATATTGACAGCAGCATTATTTGCATATAGAAAGCGATGATTTTGTGTAATATAGACCGGCTGAGGCAACGAATCGATTAATTTCTTATAACTCTCCTCACTGGCACGGGCTTTTTTCTCATAGTAGCGTGCTTTATCATATTGCCACCCGACAAACCAAGCAATTATGGTAAAAATAAAAAAGTCTAAGGTAAGTAAATCGTGTTGATCTGTAAGTTTCTGAAAAATCGTAAAAACAATGGATATAGAAACCAGAATGAGTTGACCTTTTCTTTTCATCTTTATTCCCTCTATTATAGTTCAAGAATAGTAGCTCTTTAGGAGTATATTCGCCAAAAAACTACTTTATCCTCTACGATTCTCCAATATTATCGAAAATTCCCTATAAAAATAACAGCTTGATATACTCAAGCTGCTAAATAAACCTCTGCTATTGTCAAGCGATTGATTTTAGGAAATCTCCCATTACGCTTAGGTACTCTTCTGGTTCTTCGATGTAGGCCATATGGGCACTTTTCTCAAATACATGAAACTTGGAATTGGGTGACAAACTGCTATAATACTCTGTGGTTTCAGGTGTTGCTTCATCAAACCGTCCACATGTATACAACGTTGGGCAGGTGATGTCCTTTAACTGTGGAGTGCAATCAAATTCTTTCAAATTACCGAGAACGGTAAACTCGGACGGCCCCCACATGATGTTATAGACTTCAGAATTCCGATATTCGTGCGGTCTTTTCTCGAGCCATTCTGGCATTTTCTCCAACCGATTCACGAAATGTTTACTAAATACCTCTATTGCCGCTTCAAATTCTTCTGAGTCTGTTGTTTCATTTTCTTCACAGCGTTTGATGGTCTCTTGTACTTCAATTGGAAGTTCCTTAAGGTTCCGTTTCTGGTCTTGCTCCCACAATGGTGCACTGAGGCAGGGACTCGAAAAAATAATACTCTTTATCCCAACTGGCTGTGTTAAAGCATAGGCCGCAGCAAGTGTTGTTCCCCAAGAATGACCAAGAATATGTACTTCATCAAGGTTTAGCGCTGTCCGCACTTGGGCTAATTCCTCTACAAATCTTTCAATTCGCCATAAGCTTTTATCCGTTGGCCGGTCCGAACGTCCACAGCCTAATTGATCATATAAGATGACTGGTCGATCCTTGCTAAGTTCCTTCAGTCCTTGTAATGAAAAACATGAGGACCCAGGCCCGCCATGTAAAACAACCAAAGGTGTTCCCTTTCCGTTTTGATCAAATTTTTGATACCAAACTCTTCCTCCAGTTACTTCAATTAATCCCTCTTCATACATACAATCTCTCCCTACAAGTATTATCACTTTTTTGTGGATCCTTTTCTTTACTATTCTACTATTTAATAATAATTCCTTTCCATTATTTTGTAAGGGATATGGAAAAGTGGGGAATGTTAAATCTATAGGACTGGTCTGAAAGAAGGAATCGTCATGAAGGATAACATTGTGGAAGTAATTAGTAGTCAAACAAAGAAACAAATAGAGGATGAAATTTCAGGGATGACCTTTACGAAAAATTTCCGCTCACCCTCTGCAGAAGAATGGTATATCTTTTTACCAAACTATAAAGACCCCATAACGGGCGGTGCTGCAGGGAAAACCATCATTCATTACAATCTATTAGGCACGAAAGAGATCTTTATTAACACCACCATTATTTTTGATGATCCAGCTTTGCATAACAAAGACCTCCATCAGCTTGTCTATGGAATTTCGGATGAAATTATTAATCGATTAGTCGGTTATGCAGATACATTATTATCGGTACATGCTGGAGAAAATTCATATCAGGCAGAATACAAACAGTAATCGTAATAAACCAAGGCTATTTTACAAACGATAAGAATGGAGGTGAATCGAATGGAAAAAAACAATGATCAAAATACCGTGACAACAAACAATGAGGAAATAATGGATAGGGTCAACCAAACATTTGATAAAATTTCACAGGATGTGAAAGAAATGATTAACAGCAATGATGCCGATAGCGATAATCAGTACTCCTAATTCCAGAGATGGAATTTTAGGCATCCCAAATTATGGGATGCCTTTTCAGCTATTCGATCCCTGGGAACCATCCCGGTGAGTGGATGATTGCTTGCCAAAGTGGGTCTGGCACTACCAGGTCCTGTTGTTTACTTTTATCAATCTTCGTTATAATCTCTGCTTCACGTCCTTCTTGTACCTTCTGAACCCAATCCGGATCGATGATCAATTCACGTCCCATAGCAATGAATGGTACACCCGATTGGAAAGCCTTCAGTACATCATCTGCCGTATAAAGAGAACCAACGCCGATTACTGGAACTTTATCTCCGACCCGTTCTTGAATAATTTCAATCCGCGCGCGAGAATCCTCCGCTCCACGCCTTGGTTTAGACCAGAATTCCTGTAAAGAGACATGCAGATAATCCAAATTTTTGTCAGCAAGTGCATCAATCAGTACTAGAGTTTCAGCCATCGTAATACCTGGCGTTTCCGGCTCCTCTGGTGAAAAACGATAGCCGATGATGAAAGGTGCTTTTGCATGCTCCGCTGCCACCTTTTTTACTTCATCCACTACCGCTAACGGAAAAGTAAGCCTCTTTTCGATGCTTCCTCCCCACCTGTCCTCGCGTCGATTGGAGTGAGGCGAGAAAAATTGCTGAATCAAATAGCCGTTTGCACCATGGATTTCGACACCATCATAACCTGCTTCAATAGCCCGCCGAGTCGTCTCACCAAAATCATGAATAATGGATTCGATTTCTTGGTCCGTTAATTCTCTCGGAACTGGTTTCCCGTTTCCTTCAGCTGGGACAGCACTTGCACTGACAATTTCTCCATTCGGCACTAATTCAGGCGGGCACTGTCTGCCGCCATGAAAAATTTGCAATACGGCCTTTGCGCCTTGTTCTTTGATTGCAGTTGCAACCTGCTTTAAACTAGGGATTAGTTCATCGCGATCCCCGCCAAATTCACCCTGGAATCCTTTTCCATTTGCTGTTACATAGGTACATGCGGTAACCACCATCCCCACACCGTCTGAACGTCTAGCGTAATACTTTACCTCTGCATCTGTCACCGTCCCATCAGCATTGGATGAAAAATTAGTCATCGGTGCCATAACAACGCGGTTCTTAACTTCTACTCCGCTCGGAAATGTAAACGACTCGAATAATGGTGCATATTTTGAATTCATCAATAATCCCCCTTTAATTGCTCCAGCTTACAAATAATTGCCTGGACGACAAGTATCAACAAGGTTTAGTTTACCGATTATGTCTGTGAGGCATTCTAAATAAAATTTTCCCTTACTTCTTAAGCAATAAAAAAGCAGAAAATCATCTTAAAATGAAATTCTGCTTTTGATACTATTCTTATGCTCTCTATTATTCGCCTTGGGCTCCACTTACGGTCACTTTTCGAATGTGATCATCCTCAAAATTGTTTTGACGAGCTTTTTCCACTTTATCATTTAATAGTTTCTTTTGGTCAACTTCAGTTGAAGGTGTTTGCTTATCTTTTGACATTAAAAATCCTCCTTGTTAAGAAATCACCTTCTTATTTTGCTGTACTTTTAAAAAAATACTCATCCAATTAATGCGTGATTCCTGACTTTCTTAAATGCTGAAGTTTTGAATGTGTGACGGCAGTGTTTCCTCCGCGAAAAAATTAAAACAAGTCGATCCTGAAAATGGTTGAAGTTTTCAACCGTATCAAAAAGATACTTTCCTTCATATTTCGCAGCATTATCAAGGTCAAGTTTTGAATTTCAAATCGTCCAAATCCAGTAGCTAAAGTAATCGTTTTTGTATATGACTTATTAATTACGATTGATTTTTCAAACCCAGGTACCAAATGATTTTCATGGCCGTTTTTTCTCTTTTCGCAATATGCTTGACCGTGTCACATACCAAATTGTCCTCCTCTTTTCAGGCTTTCTTTTGGATTTAATGGGGCTTCAATTAATGTGTGTTGTTTTGGTAGTCTTTCTATTTTTCATGACTGCGATTTTTTATGGTAGAAATAAACAGATTGGTGCCACTGTCGAACAGAAGCAAAATATATTTTGATATGGGGCACCGAGTTAGGACAATTTTTGGGGGGATTTCTCACTTGTGCCGTCTGAAGCGATTTTGGATTCGGACAACCCACGTAATTTTTTTGCCTGTGTTGTCCGAATAGCCCTTGGGTTCGGACAACTCCCATTGATTTTCTGCTAGTACTGTCCGAATAAATCTCACATTAGTTTTATCTATCGGACCAATAATCTTTTCGCATTAAAAAGGATTATACTAATAAGTAGCGTAATAAAGGAAAACAGTAATGCAATACTCCCAAAAGCAAGTACATAGGCATTATAACCTGTTAGTTTGAAGATCATTTCGTATGTATCCCAATTAAGTAATCTAGAAATGATATTAAACAAGAATAGAATGAAAAAAATCATGCTTAACCCTCTGGCAGAACCCCTAATATCCGACGTACTCAATGCAATATGAGAAGAAATACTAAACGCAATAACTAAAAAAATCCAAAAAAGAGGATTTATTAAATTTTCCAATGTAAAAAGATTCTTACAAATAACCGAAACTGATTCGCCAATAGTCTTTAAAACCGTAACATCAAGCCGCTCAAATTTAATACGTTGTTGCAATTCTGTTTTAAAAGCCAAAAAAGATGCTGGGACCAAAAGATACATACCTAAAATCAATGAGCCGATACCACTAAAAATCGGCCCTAGCCCAATAAAAAAATTACCAACTTGCTGATACATACTATTCGGATTGTAATGATGTTCAACAAAACCAAGAATGCCGGATGGATGATTTAATTGAAGTAATCTGACCCTCGAAACACGATGTCCCCATATAAAACATTGAAGAAGATGGCCGATTTCATGAATTGGTGTTCCAATCCATGCTGTCACCATTACCCCTCTAGACCCAAAGGTACGGACTAAATATGAATTTGATAACCTTTCAAGTGCGCCTAAGATAAAACCAATGACTATGATTACACCTACAAGATAGAACATTTCTAAAAAACTGATTAGCAAGGTATGTAAAAAAGATAAAATGATGTTCATTTTCTGATTCCTCTCGGTAGTAGTACATTTTTCTTCAAAGTAATTAACATCATTATATAACCATAAAGCAGCAAATCCTAACATCATGATCATTACCTCCAAAAAAAGACAATCCTTATTGATTGTCTTTCATTTGATACCACCATGAGTTTTCACTATGCTTGGGTAGTCTCTTTTATAAACTCAATTTCAAAACCTAAATCCTCTAACATTTGATGGTCTGCCGTGCTCTCTTGCCCAGCGGTAGTTAAATAATCTCCCACAAAAATGGAATTGGCAGCATACAAACCTAGAGGCTGAAGACTGCGTAAATTGACTTCACGGCCTCCAGAAATACGAATTTCCTTTGTTGGATTGACAAAACGCATGAGGGCTAATACCTTTAAACAATATCTTGGGTTTAACTCATGTGTACCCTCGAGTGGTGTTCCATCAATGGCATGTAGAAAATTAACAGGAATAGAGTCTGCATCAATCGCATTTAGACTAAATGCCATATCTACGACATCTTCTTTCGTTTCCTTCATGCCAACAATGACTCCGGAGCAAGGAGAGATTCCTGTTTCCTTTATCAATTCAACCGTATTGACTCGATCTTGATATGAATGTGAGGTAGTGATGTTTTCATGGTGATTTTCTGAAGTATTTAGGTTATGGTTGTATCGATCAACACCAGCTTCCTTTAGTTTTCTTGCTTGGTCAGGTTTTAATAAACCAAGGCAAGCACAGACTTTTAAATTGTACTTATCTTTTATTTCCTTTACAGCAGACACAACTTGCTCTACTTCGTTATGGCTTGGACCTCTCCCGCTAGCAACTATACAGTATGTACCAACATTAAGCTGATAAGCTCGTTCTGCTCCTTTTAAGATTTCTTCCTTATCCATCATTCTATATTTTTTTATAGGTGCTGTAGAAATACTTGATTGAGAGCAGTACCCACAGTTTTCTGGACACAAACCAGATTTTGTATTCACGATCATATTCAACTTTACTTTATTGCCATAATAATGGTGTCTGATTAAATATGCCCCTTGTAGAACCTCTAACAAATCTTTATCTGAAGAATTAAGAATATTTAAAGCTTCCTCTTTGGATATTTGATTACCTTCCATTACTTTCTGTGCCATTTCTTTCCAAATGCTCATCTAATCACCCTCCTACTTTTAAAAGAAATTTTTACCATAATTTAAGAATAATAGTTTCACTTTAATATTGTCAACTAAAAATAAGATAAAGTTAACAATCAGAATATAGTAGTTGACTAAGTGTTATAAAGCTTAAATTTTTCGGACAAAAAAAAAGACAACCCATTTTGGTTGTCTTTATCCCTGCCTGGCAACGTCCTTCTCTCACAGGGACAAAATGAAACGAGGAGTGATTTATGCCCCCTCGTTTCATTGATATATATTAAAAGTCATCACTATAAGGCTTTTTCCATTACCACTGTCTTAACTTCATATCCATTTGGATTAATAACTGTTTCTTCTTTCGTAATAAAATACCCGAGGGACTCATACAGGAGAATGTTTTTGGGTAAAGACATTCTAACTCTGCATTTTAGTTTAGAAAGATTCAAATGCAGCGCATATTCCTCTAACCAGTTCAGCATGGTTGTCGCAAGTCTATTTCCCCTAGCAGATGGTGACACTGATACACGCATAAAATATAACGCGTCTTCCTCAACCTTATATCTTAGGGATCCTTGAGGTTTTTCATCTATTAAACAAAGAAGTATCTTTTCTGTTCCTTTTAAAAATTTTTCAAATACAGAAGATAGTGATTCCTTAAGGGCACTTGAAGGTACTTCTATATGCCGATATTCTTCAAATGCTTCCAGCATAAGTTGGTGGGCAGTGACTACATCTTTTTCCTCAGCTAGTTTAACTGTAACCTTCACGGCCAACTATTCCTTAACCAGCACGTTATTAAAAAATTGTAATACCTTTTGATATGCGTCCCTTGCCGCAGAAACATTATAGGAAGATCTCGTATCATTAAAAAAAGCATGATGAGTGTCTTGATAGATTTGATAATCAAACGACTTTTGATTGCTCTTCATTTGATCAGCTAAAGCAGGCACATTGTCTGAAATCCGCTTATCAAGCTCACCATAAAAGCCATATAAAGGACAATTAATGTTGTTTAGTTCTTCGTCAGAAGGTGCGGTACCATAAAAAATCGCTGCACCCTTTAGTTGTGGGTCGCGGCAGGCTAATAATCCTGACAGAGCACCACCCATACAGAATCCAATAGAAACAACTCCTTGACCTTTTGACGCTTCGCACTCTTTACGTAAAAAAGAAGTAGCTGCTAATAGGTTTTCAATATAAACAGAAGATTGGATTCCTCCAAACATTTTTTCAAAGGTCTTGGTTACACGGTTTTGTTTTCCTTCTTCAAGTTCGCGAATCGCCTGCTCCCTTTCATCAGGGTTATTCCAAAACGTATGTGGCAGGGTATCTAGAAAACTTCTTACTTCTACTACTCGTTCTTCTTTTAAATCTTCCATTCGCTCCGCATTCTCTGCGTATAAATCGGGAGCAAAGGCAAGGTATCCTGCTTGTGCAAATCTTTCTGTTATATTTCGGATATGAGCATCTACTCCCCAAATCTCTTGAATTACAATTACAGCAGGTAGGTTTTCATTGACTCGATCCATTTTAGCCATGTATCCGATATATTCTTGGTTCTTCCCATAACGTACCCAATTTGTTTCTACTGGCATTCATTTAGTCCTCCATTCAAGTCATAATGAACCTCTCACTTTAACTATGTAAAGAGAGCCTATCGTTCTCAATTACTGTCAATTACAGATTAACACCCTTCATTCCCGCTTCAGGGTAACGTTCCCCAGCAGCAGCGCCTCGAGGAGCTACCTCATTAATGCGGGCAAGATCTGATTCTGTTAAATTAATAGATAATGCCCCGATATTCTCATCTAGATAGTGAATCCTCTTTGTTCCTGGAATAGGGACGATATCCTCCCCTTGAGCTAATAGCCAAGCAAGTGCTAATTGGGAAGGCTTGCAATTTTTTTCATTGGCAATTTCTTTAATCTTATTAACGAGGTCTAAGTTCCTCTGAAAATTTTCACCCTGAAAACGAGGCGAATAGCGGCGATAGTCATCCTCAGCTAAGTCATCGAATTTTTGTATCTGTCCGGTTAAAAATCCTCTTCCTAATGGACTGTAGGGTACAAAACCAATCCCGAGCTCTCGGCAAACGGGTAAAATTTCGTCCTCAACGTCCCTGCTCCATAAGGAATATTCGGTTTGAACTGCGGTTATTGGATGTATACTGTGGGCGCGTTGAATCGTTTGAGGGGCGGCTTCTGACAAGCCAAGATAGCGCACTTTTCCCTCTTTAACTAAATCCGCCATCGCTCCAACAGTTTCTTCAATCGGTGTCTTTGGATCAACTCGGTGCTGGTAATAAAGGTCAATATAATCCACACCTAGTCGACGAAGACTAGCTTCACATGCTTGTTTAACATACTCAGGGCGTCCATTTATGCCTAGAAACTCACCGTTACTGCCCCTTACATTACCAAACTTAGTGGCAATTACAACCTGGTCACGGAGATTCCTAATAGCCTGTCCCACTAACTCTTCATTTTTTCCGACCCCATACATATCGGCCGTATCTAGAAGGGTAATCCCTGATTCCAGTGCATGGTGAATAGTCTTAATAGATTCTTCATCATTTCTTCCACTGTAAAAGTCAGACATTCCCATACAGCCAAGCCCAAGTGCCGATACTTCCAATCCATTACGACCCAATGTTCTCTTTTGCATTTTTCAACCTCTCTTTTTCAGTTGTAATACTGTAACAACCAAAACTTCGATTAACATATAGAAACTTAAAAGATGTTACCATATTGATTATACGAGATGAAGGAGAAATTTTCCATTAGATGCACTCTTTCAAAAAAAAGTGAGCTAAATGAAAAGAACCCAGATTAGTTCCATCGATTGGCTTTTAATCTGAGTTCTTTAATTGATTAGATTTTAATATGTGAAGCCATAAGGTCTTCGTCATCAGTTGCCTCAAAGACTTCATAAAATTTAACAATGGGTTTTTCCTTAGTAATGCTTTGTAGTTTGCCTACTAGCTCAGGAAATAATTTTTTATGCGCCTCTTCGGCTTCCTCTTTCGTATCCCAATAACTTAATGACCGATACTCACCGGAAGGGTCATCGAAAAAGTATACACTACCTCTAAATCCAACTAATTTTCTGCTCTTCTTATCAAACTCTTTTGTTAACTTTTCAGCTATATCCCTTTGACCTATTCCCAGTTTATATTGTACAACCCGTGCATAATACACAAATATTCCTCCAATCGGAAAAATTAAGATCACTTATACATTTATGATGATTGGAGGAAAAAGTTGTTCATTTATTAATCAAACTGTAATTTATAATCATCGGCTTTAATCATTTTAATTTTTTAGCGAATAAATAGATAAGCCCTAGGTTCAAAATAATCGGTAAAATATAGAAGGTACTCAGCATGATGGTAATATTTTTAATACTCCATCCACCTTCCGTTAAACCAGCGAAAGATAGAATAAATAATTTAAGAATTTCCCCTAATAATGCATTTGGAATCAAAGCACATACAATTCCTATACTCATCCCTGTTAGTAACTTACTGAAAAAATCCTTCATCCTATTAATTTTCTATCTTTATCGAAGAATATTAATTGATGATAGTTTTCAAAAAAAAGTATTATTGTTTTAAAACAAAAAAGCATGAAAGCACTGACGTTTCTAAATTCTATCAAAACAAAAAAGCACCTGGAAACTATTCCAAGCGCTTTTAGTATCATTATGTAACTTTGTTATAAGTCGTCCGCTCGAGCTACTAAAGCTATAGGTTAAAAATGGAGCGGGTGATGGGAATCGAACCCACTACATCAGCTTGGAAGGCTGAGGTTTTACCAGTAAACTACACCCGCATTAATTAAAAATTATTGAAAGAACAGAATCAAATTTAATTTTATTGAAATAAAAAAATTAATGGGGCGGCTGATGGGAATCGAACCCACGAATGTCGGAACCACAATCCGATGCGTTAACCACTTCGCCACAGCCGCCATTCTGGTGGAGGGGGACGGATTCGAACCGCCGAACCCTGAGGGAGCGGATTTACAGTCCGCCGCGTTTAGCCACTTCGCTACCCCTCCA
>NZ_NUNF01000115.1 GCF_002585305.1 Bacillus sp. AFS037270 | reverse complement strand
GCTTGTCGGGGCTGACCAAGGCGCTTACGCTTTTGTTCTTTATTTTTTCCACACCCGTTTACTTTCGACACGCTTAGTAAGACCTTTCGCGTCCAATCTTTCTAAAAATGGGATTATATATTTTCTCGATAGGTCGAGAACATCCTTTGCCGCTCCGACATCGAATTCTGATCCCGTTCCGCTTTGAAGTTTTTCAACTGCTTCCATAAATACTTCCCCATGATAAGCAAATTGGTCATCAAGTTGCACGAGTGAATTTTGATCTTCAAGAAATTTTCTTAAATCATATTCGATTGAATCAGGTATACCTGCTGCAGAAAAATATTCTTTCAGATAGCGTACCTTAAGTCCATCTTTCTTCAAATCATGAAGAAGATTTTCTGTCCGCTTCGCCCAACTTTTCGGCACATGTGGGACAAATGTTGCGAGGGATACAAATTGTTCTTTTCTCTTAAACGTCCCATTGCTTATTCCATTTTCTACAACAAAATCAAGCAATGATTTAGGGAACCTTTTTTGCAGGGACTGTAAGAGTTCCGCTTTATTGATCCCGGTCTTCATTGAATGAGTTTGATGGAATTCTTGGAGTTGGTCAAAAATATCTTCTTCAATTGAATCAATTAACAGTGAAAGTGTATACTCTTTGCCATTATATAAAACAAATTCCGGATTAGCTAAATGGTCTGTTAAGGTCGTTTCATCCAGCGCCGTCCGCTTTATTAATTCAGTTAGGGTGAGGCTTTTTGCTTCCATAAGTGCAGCCGTAATTCGTTCCCTTGGTGTTCCTGCTTTCTTCTTTTCAAGCTCTTCAATCGTCTCATTTCCGAAACGATATTTATTAGCTCTCGGGTCGATCACCCAGCCTCCGCCAATTGTTTCTTGCGGACTTGGGCGTCGCAGGATAAAACGGTCACCCCGCTTTGTCAGAATCTCCTCTTCAAGCCGAAGCTGACAAAGAATTTCTCCATTTTCTTCTTTAATCTCATTACGATCAAAGAAAACAATCCGGCCCATTACCTCGGCTGTTCCGATATGAAGCTTAATAGGCATCCGCTGCTTAACAATATGTTCAAGATCCTCGACAACGCGAATTGCGACATCTACTGTTTTGGTCACAATAAAATGCTCGGAGGAAACTAAAACAGCACCTCGTTCAAGCTCTTCCTTTGATACACTTGATAGGTTAATTGCTGCCCTTTGCCCAGCGTAGGCTTTATGTGCTGAATGATGATGAACCTGAATTTGCCTTGCCCTAACTTCAAGGCCTTTTGGCATGATTTTTAAAACTTGTCCCTCTTCCACCGTTCCTTCATAAACAGTCCCGCGTACAACGGTCCCTTGCCCTTTTACAGTAAACACCTGATCAATCGGCAGACGAAAGGCCCCCTTCGCATCTCGCATTTCTTGATCCTTTAAGGTTTTTATAATTAATTCTTTTATTTCATGAATGCCTTTTTTGGATAAACTATCAATTAGAACAAAGGGGGCATCCTCAAAAACAGTCCCAGTAAGTTCTCCTAAAATGTCATCTTTCACCAATTCAATAAACTCTTCGTCTACCCGGTCAATTTTTGTAATGGCGATTATACCATTTTTTACACCTAAAAATTTTAAAATGTCGAGATGCTCCTTTGTTTGCGGCATAATCCCTTCATCCGCGGCTACCACAAGAACAACTAAATCAATCCCGGCTACCCCGGCAATCATTTGACGGATAAAGCGTTCATGACCTGGAACATCAATAACAGATATTTGAATTTCTTGGTCTTCATAAAGGGGCGCAAAGCCCAGCTCAATCGAAATTTGCCGTTCCTTCTCTTCCTTTAAACGGTCCGTATCAACATTGGTTAATGCTTTCGTTAATGAGGTTTTCCCGTGGTCAATATGGCCGGCCATCCCAATCGTAAAATAACGTTTTTCCAAGATAAACACCTTCTTAATCGTTCTACCATTCTACTGTAGCCTTAAAAACATATTTGTTCAAGCGAACTTTTTTAGACTTATGAATACTCGCACAACCAGTGACCTCCTGGTATGTTTATAATTTCTTTTTTTTAAAAAAATTTAATCTAATTAGGCAAAAAGATACACAAATTTTATAAAATTTATTATAATAAATCTAAAGATTTTGCACGAGTGCAACTTTTGTTGATTAGCGAACAAACCTTGCGCCTATGAAAAACAAATTGAGAAAGGATGGTGTCTTATGAGTCAGACAAATTCACTTGCTGTTGATAAGGCTCGGGCCGCAGAACTTAAGACGGTTTCTGCTGCAAGAGATGCCATAAATGGAAAAGTAAAGGGGATCCGGGCATTAATACCATTCCTTGGCCCTGCCTTTATTGCATCAATTGCTTATGTAGATCCGGGAAACTTTGCAACCAATATACAAAGTGGTGCCCGTTTTGGTTATAAAATGCTTTGGGTCATTGTTTTAGCGAACCTAATGGCGATGCTTCTGCAAAACATGTCAGGTAAACTTGGGATCGCTACTGGAAAGAGTTTACCTGAAATATGTCGTGATCGGATGCCAAAATGGTTGACCATAATTATGTGGGTTGTTTCGGAGCTTGCTGCTATGGCGACCGATCTGGCTGAATTTTTAGGTGCGACTCTTGCTTTAAATTTACTTGCAGGGATTCCGATGTTATACGCTACTATTATTACTGGTATTGTCACCTATCTAATATTAATGCTTGAAAGATTCGGCTTCCGGCCGTTAGAAAAGTTTATTGCCGCTTTCGCTATGTTAATTGGCTTATGTTACTTAGTAGAAACGATTCTATCACAGCCTGATTTTTCGCAAATCGCTTATCATAGTGTCGTTCCATGGCTCGGCAATAATGAAAGTATCATGCTTGCGGTCGGTGTAATTGGAGCTACGGTTATGCCGCATGCGATCTATCTCCACTCAAGCTTAACACAGAATCGAATTGTGCCAAGAAATGATACTGAAAAGATTAAAATACAAAAGTTTAGTACAAAAGAGATTATTATTGCGATGACACTTGCAGGCTTCGTTAACCTTGCCATGATGTATATGGCTGCATCCGTGTTTCATACAACCGGGCAAAGTCATATTGCCGATTTAACAACAGCCTACCATACGCTTACACCTCTTTTAGGCTCGGCTGCTGCTAGTGTTTTCTTAATTTCCTTGCTTGCCTCCGGTATCTCAAGCTCAGTGGTCGGAACGATGGCCGGTCAAGTGATCATGCAGGGGTTCGTCGGCTTTAGCATTCCGTTATGGATTCGGCGGTTAGTAACCATGCTTCCAACTGTTATTATCGTTGCGCTTGGTGTCGATCCAACCCAAACACTTATTATTAGCCAGATAATTCTAAGCATTGTCCTGCCATTTCCAATCATTGCGCTGATTTACTTTACTCAGAAGAAGGAATTAATGGGCGTGCTAACGAATAAAAGAATTACCACTGTTCTATCGTCCCTATTTGCCTTAATCATCCTTGGCTTAAACATTTGGATGGTTGTGCAAGTTTTGATGGGTTAAACAAAATAAAAAAGAAAAAGCACCAGCTCACTTAGGTTGGTGTTTTTCCTTTAAAAAATGACTAATATATAAACCAGGTACCACCTCTAGATCAGAAACAAATTGGAAACCATTTTTCAAATATAAATTTTTAGCGGGAGGGTTTTCCTTACCTGTTGATACATATAGAAGAGATATATCTTGGTTCTGTTCCTCTACTTTTTTCAGCAGCTTTTGAGCAATTCCTTTCCTAAAATGGCTCGGATGAACGACCATGCGGCAAATCGTTAATTCATGCTCCTCAACCGTATAGGAAATTGCACCTACAAGGGTTTCTCCTTCAAAATACCCTAAAAATGTTTCACCACAAGCTTCCAAATCTTCGATAGATTCTGTTAAGGGGGGAATCTCAAAAAAATTAATTAATCGGGCTTCAATCTGGTAGGATGCTCTTTGAAGATCATATACTTCTTTTAACGTATTCCTTAAATTTAAATCTAGTTCTTTTATCATTTTGCTTACCCTCTCCCTTAATTTAAAAAATCCCCCACCAGGTGAGGGATAAAATTATCATGCAACTTTAATCGCTTTACCAAATGGCACGCGCGGTAAGAAATCCCCCGGGACAAGCCAAAATAGTTCAAAATCGACCTTTTCCATGTCTTCAGCGAAGAAGCCAGTGACATCGGTTATATAAAATAGTGTATCAATCTTTTCCTCTTTTGCCCACTCTAAAACTAATGTATAAGATGATTTCCCATGAGTATGATACTTAATTGAATCGCTTTGGATCGGGGAAATGTTTCTGATTTTAAAATCTGCTTGAACCAACAATGTATCGGGCTTTAGCTGTTCAAACAGTTTCACTATGTTGTTAATAAGAATCACTGGTGCCTCATTTGTAGAGGTATCTACTGCTAATGCAATCCTTTTATCCTGCCGCTGCTGAATCATAGAAAGTATTGTTTTATGCCATCTCAACCTCAACAACCCCTTTGTTTTGAATGAGCGAACTATCTTATTTTGGGTTAGAGTACAAAGGTTTATGATTGGTTAATTGCGGGAAAATAGCTCCGTATTAGGGGCCTATTACTTAAGGATTAATTTCTCAGGAGATTTTTTGTATGTGCCGCTAATAATAAGATTATTGGTTAGAGTACTCCCGTTTTTTCTGTAAATATTCTTTTTCACATCTTAACAGTTTGTAATGAATGGCTTTTCCTTCTTCCTTTTTCTTGCCTGCCACCACCCATTTGAAATCAGAAAGTTTCAAATGAATAGCCACATTTGTATTATCAGGCTGTTTATAAAGTAAATAGGCTTCGGCTGGTTTTATAAAAAGAGTCGGCTTGCCGCGAGATGCCACAATGAATTGTTCATGTAAAGATTGATAATTCTCATCGACTTCTTTACCGCCATATATAAGATGGGCGGCTTCTAAGTCTTTATCTGAAACTTCTAAGTAATTCTGATGATCTATACCTAGGCCAAATCCTGTAATAATATCCTTCATAATGGCTTTATTAAACTCTTCATCCCGATTTTTCATCCCCTCTAAGCAATCCAAAGATAACCTGGGCAGTTCATCTGCCCGGGTATTGAGTGGGCAAATTAAGATGATCAGGCTCCAGATGATCATTGTTATTTTTTTCATTTAAGAAAATCCCCCCTAACGATAGTTGAACATATTATTCGGCATTTCCTGAGCTTCTATTCTTTTCCATGTCAATTGTCGATTAATCGCCGCTTATATGTATAGAATTTGACAGCTTCAAAGGCTCATCCATGCTATAATAAAAATATTGATTATTCAGAAAACATGCATATTTAAACAGTAGAATGGGGGAGAAAATTTGAACGACGTGATCGTGGTTGGTGCTGGACTTGCTGGATTAGTAGCTGTTGCCGAACTGGCTGACGCTGGTAAGAAGGTTCTTCTTCTTGATCAAGAACCCGAAGCCTCTTTTGGCGGGCAGGCATGGTGGTCATTTGGCGGTCTGTTTCTAGTGGACTCACCTGAGCAAAGAAGGATGGGGATAAAGGATTCGCGTGAACTGGCCTGGCAGGACTGGTTAGGAGCAGCAGGCTTTGATCGTGAGCACGATGAAGATTACTGGGGCAAAAAATGGGCAGAGGCCTATGTTGATTTTGCCGCAGGAGAAAAACGTCAATGGCTCTATGATATGGGGGTCCGTTTTTTTCCTGTGGTTGGCTGGGCTGAGCGTGGTGGTTATACAGCGGAAGGACATGGGAACTCCGTGCCCCGCTTCCATATCGTCTGGGGAACAGGTCCAGGAATTGTCAAACCATTTGAAGATCGTGTCCGTCAAGCGATGTCGAAAGGTCTTGTTGACTATCGTCCACGACACAGTGTTAATGAGTTAATCAAGAATAATGGTGCAATTGTCGGTGTACGAGGAGATATTCTTATTGCTAGTTCCGCTGCCCGCGGGGAAGCAAGCTCCCGTGAGGTTGTCGGCAATTTTGAATTTAACGCCCATGCAGTAATGGTAACAAGCGGGGGCATTGGCGGAAACCATGAGTTGATTCGGAAAAATTGGCCTTCCCGGTTAGGTAATCCACCAAAACATATGATATCCGGTGTGCCTGAACATGTAGATGGCAGAATGCTCACGATTACAGAAAAAGCGGGCGGCCGAATTGTGAATCGTGACCGGATGTGGCATTATACGGAAGGCATTAAAAACTGGAATCCGGTTTGGCCTAACCATGGGATTCGTATTCTTCCTGGCCCCTCCTCCCTTTGGCTTGACGCTAAAGGAAACCGCTTGCCTGCACCAAACTTCCCGGGGTTTGATACTCTTGGTACCCTTGAGTCGATAATGAAATCAGGTTACGATTATTCGTGGTTTATTTTAACTCAGAAGATCATTGAAAAAGAATTTGCCTTATCTGGGTCGGAACAAAATCCCGATTTGACAGAAAAGAGTATAAAAAAAGTACTGGCTCGTGTCCTACCCGGACCGACTGCACCGGTAAAAGCGTTCATGGACAAAGGTGAGGATTTTGTTATTGAAAAGACGCTGGATGAACTGGTTGCTGGAATGAACAAGTTAACTGGGGATCATCTCTTAAATGTTGAAGCAGTTAGGCGCCAAATTCTAGCGCGCGACCGGGAAATCGATAATAAATTTACAAAGGATCTACAAATTACAGCCATGCGCGGGGCCCGTCACTATTTGGGAGATAAACTAATCCGAGTGGCACCACCACATAAGATTCTTGATCCTAAAATGGGGCCGTTAATTGCTGTCCGCCTAAATATTGTCAGCCGGAAAACGCTAGGCGGTCTGCAAACCGATTTATCTGGAAGAGTGCTTGATGCTTCAGGAAACCCTGTTCCCGGACTTTACGCTGCTGGTGAAGTTTCAGGCTTTGGCGGTGGAGGAATTCATGGCTACCGATCATTAGAAGGAACATTTGTCGGGGGTTGTCTGTTTACTGGCAGGCAAGCAGGGCGTGCACTTGCAGAGGAACTAAGTGGTTGAGTTTTGTGTTTGTTCCTGTTGGAATTTGATTAAGAGTATTATAAGTATTATTTGTGACTGCTGAAGTTATCTTTCTTGGCTCAAGGTCAAAATTAGGTTTTATTATGACTGTTTATCCATTTTTCGGGATTCGCCGGCACAATTACCTTTTATTTTGACCGTTCCATTTATTTTTTCCGACTCGCGGGCACAATCACCTTTTATTTTGACCCTACCTAC
>NZ_NUNF01000114.1 GCF_002585305.1 Bacillus sp. AFS037270 | reverse complement strand
TGAACTGTAACCCATAAAGTGGACAGTTAAAAAAAGACCTTTTTATGCAGCTAGTAGATGACTCCGGTATTGGGCCGGAGTCATTTTATTTAACCCCCATTGATAACGATCATTGTTATATTCCTCAATATAATTTCCTATCAGTTCCTGTAATTCCTCAAAACTTTCACATTCTTTATAGTTAACTTCATCTTTTAAATGACCAAAGAAGGATTCCATTGGTGCGTTGTCCCAACAGTTTCCCTTACGGGACATTGACTGGGTTAGTTTCATCTTTTTCACTCGCTTTTGGAACTCCGGGTGCGTGTAGTGGAAGCCTTGGTCTGAGTGAAGAATTGCTTCGGGGTGTACCATACCATTAAGTGAGTCTGAAAGTTTCTTAAGAGTATCATAAACGATATCCATCTTCAGATTCCTGGAAAGATGGTGGGTAACAATTTCCTTTGTAGACGCATCTTTAACACAAGATAAATAAGCTGGCTGTGCTG
>NZ_NUNF01000113.1 GCF_002585305.1 Bacillus sp. AFS037270 | reverse complement strand
AGGCGCTCCTCTTTTTTTTTTAAACGAATGAGCTGCGTCTATTTAAGTATTGCCTCTTTTCTAAGGTTACAGAAGTTAATTTTCATGGTAGTGAAAGAACCGAAAATAAAGTGCGACCAGATAATTAACAATTATAAAAATGAAATAAATTTTAAATATAGATGTAAAGATGCCTTTGTCTTTTCGTGTGAAAATTAAGTAGCCAATACAAAATATCAGTTGAATAATATACAAAGGGGCTACCGCAAGTTTTGAGTATAGTTCTGGAAAGGGTGTTTCCATAATCTTGTCATCCACTATAATTTCTCTCCTAAATTAAACTAATGCACCCGTTACCGTAAGTACATTTCTTCACAAATTCTTAAGATAGGTTAGGAGTTATTAATTAAAGGTAATAATTGACTGAAAATAATACTTTCAACATCGATTCCATCTTCATTAATACCATCCGTCCAATCAAAAACTTCCACAAAGCCAACCTTAGACCACTTTCTTATTAAATCGTCAAAATTTATAGCCAGTAATAGACCGTGAACATTTGGACCCCCATCAACTACATCGTGTTCAAGAAAAATGATGGTTTCATTTCTCTTATCGATACAAAAGGCATCTCCATTACGAAAGGTTATAATGGGTATCCAAAAACTCCAATCATTCACTAAAGCTTCCCAACCCTCGTCTAAGCAATCGTTTAATCGTGTTCTGCCATCATCAACCATTTCTTTCATATCAATATATAACTCCACTATTTGAAAAGGAGAAATTAAATTTATACCACCGTATTTGCATTCTTCGCCAAGAGGAAACTCTCTATCACTAAGTATTTCCCAGTAGAATTGAAGGGAAGAGGATTGATTTAAAAAAAATTGACGCAGAGTGTCGGGAAATCTAAAAGACAATTTTGTTTCAACATTTAACAAAGATTCTTCGCTAATTGGGTCGTCGATTTTAATTTCCGAAATTTTTACAGATTGAAGATCGTATAGCTTTTGAATCACTGAGTCGATCACTTTTCTTAATTCCATTAAGGTATGTCTCCTGATATTTATTATTTGGTAAAATAGTTTGTTCTTTAATTCAACAAAAAGAAGCACTTCCCCTTCTTGGAGAAACGCCCCCGGTAGCTGAATATACAAAGGTGTTCTTCACTGCTCGTTGGAGAATAGCATTATTCCTCATCTACAAAGTCAATCATCACTCCAACAACCTTTTTTGAAATGTTATATTTTACTTTCACCTCGTACATTCCGTCACCATAACCAGACATTGAAACCGCACCATCTGAGACAACTCCCCCCTGTGCATCTGAAGCAACTACCTCATCAAATTGGATGGCTTCGTTTCTACCAAATGTTTTAAAATCAAAAATTCCTGCTTGTGCAGAGTCAACTCCAATCTGTTTATCGCAAACATGCCATTTCCCACTTGGTTTCTTTTCCCCATAAAATACAAATAAGTTTTTAACAACTTCATCAGGAGTATAAGAAATGGAAGCTGTCCAATTACCATTTTTCACATTTAAAAGTACGATTTGCAACTCAGCTTCTTCATCCACTTTATAGTACGGGTCAGTAACAATTAACTTTCCACTTTCAACCATAAAAGTGCCAAGTTTATTAGGCTTATTAGTATTGACTTTCGGCACATGCCGATCAATAAATTCACTTAATGATAAAGACGCATATTTGCCTAACCCAGTTTTGTCATTCCAAGTATAAATTAGTTCCTGCATAAATCTTTTCCTAATTCGATAGCAAAGTTTGTCACCACTCACTTTTTCACCAATACAAACCATATCACTCGCTAGATTTTTGGGTCTGTTCTGATTTTGTTTTACTATATCAATTGTTAATGCCGTTTGTTCATTAGTTTGAATAGGGAACAAAGTCCAATCACCAAATTTTGCTCCATTCGTTTCTAAAAAAAGTTCCTTGTATTCATCTGGAAAAATAGCACCAAGTGCTTTTTCTGTTTTTTTCAATTCAACTAATGACACGCCAGCCACTTTCGAACTTGGATTAATCATGTTTATTACTTTCTTCATCTCTTCCTCCATGATACTTACGGATTACTTTGTCATACTACATTCAAATTAATTTTATTGTGGCTTGTTCAATTCTTTTAACCATATTTATTGTCTTTCTTTTTAAACCACGTTGTTTTTTAATACGCATTTTATCTCCAATCTTGGTCCGTCTACTTTTAACTGTTTCTATTTCTATATTCAACTAAATAATCCCTCTTGAAGTAACCTGCCAGTTTGTTGAACAAGAAAAAAGACCGCAGCAGCGATCACAATCTTTAACTCTTGCACCCGTTTGTTTAAGTGT
>NZ_NUNF01000112.1 GCF_002585305.1 Bacillus sp. AFS037270 | reverse complement strand
TTATGGGTTAAATATGCATGAATTTCATTTGAAAGAAAGATGCCATTAGATAAATTTTCTATATTGCTTCCAAATGCATTTATATTCCAATCAACAATATTTAGAAAGTTATTAATGGTGGTAGATACTTTATTTTCTATTACTTTATTAAAATAAATGAACGTAAAAGGAACAATAACAAGTAAAGGTATTAGAGCTGAAAACAAAGCTAATAAGATAATTTTACGCTTGATTGGAGAGTCTATGAGTTTCATTAGTTTAGCCATGTAGTTTCTCCAGTTTAAGAATTTTTATTCTGTAACTCTTACTCTGGTGATATAGAATCGACTCATTCAATGTCCATCGGTTAAATGATAAATACAATCCAGTAACTTTTTAGCTATTTCGATATAGATTTCTAACTCAAGTTTACAAAATTGACTTTAATCGATACATATCCAAAGATTTTCCGATAAACGCTGCCCCCCTATGAAATTTGTCTAGTACAGCCAGGACATTTGCTGGTACTCCACCGGGATTCCGAACAAAAGATATAGTCTCATCATCAGCATTTTTGTTTAAGAAAAATCAATTAATAACTCTCCAATACTCGTAACATAGAACCTAAGTTTACCTCACTCCGCGATCTACCTTTTTTTATACATTTTCATCATCATTCTTTCACTGCTCCTAAAGTCATACCGCTTACGATGTAGCGTTGTACGAAAAAGGAAAATATCATAACGGGTAGACTAAATGATATGGCAGCTGCTGTCATTGGTCCCAGATCAAGATTATAAGCTGTTAAAAATTCTGAAATTCCCACTGTAGCCGTTTTTGCTTTCGTACTGGTCATGAGTAATGAGAACAAGAAATCATTCCATGCCAACATAAAAGTAAAGATAGCCGTCGTTGCCAGTCCAGGGAGTGAAACCGGAAGAATAATTCGTATAAAGGAACCAATCCAACTGCATCCATCCACCCTGGCCGCTTCATCAAATTCTTTAGGAACCGAGTCAAAAAAACCAATCATTAACCAAATGGCAAATGGAACATTCAAGCTGGTATACACCAATATTAAGGCAAAATGCGTATCAATTAAGCCCATACTTTTAATAATCATATACATCGGTATAGCAATACTAATCATGGGCACCATTCTTATTACTAACGTAAATAATAAAAAGTAATTCCCAGTAACCGAAGAGAACCTGGAGATTCCATAAGCAGCCATTGCACCAAAGAGCACACTTAAAATGGTACTAGCACCTGCAGTAGTTAAGCTATTTAAAAAATATTTCCCTATTGGTAAGGTGTTAAGCATGTTTTTATAATTTTCTAGCGAAAATTTCGAGGGCCATAAACTCGGTGGTGCAGTAACTGCCTCGGCGGACGGTTTTAATGACGTTAATAATAGATAGA
Organism: Bacillus sp. AFS037270; assembly: GCF_002585305.1. Next base: position 4,374 of record NZ_NUNF01000112.1, on the reverse strand, counting down.
TATACGGACCTAAGAATAATAAAGCCAGTAAGCATGTAACCAAAAAGATAATTAACGTCCAAATTTTATGTTTAAAATAAAAATTAGCGAACAATGCGGGTTTTTCAACGATTGTTTCTTTTATTGGCATGTGGGCCATTCATCTTTCACCTCTCATATCCTTATCCATGTCTTTTCCTAGGAGACCACATTTTTGTAATGAAGAAAGAACTTAGGACTAATAAAATGATGATAAATATTACTGCCATTGCACTAGACTGCCCAACCTGTCCATAACGTGTCAATGTCTTATACATATATGTACTTAGCACTTCGGAAGAAAAACCTGGCCCCCCTTGTGTAAGTACCCACACAATATCAAAGGTTCTTGCAGCATCAATAATTCGAATTAATAAAGCTACTGTTGCTACCGGGATCAGAGACGGAAACGTAATATAACGGAACTTATGCCATTTATTTCCTCCATCGATTTCAGCCGATTCATATAAACTAATGGGGATTCCTTTAATACCAGCTAATAATACAAGCATTATAAAAGGTGTTGTTAACCAGATGTCTGCAATAATCGTAGAATAGAGGGCAAAATGGGAGTCGGATAACCAAAGTATTTGATGTGGGTCAGAGAGTAGCCCCAGTTTATAAAGCCCCCAGTTAATAATCCCGAATTGATCATTAAGCATAAACTTCCAAATTAACCCAGTAACTAAAGGTGCCAGCATTAGCGGACTTAACAAAAGTGTCCGAATAAATTGGCTTCCTTTAAACGCATTACTTAGAAGCAAAGCAAGGATAAGACCCAAGATAAATTCGATACCAACCGCAACTCCTATATATACCACTGTATTCCAAAGTGCTTTTAAAAAACGCGGGGATGTCAAAGAACTTGTATAATTAGCAAAACCGACAAATTCTCTTAATGAAGGATTAATTAAATCAATCTTGTAAAAACTGTCTCTGATTAAAAGAAAGATTGGATAAACCAGAAACACCAACATAAAGATACCTGCGGGAAAGAAAAACATGGTGGATAATGCTCCATTTTTCATTCTCATGAAAACCGCTCCTTTCTATTAATCTGTTAAACTACACTTTTTGATAGGAACCTAATCATGGGATAAACGGTTCCATGATTAGGTTCTCTCAAAAACATTCATTTATTGTGGAGGTAATAGATCTTTGATTACACTAGCTGCCCAATCAAGTGCCTCCTGTGGTGTCTTTTCTCCTGAAAGTGCGTATTGCACGGCTGGGATTAGTGCTTCACTTTCGATTTGCTGCCATTCCTTAATAGAAGGTCGATTTTGCGTTTGTGGTCCACTTAATGTAGTCATAAGCGGTTTCAAATGCTCAAACCCCTTTTTCGAATTATAATGTTCAAAAACAGATTTTCTTGCTGCAACCCCTAAGGTTTTCATAAATAATTCATTCTTACCATAAATGAATTTCAGGTACTTTTTGGCAATCTCTTGTTTTTTGGAAGAACTAGGGATAACTTGATACCATGGACCCGGTACAGCACCAATACCAGCTGCCCCTCCAATCATTGGAGCGCTTCCAACTTTTCCAGCCACCTTTGATTGCTTAGGGTCATTGGATGGTACATAAAAGTGCCCCCATGCCAGCATCATTGCTGATTTCCCATTCCAAAATAACTCTGAAGTTTCAGCAGACGCCATTTCAAGTGCTCCTGGTGGAACAGATTTATCCTTCTTTAAAAGGTCCACTAAAAATTGTAAAGAATCAACATACGGCTTCGTATTGACAAGTACTTTTCCATTTTCACCAACTACCAATGGTTTCGCACCTGCTTGAGCTGCATGATCAAGCCAGCTAGCTACTGCATCGCCATTGTTCGCACCAAATACCGTTGTTCCATACAAATCAATTTTTCCATCATTGTCGGTATCTCTAGTGAAAAACTTCGCAGTATCCCTATATTCATCCCATGTTGTTGGAGGATGCAGGTCATAGCCATACTTTGCTTTGAAATCGGCTTTATTTTTTGCATCTTCAAATAAATCTTTTCGATAGATTAAATTTTTTGCATTAGTCCATACAGGCATTCCATAAACTTTATTATTATAACTTCCACCTTCAATTAGTCCTGGGAACAAATCATTTTTAACGTTATCTGTCACTAAACCTTCTAATGGTAAAAGTCCACCAGCAAGAGCGGGAAACCAAAGAATATCGATTGTTGCAACATCGAAAGCCCCTGCCTGAGAAGCTACCTCAGCTTTTAATTTGTCATAGACTCCTGTATACGGCACGGATTCAATTTTTACTTCATATCCTGTTTCTTGTTTAAATTCCGCTGCTGTTTCTTTTGCCACTTTAAATGCGGGACTTCCTCCCTCAACAAGAACGGTAATGGATTTAGAATCACCTTTTGATTCTGAAATTCCTGTTTTTTCTTCCGAACAACCGGATAAAAAAACAGATAAAACTAAGAATAGAGAAACAATTGTTAGGATTCCTTTTTTCTTCATCTTATACAGCCCCCTTGGTTTTTATATTAAATTATCTATCCCACAAACCATGTTCAGGCTATCTTCTAGGAAGTCGTTCTTTTACTGGAGGAAGCTCTGGCAATGGTTTATGAGGCTCAAGTTGATACCAATAAGCAACACTAGAATAATCAATAATCATTTGCTTGATCATTTGCATGGCCATGCTCTATCATTGCACGGATAGATTTATTAAAACGGATTGGATCTTCGATATGGAAACGGTAAAGGCTCCACTTCCCAAAGTGCTCTTGTACATCACTGCCTAAAGATACTCCATGATAAGGACCGGCATATTCTCCACTAGGAAAACCCCATGCTGCATTAAAGTAGTCTTCTGTCCCGGTACCATGAAGGTAAGTATTGAGGCGCATAGCATTTCGTCGTCATCCAAATATGTTTTATGCACCCAGCTCCTTTGATAACAGCCATTACAGCAGTTGCACCAGGTTCCACTACATCAAAATCTCTATTTCCCCTGTTCGATCGTAACTAGATTCACGTTTTGAATTTGCATTCTTAATAAATGGTAGTCCCCCTAATGGGCTATTTGGTTGCCAAACATTCATTGATCATTCTCCTCCGATTTCTAATAATTTTATAATTCAATGATAACGATTACATTTTTTGAAATAAAAATGCTTAAACTTTTATTTCCTTATGCACCCCCATCAGCTTTGCAAATCTTCTTTACACTTATTATTGTAATTTTTATCTTATTTTTTTAAAATTCTAACTTTTTTAGAAAAGGTTATATATATTTAGAAGTTTCAATATCAACTAAATTTTTCATACAAATTCGAAAGTACTTCATATACGAAAAAAAGAGTTGTATCAAAATAGAGATTACTTTCTATTTTGATACATACCCTTATCTTGTTGTTTATCTTTTTTAATCATTGTTTATTCTTGTGATAATTAGAATGGTCATAATAGGTTTAAAAGTGTCAATTTTATTTCTTATATTTAGCATAAAAAACTTTTTCTATTCTTTTATGTTCAATAATAAATTCACTTCTCCATTATAGCCATTAACAATTTTCCTTTTTCGTACAACGCTACATCGTAAGTGGAATGACTTTAGGAGCAGTGAAAGAATGAAGATGTTAATAAATGAAAAAAGGCAGATCGCCGAGTAAGGTAAATCAGAGAAACCCAGACAACGGCAAAGCCTTAGGTTATAATGTTGATAAAGAAGAGATCTGCATTGATAGAAGAAACTCTGGTGAAACCTCTTTTAATGAATTATTTTCATCCTTAGATCGTGTAGCGGTTAAAGCTCAAAACAATCGAATAAAGTTCAATGTCTTTGTGGATCGTTCTACTATTGATGTTTTTGGAAATAATGGAGAAATTGCGATGACCAATCTGACCTTTCCAGACTCACAAAGTGACGGTCTTGAATTGTTTTCGAATGGTGGGAACGTAAAACTACTCTCTCTGGATATCTATCGATTAAAGTCAATTTGGTCATCGTGAGTTTAATTATCTAAATCGAAATAAGAAAAAATTTACTGGATTGAAATTGACCGATGGACAGTGAACGAATTGATTCTTAAATCACCAAATTATGATAAAAATTCATAAACTGGAGAAATCAAATGGCTAAACTAATGAGACTCATCGACTCTCCAATCAAGCGTAAAATTATCTTATTAGCTTTGTTTTCAGCTCTAATACCTTTACTTGTTATTGGTCCTTTTACGTTCATTTATTTTAATAAAGTAATAGAAAACAAAGTATCTACCACCATTAATAACTTTTTAAATATTGTTGATTGGAATATAAATGCATTTACGAGCAATGTAGAAAATTTATCTAATGGCATCTTTCTTTCAAATGAAATCCATGCATATTTAACCCATAA
>NZ_NUNF01000111.1 GCF_002585305.1 Bacillus sp. AFS037270 | reverse complement strand
TGACAACTGGAAAGATCCGTAGCAGTGAAATTTATATGGGAGAAACCATTGATTCCACTTTTAAAGAGGAAAGGTCCTATAACACAGTAGGATATTCTTTTAACAAAGACCTTTTTATTGGGCAGGAAAGTGAGCCTGTAAGTATTACCGAAAAAATTCCGGCTAAAGATTATATTGTAACCCCAAAAGGGGAGAAGTTAATCGACTTCGGCCAAAACATGACTGGTTTTGTAGAGGTCAAGGTAAAAGGTGAACCAGGGCAGAAAATTACCATCCGACATGCGGAAGTATTGGATAAAGAGGGGAATTTTTATCCAGACACCCTTCGTCAGGCAATATCCCATGATGTTTATATTTGCAATGGAGAAGAGCAAACCTTCCTGCCGCACTTCACCTTCCATGGCTTCCGTTATATTTGCATTGAGGGACTTGAGGATATAGAACTCGAAAATTTTACTGCCTGCGTACTTCATACAGAGATGGAAGAGACGGGAACATTTACAAGTTCTAATCCCCTTGTAAACCAACTGCAAAGTAATATCCAATGGGGGCAGAGAGGCAATTTTCTGGACATCCCTACAGATTGTCCGCAAAGGGATGAAAGACTTGGCTGGACAGGTGATGC
>NZ_NUNF01000110.1 GCF_002585305.1 Bacillus sp. AFS037270 | reverse complement strand
ATTATTCGGGTTATAGTTCACGGTAGGGGGTGTCTTTTTATGTACTTTTTTTGAGGTAAAGCAAATTACAAACATTCTTATTTTCAAACTAAACCTTCAATTGAGCTATTTCTTCACAATCCTCATTTACCTTACCATTAATATCCATTCATCTTGCTAACCGTTACTCATCAATCCGGACCGATTGCTGAACACAAGTTAAACACCGCTTTTCAACTATCCTGCCCGTTAGCGGAACAAGAATAGAGTCTCCACAGCGACTCTTTATTAAACTCTCGCACCTTTTAGCTGAACAAGCCATCAATCCTATTTTGCTCCTTTTCTAACAAATGACTGTACTTTTCAAACTTTAAATCATCGTTTAAATGTTCTGCAAAATATCTTGCCTTGTAGAATTTATTAAATGAATCGTGCTCACTTTCAATTTTTTTAAACGCAGTCTTCAAGTCAGTATTTTTCAGAAACCACAATAAACCATCACTTAGAAAAGATTGTTTAATATCGTTTATAACTTCCTGGATATTGGAGCCATCAGGTTCTATCCACCAAATATCATTTCGCTTTTTTTCAGCAGGATTATGAAATGAATCGGTATAAATAGATTGGTCAAGGCTACAGGATAGCTGTTTTTGGAGTTGGCATTGAAGGGGTTTAGGTACTAATTCATTTTTAGTACCGATTTTTATTTCGCTGTCTTTCGGTGGTACAAAGTCATAGTAAATCCCTAAATCCACGTAAACAGACATAGGAGACCAACCTGTTACATCTGAAAAATACTTTCCAACGGCAGTAATATCAAATACCCAAATGCAATGGTTGTGCCATCCCCAGTTATGTCTTGTATTTACTTTATCAAATCCATTTTCTTTTAATGCTGGTGATAATATTTTTCTAATTACTTTATTTATTTCAGGGGAACCAATCATTTTTTATCCATCCCTTAACCCGTAATTACCACTATTATAAATCGCTTTCTTATTAAACTAAACTCCCTCAATAAA
>NZ_NUNF01000007.1 GCF_002585305.1 Bacillus sp. AFS037270 | reverse complement strand
TTAGTTTTCAAAGAACAATCATTTTGATGATGCCTCAGCAGAAGCAACTTTACTAATATAACACATCGTTAAAACTGAGTCAATAACTTTTTTTGTTTGAAATTGTTATTAACTTCCTCTCAACGACCGCTTAAATATAATACCACCATGATTAGGTTGGGTCAATACTAAATTTCACTTTTTCATTTCCTCTCTCCTATCAATTTAAAAAAGAAGCCAGCCATTCGGCCAGCTTCTTTTTCAAACTTACTTAGTGATCTTAACAATACCTTCTTGTTTCATATTAACTTGACCCGACTTCTCAATTACCACCTTTTCACCTTCCGCTAGGTTTGTGAAGACAACCGGAGTAATGGTAGAAGTTGCATTTTCTTTAATATAGTTAATATCGAACTTCAAGAGTGGTTGACCTTGCTCAATGATTTCATTTTCTGTTACTAACGTTTCGAATCCTTGACCTTTTAAGTTAACCGTATCAATCCCTACATGGATGAGGATCTCACGTCCAGTATCAGAAAGAATGCCAATCGCATGTTTAGTTGGGAACAAGTTGACAATCTTACCATTAACAGGTGATACCACCATACCTTCTGAAGGTACAATCGCAAAACCATCACCCATCATCTTACCAGCAAACACTTGGTCAGGAACTTCCGTAATTGGCTTGATTTCGCCCTTAAGTGGTGCAGCGAATACTTCGTTTTGACGTGCATTCTGCATAGCATCAGTAGTAGTAGTAGTAGTAGTCTGAGCCTGCTTTTGTTCAGGAGCCGCTGCACGAGGACGTTTCCCTGACATGATATCTTTCATTTGACCTTTAATGGTTTCAGAACGCGGGCCAAAGATAGCCTGAATATTGTTACCTACCTCAAGTACACCTGCAGCACCAAGGCGTTTTAATTCATCTTTGTTAACATTTTTAATATCTTTTACCGATACACGAAGACGTGTAATACATGCATCAAGATTTGCGATATTATCTCTACCGCCCATAGCATCTAAAATATTAGAAGCTAAATCTCCACCTGCAGCCTTTCCTGCTGTTTGTTCGCCTTCTTCTTCCTCTAGCTCACGTCCAGGTGTTTTAAGATCAAACTTACGAATCGCAAAACGGAAACCAAAGTAGTAAATAACCGCAAACACAAGACCAACTGGAATTACAAGCCAAGCATGTGTCTGTGGATTAATTAAACCAAATAGTACATAGTCAATTAAACCACCAGAGAATGTCATACCGATTTTTACATTTAACAGATGCATTACCATAAATGATAAACCAGCAAATATAGCATGAATACCAAACAATATTGGCGCAACGAATAGGAATGAGAATTCAATCGGTTCAGTAATACCTGTTAGGAAAGCAGTTAGTCCAGCCGATGCCATTAAACCACCAACAAACACTTTCTTTTCAGGCTTTGCTTCATGATAAATTGCTAATGCAGCTGCTGGAAGACCAAACATCATGAATGGGAATTTACCAGTCATAAATGTACCAGCAGTAAGATTTTTCACATGGTCTGAAATCTGAGCCATAAAGATACGCTGGTCACCATGAACAACCTGACCTGCTTTAGTAGTATACGTTCCGAATTCATACCAGAAAGGTGAATAGAAAATATGATGTAATCCAAATGGAATCAATGCACGTTCAATAACCCCGAAAATAAATGCAGAAAGAGTTAGGTTCGCATTAACCATGTTGTTAGAGAATGCGTTCAATCCAGATTGGATTGGCGGCCAAATAACTAGCATGATTAATCCAAGAATGATTGCTGTAGCAGCTGTGATAATTGGAACAAAACGTTTTCCCGCAAAGAATCCTAGATAGGACGGAAGCTCGATTTCAAAAAACTTATTGTACATAGTTGCAGCGATAATACCAACAATAATACCGCCAAATACCCCAGTTTGAAGAGTCGGGATACCTAAGACACTTACATAACTTGTTCCATTAATAGATTTCGCATCAATGCCTAAAACTGTACCCATTGTTACATTCATAATTAAGTAACCAATGATTGCTGCTAGTCCAGCTGTTCCTTCTCCGCCAGCTAAACCTACAGCAACACCAACGGCAAATAACAACGGCAGGTTACCGAAAACAATATCCCCGGCGTTCTTCATAACAGATGCAACCATTGCAACTCCACTATTATCTAGCCAAGGTGCTAGGTTCAATAACGCCGGATTGACTAACGCAGCACCTAATGCAAGCAAGATTCCTGCAGCCGGTAAAAGAGCAACCGGAAGCATAAGTGCTTTACCAACTTTTTGTAAAGTACCAAAAGCGTTTTTCATTTAAATGACCTCCTGAAAATTTTTAGCTCATAAAGCGGTTACACGATAGATAAAAAACAACAAAAAAGGCATGAGTAAAAGTACAATTGAAACGAAGTTTAGGTATAGACTACCCCAAATCCTTCAATTCAATTAATACTTTTCACTCATGCCTGATCGAATCAGTAACACGTAAAAAATAATAAGTGCTATTTAAATTTGTTTTGAAGTCTCTGCAAATGCATCGTTAAATAAACGGCTTCTGCATCGAAGACCTTCATTTTTAATGTTTGCTGCATCACTTTAATGAGCTTCCATGAGAGATTATAACACACCGGATATTCAACTTTCAATAGGTTTGCAATTTTTTCTGGTTCCTCAACCTTCTCAGCTTTTATCACGCGCTCAATTGCGAAACGGAGATGGCGGACAAGCCTCATGTAATCAATACTTTCTTTGTCAATTTCAATATCAAATTGATCCTCAACCATGGCAACTAATTTACTGACAAGCTGTGAGTGCTGATTAACATCCGATAAATTTTTATTGGTCAAGGCACTATGAATGTGTAAAGCAATAAATCCGATTTCCCCTACTGGAAGGAGTATTCCTGTTTTTTCACCAATGTGTTCAACGACCGTTGAAGCGATTTCATATTCATGCCGATAAAGTGCCTTTGTTTCGACTAAAAATGGATTCCTCATTTCCATCCCTTTCGATGCTCTTGTAAGGGCGAACATTAAGTGATCTGTTAGGGCCACATGAATATGTTCATTTAAATCTGTATGTGTACGCTGTTTGATTATATCAATCGCAGAGATAATAACTTCTAAATAATCCAAATCAATAAACGGAAGCAATTTAATGTAATTTTCTTGCTCCTTTTCATCTTTCAAAACAAAAAGCTTTTCAACGGTTTCTGTTTCTATATAGTCGCCTCGTTTTCGATTAAACCCTATACCTTTCCCGATCAAGACAACTTCTTTGAAGGAAGGGTGTTCAGCAATTAATACATTGTTATTTAATACTTTATCGATTAATAGGTTCGCCAAACCTTCACCCCCGTTTCTCCTGCAAACACTTACTATTTTCATGTTATAAGAGGTTAAACAGGAAGTCAACGCCATTGTTCGACAAAGATTCAAATAAATGAATGTAGTCTGTCACAATTTCGCCCCGATATACAAAAAGGGAACTGTATGGTCACAGTTCCCTCGGAGTATTTGATTTATTTTAAGATAAAATATAACACAAAGATCACAAAGAATAGGTACATGATTGGGTTAATCTCTTTTATACGGCCTTTTACAATCATTGTAATCGGGTAGAAAATAAACCCTACTGCAATCCCAGTAGCAATACTGTATGACAGCGGCATTGCAATCATTGTTAGGAAAGCAGGAACAGCAATCTCAAATTTTTTCCAATCAATATTACCTAATGAAGAAACCATCAATACCCCAACAATGATTAAAGCTGGTGCCGTTACCGGTGCTGTTACAACTGACAGTAACGGGAAGAAAAAGAGTGATAAGATAAACAGTCCAGCAGTAACTAATGAAGCAAACCCTGTTCTTGCTCCAGCAGCAACCCCTGCTGATGACTCAATGTAAGAAGTTGTTGTTGAAGTACCAAGGACAGCACCAACAGTTGTTGCAATTGAATCAGAAATTAACGCTCGGCCAGCGCGAGGAAGTTTATTATCTTTCATGATTCCTGCTTGGTTTGCTACAGCCACCAACGTTCCTGCGTTATCAAAGAAATCAACAAACAAGAAAGTCAAAATAATTCCGAGCATGGATGTCGTATAAAAAGAACTGTCACTAAACGATTGAAATGCCGCACCAAAAGTAGGTGCTAAACTTGGAACTGTATCTACCACTTTATGAGGCAACTCAATTTCTCCAAAGATCATTCCTACAATAACGGTAATTACCATACCGTAGAAAACAGCTCCATTAATTCCTCTTGTCATCAAAATAACTGTAACGACGATACCGAAAATTGCCAAAAGTGTTGAAGGAGCAGTTAAATCTCCCAAACCAACTAGTGTTGCATCATTATTGACAATAATCTTAGCATTTTGTAAGCCAACAAATGTAATAAACAAACCAATACCTGCCCCAACTGCATGCTTTAAATCAACTGGTATTGCGTTAATAATTTTTTCACGAAGACCTGTAAGTGTTAGTAAAAGAAAGAAGATACCGGAAATAAGAACCGCACCTAGTGCATGCTGCCAAGGAATACCGCTTCCTAAAACAACAGTATAAGCAAAAAAAGCATTTAAACCCATACCCGGCGCTAATGCCAGCGGATACTTTCCAAGTAGACCCATTACAATGGAGCCAAGGGCTGATGCTAGGGCTGTCGCCACAAATACTGAACCGTAGTCCATTCTTAATGCATCCGGAAAGTCTTTTATGGATGCAAGTGATAATGTTAACGGGTTTACAACTAGTATATAAGCCATCGCTAAGAAGGTGGTTAAGCCCCCAATAAATTCACGGCGATAATTTGTGCCATGTTTTTCAAACTCAAAATACTTATGCATTTCTTTTCCCCCTATAAATCTTTTCTTTTATTATGCAAAAAAATACTCCGGTATATTCTACCGGAGCATGACTATAGGCTCGTGCAATATAAGAGGAAAAGAATGCCTCTTTATTTCACACTGCCTCGTAGTCAAGCCATTTACGGTGGCTCGGTAGAAACTCTTGGGCCATATTCCCAATATTATACGATGCAATTGATTATTTACCTTATTTCCTTTTTTATTTTAACAGGTCGCAAAAAGCTTGTAAACAAAAAATACGAACGTTGTTATTAAAAAAAATAGCATTGTTCGTATTTTTGTTTAATCCTTCCAAAATTCTTTCCCATTCACCATAAATCGACATGAACGATAACCCATATTGTGCGTCTAGCTCCATGCCGACATCAAAAAAATAAGACGAGCCTGCTATCGGCTCGTCTTATTTTTTTGCCCTAATAAAGGCTATTTAGTTTATTCCCATTCAATGGTTGCAGGCGGCTTGCTCGTGATATCGTAAACCACCCGGTTCACGTGAGGTACTTCATTCACAATTCGAGTAGAGATGAGTTCTAATACATCCCACGGGATTCGCGCCCAGTCAGATGTCATCCCATCAATAGAAGTAACGGCGCGGATCCCGATTGTATAATCATAGGTCCGTGCATCACCCATAACACCAACACTGCGGATATCTGGCAGCACGGTGAAGTATTGCCAAATTTCGCGATCAAGCCCAGCCTTTTTGATTTCTTCGCGTAAAATCCAATCCGATTCACGGACAATTTCAAGCTTGTCTTCTGAAATCGCTCCTAGGACACGAATTCCAAGACCAGGACCAGGGAATGGCTGCCGCCAAACAATATCATCAGGAATGCCGAGTTCCGTACCAAGGGCACGAACCTCATCCTTAAATAAGGTATTGAGCGGTTCGATTAATTTAAATTGCATGTCTTCTGGAAGACCGCCTACATTGTGATGCGATTTAATCGTTTGTGCTGTTGCTGTTCCACTTTCAATAATATCGGTGTAAAGAGTACCTTGTGCTAAAAACTCAATTCCCTCAAGTTTAGCTGCCTCATCATCGAATACATAAATAAATTCATTGCCGATAATCTTCCGCTTCTTCTCAGGATCTGAAACACCTTCTAATTTGGAAAAGAAGCGTTCCTTTGCATCGACTTTAATCACATTCATATGGAAACCTTCAGAGAAGGTCTTCATAACGCTGTCTGCTTCATTTTTGCGAAGTAGACCATGATCTACAAAGATACAAGTTAATTGATCACCAATTGCTTTATGAATTAACACGGCAACTACAGAAGAATCCACTCCGCCGCTTAGTGCACAAAGGACCTTCTTATCACCAACGGTCTCGCGGATCTTGGCCATTTCTGTTTCAATAAAGTTTTCCATTGACCAATTAGCATTGCACTCACAAACTTTAAAGACAAAATTCTTGAGCAGTTCATTTCCATATACAGAATGACGTACCTCCGGATGGAATTGAACAGCATAAAGTTTGCGATCCTCATCGCTCATCGCTGAAATTGGACAAGACGGGCTTGTTCCATTAACGGTGAACCCTTCAGGTGCCTCCACAACTAGATCACCATGACTCATCCAAACAGTCTGCTCACTAGGCAATTCGGCAAATAAGGCAGTTGGATGTTCAAGGACCATAGTCGCCTTTCCATACTCACGCTGCTGCGCTTTTTCAACTTTCCCGTTAAAATGAACGGTCATTAACTGCATTCCGTAACAAATCCCTAGAATCGGCAAGCCCATTTCAAAAATGGCTTCATCACAGCGGAATGAATTTTCATCATAAACGCTGTTTGGACCACCAGAAAAAATAATCCCCTTTGGATTCATTTTGCGAATTTCTTCTGCAGTAATCGTATGTGGATGAAGCTCACTGTACACGCCGAACTCACGAATGCGGCGGGTAATCAGTTGATTATATTGGCTTCCAAAGTCTAACACAACAATTAAATCTTGCTTTTCCGTCAAAACAGTCACCCCTCAATTTCTAAATAATAATACTAGCTTATACAATTAAGCGGAAAAATAAAAAAAACTAGAATTCTCTCCCCAACATAAACAGGAAGGCAGAATTCTAGTTATCTCGCAAAAGTATCACTAAAAAAATTCCGCCTTCATAGTCAGGCCATTTACGGCGGCCCGGTAGATACTCTCGAACCCTATTTTCGAGGATATATGAAGGTATTCAACCCTATTGAATTAAAACTTATTGTAACAATAAGGCGTTTTTCCGGTCAAGCGATTGTCTTTTTAATTAAATTTTCCCACAATTCACGCGTTTCTTTCCAAGTTCCTTTTGGCAGACTTTGATGATAAAGATATTGTTCATAGCGTGCGGTTAAACGGGTCATTTCTCTTGTTGAAAAAAACGTATCAATATAACGTGCATAACTTTGAAGGGTTTGATTTCCTTTTCGCTTTAAACCATAACGCTCTAACTGATTTAATAATATCAGATACGCAGAGCCAAAGTTTTCATCCTTTTTCTTGTATTTATAAAAGAACAAGATCCCATATGGAGCCCATCGTCCACGTAAGCGGTAAAGAAGGACCGCTATTCCCGCTAATAGAAGAGTAATTAAAAGAATCTTTCCCCAATGCAGTTTTACCTTATTCATAAATGTTTCCTTCCAATTGGATTGGTTAGAATTCTTCTTTGCCATTGTAGGATTTTTCTCTTCCTTCTGCGTTTTTTTTACGGATGAGGGTATAATTGGCTGGTTACTTACGACCGAATCCCCTTCCACATCATAATTGATATTAACTTCATTGGAAAAGCCTACCGTCGGCTCAAATGGCACCCAGCCTAAATTGGGGAAAAAGACCTCTACCCATGAATGGGCATTATTATTGGTAACTTCATAAAACTGCTTGGAAGAGCCCTCATCACCGTATGCCTTAAACTCACCACCAGTGTAGCCCTTTACCCAGCGTGTAGGAATGCCGATTGTTCTCAGCACGACCGCCATAGAAGTTGAAAAGTTATCACAGTAGCCTCTTTTTGTTTCGAACAAGAATTGATCGACATAATCATCCTTCTCACCCGGAACTGCAGCATTTTTCTGATCATAAATATATCCAGTATTACCAAAATACTCTTCAACTGCCTTTGCCTTGTCATACCAGTTTGTCTTTCCCTTTGTAATTTCTTCTGCCAATTCTTTTACCCGCGGCGGCAAATCATTTGGCACCATCGTATATTTTTCATAAAAAGCCCTGTTCATCTCTGCAGGAAACGCAGTTGTCTTCAATAACTCAGAAGCTTTATATTTTGGAATATCAAATTCAACGGTAAAGGATTGGGGTACCACAGGTTGCTGATTGCTAGTAACAAAGCTAATTTTCTCATTGTTTCCATCGATTAAAAACTCATTTGTATTTTGGTTAGAAGGCTGTATAGATAATACCTTAGTAACCCCTGCTGGATACATGACATAATTAAATTTATAACTGCCGTTCAAAATCACACGGGCCGTTTCTTTTATTTTTTCGACTTCGGCCGGAATCGAATAAATAGGAACAAGACCACCTTTTTTAAAAGTTCGAAATGTTGATCCAGACGCAATCCAGCCCTTCCCCGTATACATATCCTTCGTTTCCATTTTCCAATAGTTTTCCCCATTGCCTTCATAGGCAAATACAGCCTGGTCATCCCCAACAAATGGACCTCCTAAGGCTGTATCATCGGTACTATACCCGATTCGGTGCGGACCTGCTCCATGACTGGATGTACCTGCCTTGTCGTTGCTAGCCGTCAGATACGGAACGGGATCCGGCCAGATTGGCGCCGCTTTAGGTGCAGCTATCCCAACCAAAACACTGAAAAAAATCATCACGGATAGGGGAATCATCCACTTTCGAATCACTCCTGCGTCATAATGAACCTTCTCTTTTTGGATGATTCGGTAAAAGGTCAGCATCCCCATAACCGCAAACCCCGCCACAACCGTTCGAATAATAGCTGTTTTCGCACTATAGGTTGTAAACGTATCTAGTACCGTTATATAGACCAGTGTCATAAAGAAAAAGATAAAGATCCGCTGTTTTCTTAAAAGCCAGTAGTGAATTAAGTAAACCATTAACCCTAGCAGGAGAAAAAACAAAAGGGTTCGGAATTCATTTGATAGGTTGTACCACTGTCTGCCAATAAGGTAGCGGATATTATCTATACAATCCATCATGAAGGACGACAACCAACTGATGGTAAAAAGTCCTTCCTCATAGTGCAGATGATGGATAGAAAATAGGATAAAAATGAGCATCAGGGTCGATTGCCAAATTACCTTGAGATTTAGAAAGGATGCAGTAAAAGAAATAATTAAAAAAATAATAAAGATGCCCATATTACTAGTATCGGTTAATTGGTTGACCGGACGAAGCCATTCCCATAATAAGAAAAAACTGAATACGTATAAAAGAAACGTAGGAATATCCCTTTTCATACTCGTAAGCTCACCTCCGAAAAGGCTGACCTTTGCTCGCCTTCATTAACCATGACGACTCGAATTCCGCGGGCATTGGCAACAGCGATCAGAGAACGTTCATTGTCTGAGGCTGTTTCCTTTTTCCCTTTGATAAGAAAAAGGGTGATTGAACCTTTCCTTTGCCCAAGAAAACTTATCTTTTCAATTAATGGTTTTGTCAACTGAGCCGTGACCAGTATAAAGGATACGGTTTGCTGAATAAACAGCCCCTCTGCTTCAATAACCTTTTCAAACGTCTTTAAGCTTTTCCCCTCGATTTTAGCCAAATGATAAAAGAGTTGTCTAAGGTGTGGTTCTCCCCCGCTAATAGGAAAGTATGCCCTGTCTTTACTAAAGGTTAAGAATCCTGTCTGTGCACCCTTCTTTAAAACAGCTCGAACGAGTGAAGCCGTATAGGATACAACTGCTTCAAAGCACTTATCAGGTGCACAGTCCATAATCACAAACACATCGTGTGATTGGCGCTGTTCAAATTCCTTTGTCATGATTTCGTTTCTCTTAGCTGACGCTTTCCAATTAATCCAAGAAACACGGTCTCCTGGCTGGTAATCTCTTACCCCAACCGCCATGGAGGTATCACGCTGGACCCGTTCTCTCGATGCAGTTAGGCCTTGATCGTATTGGTTCTCAAATGGCTGGTAAAACAGCTCGGAATAAGCAGGATAGACAATGACTTTCCCTTCTTGAGTAAAGGTTTTTTCTTTTTCAAATAACCCTAGAGGATCGCCAATTTTAAGTGTAAAAGAACGAAAAAAATGTTCACCGCGCGGCAGTTCATCGATGATATATTCATAAGAAAATTCTTTTTTCAAACCTGGCAGGATAAGGGCCTTTGCTTTTTTACGTTGTTGAGCTGATTTTAATGGTTCATCCAATTGATCTTCGATAAGTAGAAAGAATAAGGGAAAGGCTTTCGTTCGCTTTACCTTTACGGTTACCTTTAAGGATTCCCCGTCATTGAAATCACTCTTTGGCAAAATCCTTGTGACTTCCAATTCATTTAATGAATATAGGGATAATGCAATGCAATAAATAGCAAATGGTAAAAAGCTATAAAATAAAAACCAGCTGACAAATCCTCCTTCGAACATGGCATACGAAAACGTGAGGAGAATCAGAATAAGTAAGAGAATAAATCTCCATATTTTTTTAAAAAGAATCGACTGTCCTATCATGATTACTTCACAAGCCTTTGAACCGGTACAGGTACTCTTGCAATTACACCGTTGACAATTTCTTCTGCTGTGATCCCCTCAAATTTTGCCTCTGACTTCAAAATAATACGGTGTGATAAAACAAATTGAGCTAAATACTGAATATCATCCGGCAGACAAAAGTCACGGTTATACATAAACGCATAGGCCTGGGCAGCTTTCATAAGGGCAATCGATCCCCTTGGACTTGCCCCAAGATAGACGCTGCCATGCCCTCTTGTCCTGTTGACAATATCGACTATGTAACGCTTTATTGTATCATCGACAAAAACATTTTTAATTTCATTCTGGAGACTAATCAATTCTTCGAGGTTAATCACTGGTGTAAGCTCCTCAATCGGCGGTATCTTTTGGGCCCGGTTGAGGACTTCCATTTCCTCTTGCAAATCTGGGTAGCCCATTTTCATCTTTAGCAAGAAGCGATCAAGCTGCGCCTCGGGAAGTGGATACGTCCCCTCGTACTCAATTGGGTTTTGTGTAGCCATTACAAAAAAGGGCCGGTTCAATTTATGGGTCACACCATCAATGGTAACGCTTGCTTCTTCCATCCCTTCTAGGAGTGCGGATTGAGTTTTCGGTGATGTGCGATTGATTTCATCAGCTAGGATAATGTTTCCCATGAGAGGACCCGGACGAAATTGAAATTCCAGTTCTTTTGGATTGTATATGGATACACCCGTTACGTCGGACGGTAAAAGATCCGGTGTGAATTGGATCCTTCGAAAGTTGGCATTGATGGACGTGGCGAGGGCACGAACCATCATCGTTTTTCCGACACCAGGGACGTCTTCAAGTAACACATGTCCGCCGGCAAGCAGTGCCACTAAACTTAATTCTGCGACATTCCGTTTTCCAATCATCACCTTTTCAATGTTATCTATTATTCTTTCAATTGTCGGATTCATTTGCTCCTGTGACAAACGGACTCCTCCTTTTCATAAAAAAGAGCGAATTTTTGGCATCATCTATATGTATTCTAGCTAATGTAAAATAAATCCTTTTAGGAATAACACAGAATATTCAATGCTGGTAGTTTAGAATCATCTACCAACCATTTGGATAATTGTTGGATTTTTATAAAAAATGACTATAACCCCTACATCCAAGTTGTTCATATCAGCACAGATGTTTATGCCTATTATCAAAATAATATTCCGACTATAGATGTAGAGATTAAACTTGAAGGTTTTATTATCGGCGTACAGTCCCCTTTTAATCTAGGGTGACATAATGGCTTATGAAAAAGTAGAAGATATGGTCATCAAAAGGGTAAGCAAACATATTGAATCCATTATAAAATTGGTTCAAAACAAGTATTAAGTAGACATTTTTGAATTCGGGGAAGTTATGAATAGACAACATACTAAACAACTTGAGGCGGTTAAAAACTGGAATGGAGAGTTTGCACGTGCGGATATCCATGTAAAGGTTAATTCAATCTTGAGGCGTTCCTTAATTCAGCGGAAGTCTTTCCTTAAGTTGCAGGCGTGTCATAGATAAAGACCCTATAGTTTATAATCTATAGGGTCTTTATCCATAAGAATGGACGTTTATTGAAGGGATATTAAATTTAATTGTTGGCCCCTTACTCCTTCCAGCGTGAGGGTAACTTTTTTCCCTTGGGCTTTTTTTAATTCATCAATCAACTTTCCTGTTGCTTTTGCATTATAAGCGCGGCCTTCAGTCGTGATAAAACGAAATGTTCCTTTAGAATCCACCCTGCCTATTTCGGCCTCAACCTTGACTTGATTTGGTTTTGATACGGCGGCAGGAATATTAATTTTTTGCCCAATTTTCAATTTAGTTGGCTCTATAGCTGGATTCAGTTTTTGTATGGATGCTATCGTTATTCCACGCGCCCTAGCTATTTTTGTAAAGGTATCACCCGCCTTTATCACATAAACAGATGAGGTTGAATTTGTGTTAGCTTGTTCTTTACTCGTAAGATAAGTTTCACTGACGAATGCCTTTTTCCCATTGAAGTTAATCTTTGCCCAGCCATTCGTACTTGATATCACCAACACTTGATCATTATAATGTAACGAGTCTAACACAGCACTGCTAGTTGTGGCTCCTTCTCTCACCCGTAATGAAGAGGCGGTTACATACATGATCTTAGCTTTTGATTCAGGTATAGATGTTTCTACTTTTTCTGGGTTTATTAAATAATCTGCACTTACGAAGCAGACCCGTCCATTAATCAGGATGCCAGCCCAGCCGTTTTCTACAAAAGAAACCTTCACAATATCACCTTTTTTATATTTCCCAATAATACTGCTTTCAGTGGTTGGTTGAGACCGTACGTTTAAGGTTGTGGCAGTGACAGTTCTGTCTTCAACCTTTGGCAGTAAAATCTTCTTGCCCGTAATAGAGGTCAGACCATTTGCAGCCAATATTCCTTGAACGGTCACCCCGTGTTTGGCTGCGATTTCCTCAATTTTTTCATTATTTTTCACCTGGTACGTGTATTCCTGAATATAAGCTGCATTCGCATTAATGGTATATAGTCCAAGAACTACTGTAAAAATCCCCGTGACAATAAGTCTTTTTATTGGATTCTTTTGAATCCATTGTTGAACCTGTTTTACATATGTATGTAAATTTTCACTTATATCTTTTAATAAACCTCTAACATCCAATACATTACGTATATCAAACAAATGGACGTTTTTATAATATTCACGTTTTTCCATTCTTGTGGTAAAAACCGGGACAGGTTTGATCTGTTTGTTTTTTCCGTATGTTTCCTTTCTACTTAGTATAAATTCCCCAGTTGTATGTATTTCATTATTCATAATTAAACTTTTCTCCTATCTTTCTATGAAGTTTAAGTATTTGCCCCACCATTAATTTCCTCTATATGAACTATCTACCTATTAGTAAAGTTCGACTTTCCTCTAAATTTTCTGTCCATATTTCGAGTTTTTTCTACAAATTTTTATAATAAATACCCTAACTTATAAAAAAAGAAGATGAATCGTCAGAATATGCAGGCATTCCAGATTCATCTTCTAATATCTAAGTATGGCTTGAGTTTAAAGATTTGCCGCGTTAAATGTGTCCCCGCCCTCAATAGTGCCGGTCTTAAACCCTTTATTAAACCAACGCATTCTTTGCTCAGAGCTTCCATGGGTAAAACTCTCAGGAACCACATAGCCCTGTGCTTTTTTCTGAATATTATCGTCACCAACAGAGTTAGCTGCATTTAATGCCTCTTCCAAGTCACCCTTTTCAAGGTATCCCTTCCCCTGCGCGTAGTGAGCCCAAACACCGGCCAAATAGTCTGCCTGTAATTCATACCGGACAGAGTACTCATTTGTTCGCTTCCTGGCTGCGGAAACTTGATCTCCCGAATGCAAAAGCGTCTGTACATGGTGACCTACCTCATGGGCAATGACGTAGGCCATCGCAAAATCACCTGGTGCTTGAAATTTGTCTTTCAGTTCCTGATAAAAACTCAAATCAATGTAAAGCTTGTGGTCACCTGGACAATAAAACGGACCCACAGCTGCACTTTGAGATCCACAAGCTGATTGGACACTGCCGCTGTACAAAACGAGCTTAGGGTTTTCGTAGGTGAGGCCTCTTTTTTTAAATTCCTCAGACCATATATCTTCTGTATCTGCCAGAACGACAGAGACAAAATCCGCTTGTTCCTTTTCTTTTGCAGTTTCTTGGTATGGAGTATTGGTGTCAGAAGCATTATTTGTTGTCATGTTGTTCATTATATCCCCGGGATTTCCCCCAAGAAGTGTAAAGAGGAGCACGATGATGATACTGCCTATCCCTCCTCCAATAATGGTTTTGCCGCCAATTCCTCTACGGTCTTCAACATTCGAGCTTTCGCGTCTTCCCTTCCATTTCATTATTTTACCTCCCTAAAAATGATAGCGGGTTGCCATTTACTATTTCTATAGTGTTATACCCATTTAGGAGTATTAAAAGTAGTATATATTCTGAAATTTATCATGTTAATACTCGTTACCATTTTCCTATCTTTATTATCCAATTTACCCAAATTAAGGAAAATAGTAGGTTGTTATTTTAATGAATATAATAATAGAATAGTAATGTATATAAAATACATAAAAAATAATATATATACAAAATTAGGAGGTAAATAGGTGTGAATAAAAAGAAAAAGAAAAAGGCCGTTGCCGGTTTGCTGGTTGCGACTCTTGTTACCACTATTCCATGGACAACAGGTTTTGCCGAGGGACAAAAGTGGACAAACGTT
Organism: Bacillus sp. AFS037270; assembly: GCF_002585305.1. Next base: position 77,924 of record NZ_NUNF01000007.1, on the reverse strand, counting down.
AATGCATACGAAGAACAGGATGGAAGCAAGTTTAATAGTGAAAACTATGATTTTGTGAAGTTCTCGCAAATAGGCGCGAAGCTGAGCAGCATCGAGAAACAATCCAACCGTGTGAAAGTGGAGGTTCGCGGAACATCAGCAGATGGTAATCCTCTATATGTGGTAACCATTGCCGATCCAACCACCCAAGGAAAGTTTGGTAAAATACAATCTTTACGAAAACAAATGTTTAAAAATCCAGGCAAGGCCCAGGATTGGATTGCCGCTAACCCGGATTTTAAGGTTCCGGTTATGATTAACGGTTCTATCCATGGAACTGAATTTGTAGGAAGCGATGCTGTTCTTCAGCTAATTGAACGCTTTGCTACACAGAATGATGCCGAGACCAAAAAGATTTTAGCCAACAATATTCTTATATTTAATGTTGTTCAAAATCCTGACGGCCGTGTCAATGCGACACGTTTTAATGGGGAAGGAATTGACTTAAACCGCGACTTCATTACGCAGTCACAACCGGAAACACAGGAAACCGTTGCACTGATTAAAGAGTGGAATCCAATGGTATTCCTTGATACACATGGATATGTAAAGAACTATGCTCCAAACCGTCAAGGGTTAATCGAACCTTGTACACCGCCGCATAATCCAAACTATGAATATGACCTTTATAATAAGTGGGCTTATCAGCAGGCAGAAGCAATGGAAGCAAACATTATGGCAGATAACGCTAGTTTTAAAGGCGATCTTTACAAGACCATGCAAGGCGTTTACGTTCCACAGCGTGATGACTCAGCCGGCTGGGATGACTATCCGCCAATTTTCACTCCAATGTATGCCATGTATCATGGTGCCTACGGACATACACTAGAAGCGCCGACCAACGATTGGGATGGTGTCCGCTGGCAGTATGATGCCATTATGGGTGCACTGAAATTCGCAACAGAGAATAAGCAAGCAATGATTACCTATCAAATTGAAATGTTTAAACGGGGTATCAATTTTGATCATCCATTCCATCCGGAAGGCTTCTTCCCGAAAGCATATATCCTGCCGGTTGATGAAAAGGATCCAACTGTAACGGATAAAGCCGTTACTCATTTGCTAAAAAATGATATTGAAGTGGTTCAGGCAGCAAAGGATTTTACTGCAGATGGAAAAACATATCCTAAAGGAACTTATATTGTAAAAATGGATCAGGCTAAGGCTGGGTTGGCCAACACCATACTTTGGGATGGTGAAGACATCACCAATGATACACCAGCCATGTATGATATTTCAGCATGGAGTCTGCCAGAACTTTGGGGATTTGAGGCGGTTCCTACACAAACTTCCGTCGATGTTACATCAACTAAAGTAACTCAAGTTACAGAACAAGGTTCTGTTATTGGTAAGGGACCATTCTTAATTCCTAACAGTTCCGTGAAAGCAGTGAATCTAGCAAATGCATTGTTACAACAAGGCGTAGCTGTAAAGCGTGATGCAAAAGGTAACTTCTATACTGAAGCAGCAGCAAATGAAATTTCTGCAGCCGTGAAAGCGTCCGGATTAAAGATCGAATCAACAGCCAAGGTACCTGCGGATGCGGTTGCTTTATCAAGCCTAAAAGTAGCCATTTTGAAGGATGGCGGTATGGGCAAACAACAATCCCACAGTGGAACTAAACTTGCTCTTAAGCATCTTGGCTTTGATGTGACTGAGGTAACACCAGTTGAGGTAGCGGAGAAAAGGCTTAATAGATTTGATGTATTTGTTTACAGCGGGACAGAAAGCCTTATTTCAACAAACTTATCTGCTGCAAACAAAGAATTTGGCTTCCAGAATGCTGGCCAGCTTGATTTATTCAAAGCTAACGTGAATGCTTTTATAAACAAGGGCGGTAAGTATATTGCCGTGGGTGCTGGAGCATCTAGAGCAACGAAAACACTCGGACTTACAGATGATACAATTAATACCGGCGGATCTAATAGCAATGGAATTGTAAAGGTAGATTATGAGGGGACTGGTGTCACTGCAGGATATACTCAGAATGATCTAGGCTTCGTCTATCGTCCAGTTTGGTATACGGGGACTGACAATGATAAGGTCGTTGCAAACCTAGCAAACTCTGAGGATTTCTTCATAGCAGGTCACTGGGCAGGTAATGCCGCTGCCAAGGGGCAGGCTGTCATTGTTAAGGAACAGACTAAGGATGTAACCCTAATCGGATTAGAAGCAGGCTTCCGTGATCATACTGATTACTTATTCCGCCTCCTATCTAATGCTATTTTTGAAAAATAAGAATACAGCGAAGGCCTGGTTCCAAGTAGGAGCCAGACCTTTTTTAGCTAATTTGAGAGGAGATCAAAGATAACTGTTACAGCCAAAAGATCCGCTGAACCTCCAGGGCTTATATTTCTCATAATGAATTCCCTGTCCATTTCATATACCATCTGCACGCCTTCTTTTATTAACATTCCGCCGGAATCAAGTACCCTTTGGGAATAATGATGAACAAATTCCAGAGTTTTTAAATCATGTCTTGCAACAATATTAGTATCTTCGTTTACAGCCATTAGATGGAGAAGCGTGTGAACCAAGATATCATTCCAATGTAAAGTCTTCATTGATTTTAATTTTGTTAATACAGGGAGAGAGTAATTTCGCACCGTCGGAAAACCATTTTCCACCTCACCGCGTATACCTTTAAGTCCATAATTCTGATAAAGTTTTTCTCCATATGTTAGGTCTTCGGTCTTGTTCAAGTAGGTGAGTTCCCTCATACATAAACCTTGTGTCATTTGGGAAACTTTTCTACAAATTGTTTCTGTATCAACATTTTTGTTTTTGCTTTCTATCATGCAGCAAGAAGCTGCAGCACAGATAATACCTAAAGAAAAAATCAGACCTTTATGGGTATTGACGTTATTTGTTGCCTCAAACATTGCCTTTTCAGCTTCCATTCCAATAGTTCTTAAAGCTTTAAACAGTTCTTGTGGATTTTTCCCAGAATATTTTACTCCCTCCGAAACACATTCATTGAAGTAATTACTCAAGGCTGCACCGCTGGCCATAAAAGTAAAAAAATCCATATCTTTATGTGCTCCCGCGTTGAATCTGTCTACTAATCCAGGCTTAGGACTTGCAGAAACCTCATAGAGTAAAGAAAGCAGTGCTTTTTGCGAAATGGTTTGTATCCACTGATTAACCATCTACCATGTTTCTCCTTCCACCTATCCAAAATCATCAAAAAAGAACGGCCAAACTCGACAAAATGCGGTAGTTTACCAACAGAAAGTTTATCGAAGTTTGACCCTATAATATACTTAAGGTACAAGATTTAAATATGAATCTACCATACTTTTAATCTTCTGCATTAGTTCCTCGATTGTATGCTTTCTGCTCCGTCCACATCCATGGGCATCTGCATGACAGAGCAGGCATTTCCGATTAGAATTACCAAAGTTCTCCCTTGAAATGGGAATCCCGTCCACTCCAATCACATCCAGATCAAATAGCCGCCCTAGAGGATGCTCATTCTCAATTTCAAGCATTAAAGCTTTTAATTTCCGTTGATCCTTATTTACAACATAGTACACCTCAAACCCAGTATTGTAGTGGTTGGTTTCATAGTATACTATTGAGGAGCCAGCCTCTTTGAGTTTATTTGCTAGTGCATTACTGCCCTCTAAAAATATAATTGTGCTCTCAGGTGTTATCTTTACTGGACCCGGTATATTGATAGTGAAAGAAATCAAAGGAAGATTGTAATTCTCAATTAATTCCTTCTGATGGGCAGCTCTATATTCGCGAGCTGTTAATAATTGCTCAAGGGTTACCTCTTTGGCTTCTGTCATTTTAAAATTCCTTTTTCACTTGATGAATCACATCGATAACTGATCCATCCCTATACTTAACGACACCGATAATTTTATCTTCAACTTTAATCTGTTCTGGAACTCCGACAATTTGATTTGCCTTAGCCTTCAGTTCTTCAATGGACATGACCGGCAAGCTTGCTTTTTTAAGATTTTGATATAAATCCTGTCTTTTAGGGTTAACAGCAATTCCTTGGTCTGTTACCAGCACATCGATTGAACAGCCTGGCGTTACTATCGTATGAACTCTGTCAAGAATGGATGGCATTCTGCCCCTGATAAGTGGTGCCACAATAATGGAACATGCCGCTCCTGCTGCTGAATCACAGTGTCCCCCTGAAGCACCGCGTATAACTCCGTCAGAACCTGTGATAACATTCACATTAAAATCCAGATCGATTTCTAATGCACTTAATACGGTTATATCTAATTGATTAACAGCACTTCCTGGATTATCAGGGCTAGCATAATACTCCGCACAAATTTGCTGATGAAAACGGTTGTTTTTAAGGGAAGCGACCGCTTTGAGATCAAATCCTTGGACATCCAATAACTTTTTAATCAGTCCTTCCTCATGGAGGTCAACCATTTGGCCAGTTATTCCGCCCAATGCAAAGCTTGCTTTAATGTTTCGCTCAATCATTTTTTCTCTTAAAAACCTTGTAGCAGCCAGCGAAGCCCCTCCTGAACCGGTTTGCAGAGAAAACCCATCTTCAAAATAGCCCGAAGCAGCAATCACATCAGCAGCACTCTGAGCAATTAACAGGTCTTTAGGGTTCTTGGTAAACCGGGTTGCACCCGACACAATTCCTTTCGGATCACCAATTGAATTCACAACTACGATATAGTCGACATGAGATTCAGGTATACCAAAAGGAGTATTAGGGTATTCAACCAAATGATCTGTGATTAGAACAACTTTTTTGGCATATTGGGCATCAACCTTTGCATATCCCAACGAGCCGCATTCTGATAATGCTGAATTATCCCTGGAATATCCATTGGCATTGCCGGCAGGGTCACAAGAAGGTACCCCTAAAAAGGCAACATCAATCGGTAATTCTCCTGAGGCAATTGCCCGGGCTCTGCCACCATGGGAATTGATTACGACTGGAATGTTCATCAAACCATTTGATATAGCATCAGCCAATTCGCCCCTTAAGCCGCTAGTTTCAATTCTGCGAATGACTCCAGTTTTTATATGGTTAATTAATGGTGCATGGATATCTGCAAGAGAACTTGGTGCGATGGTAAGATCCTGAATTCCCATTCTGGCAATCGTATTCAACACCATATTAATGATATAATCACCATTTCGGAAATGATGATGGAAGGAAATCGTCATTCCATCTTTTAACCCTGTTTCGCGAATGGATGTCTCTAGAGAATCAAGAATTTTATTCCGGTCAGAATTTCTCTGGCGATGTTTGGACTGTTGTGTATTTTTCACCACACCTTTTGAATCAAAAAGCTGCAGAGTTCCAAGTCCGAAAATCTCTTCAGGTATTGTACGTCCAATTATATTAAACATATTGCAACATCTCCTCAACGCAAACTCTATTTACCGCCTTAGCTAGTTCAAGTACTCTGTATGCTCTCTCAATAATTGGCTTGTCAATCATTTTGCCGTTCAAGCTGATAACACCCGACCCTTTTCTTTCCGCTTCTTTAGCTGCCTCGATAATCGTGATGGATTTCTTAATTTCAGTTTCCGTTGGAGAATAGATCTCGTGCACAAGATTAATTTGACGTGGGTTAATAAGCGATTTTCCATCAAACCCCAACTGTTTAATAAGTTTGACTTCTTGAATAAAACCTTCTTCATCATCCACATCAGAAAAAACCGTATCCAGAGCATCTATACCTGCAGCCCGTGCAGCAAAAAGGATTTGACTTCTTGCTGTCATTAATTCAATGCCTTCTTTCGATCTTGTTGTTTTTAAATCTGTTACAAAATCCTCTGCACCAATGGCAATCCCAATTAACCGTTTACTAGCTGTTGCAATCTTATAGGCGTTAATAACCCCTAACGCACTTTCAATCGCTGCCATTAGCTTGATGGTTCCACTTACCATTCCAGCTGCTCTTTCAATTTGCGTAATTAATTGATCCGCTTCCTCTACATCTTCCGGTTTTTCAGTTTTAGGAAGACGGATGGCATCAGGTTTTGCTCTGACTATAGCTTCAAAGTCATCTTTACCATACGGAGTATCTAGGCCATTGACGCGGACAAGGATTTCCGTCCGTCCATAATCCATTGTTTTCAGAGCTTCATAGACTAATAATCTTGCTGAATCTTTCTCGTGAAGAGACACAGAATCTTCAAGATCAAACATGATGGAGTCTGCTCCATAAATATTTGCATCCCTGATCATACCTGGATTGTTTCCTGGAACATATAACATACTTCTTCTTAGTCTGCCCATTTTAGTTCGCCTCCCATGGAAAACAATCATGATGGGTAGCCCTGCTTACAGCTGCCCATACTCGGGCACGTATTGTACAATCCAAAGCCCCTTTATCTTTCGCAACAACAAGCGCATCCTCTACTCCTAGTTCTTGCAGCGTTTCTAAAATGACCTTCTTGATCTGTTTGCCAAATTGATTTTCAACAGTACTTTTTAGTTCAAGTTCAATTCCTCTGCCTTCATTCTTTTCAATGTGTATTGTGATATCACTTGACTCAAGGGTTCCTGCAATCCCTACTTCTTCAATCTTTACTCTTTCTTGTAACACCAACATTTTTATCAACCTCCTATTAATAGTTTTTATGGTCTGCCTGAATCAGTTGAATGATTCTTTCAGCCTCATGTGATAAAAGAAACCGATACGTTGTTTCAGGAACCATTGTTTGCACATTAGATAGTTTTCCTTCACGGATTAATTCCCGGACTCTTGAGGCGCTGATTGGCCTTCCTCCATCCTGCATCCTCGGTATTAATTCAACCTCTATACCATTTGCAGGAAGAATCTCTTGCATGACAGTGTTATAAGCTGCCGTCACTTTGCAGTATGGTTCCTCACCTATAAATCTCTTTTGAATTCCAAGTGAGGGGGCAATATATTTCGTAAACAGTTCTATGTCTAGCTTTGCATGGGTTTCAACTATATCCTGAAATTCTTTGATAAAGTACGACGGGAATGTCGCATCGGAAATAATATAATCCCTTCCCTGATGAACAACTACATTGTCCAGTTGTTGAACTCCTTCCTTTACCAGTCGGTACCGGATTCCTGCAGGAAAACTTGACTTGTCCTCCTCAAGAACAAAAACATGCAGGGTTTGGCATTTGGCTGCTGCATACTGAATTAGGTATTGATGGCCTAATGTAAACGGATTGCAATTAACGATAACAGCTCCTACGCCTTTTCCATCTTGATTTTCAAGTAATTGGTTTTTTTTCTCCTTATTGATTTCAGTAAGATAGTTTTTTATCCCAAATGGCCGGTTCTCCAAAAGAATCACCTTTGACGGAACCTCGGCAATTGGGTAAAAGCCCAGGTCCGCAAATATATTTTTGTTCTCAGGCTTTGTATAGATAAAGAGGTGTGTCCTTCCCCTCGAGTAGGCTTCCTGGATAAGATCGGTGACAACAGCCGCAGATAAGCCCCTGTTCTGATATTGTTCATCAACGGCAATGCATTTTAAAATCCTTCCTCCTAGAGAACCGGTCGCTATAATCTTTCCTCTATCAAATAAGGCAATTGTATATTCTACCTGACGATCAAAATCCAAATTCTGCTTCTTTAAGAATTCCTCAAGTTGAATCCTTTCTGCTTTTAATTGAAAATTTATGGGTTGTTTACTAAAATCTTGATACCACATATTCCAATTCCCCATTATTTGTTAGATTGAAGGACAATATCTCAAAGTATTGAGCTCTATTATTTAACAGAAGTAACTTGCAAGCCTTTTCTTTTATATTTATTTTTTTTAATATTATAAAGACATGTTCAACACATACCTCCTTCATCAAATGTTCAAATCTATCACTTTGTCTTTTGAGTATAATTTATACTAACTCATAAAATTTTAGAGATATAGATTAGATAAATAAGCGCCAATAAGATTATTTAGACGAATTAAGTGCGTTTTGTTCATAGCAAAAAAACATCAAGAAGGGGACAAATAATGCGATTACAAACGAAGTTATCTTTATTAATTTTATCTTTGATATTACCCATCATCCTTGTATTTAGCTTTTATTTCCATTCTTTAATTTCCAATTCCTTAACCAAACAACTGGGTGATAGAGTCTTGTCCATTGCTGAAACTGTGGCTTCTATTCCCGAAGTCCGGCAAGCGTTTTCGACAAAAAAACCTTCTGAAATCATTCAACCTATAGCAGAAAAGGTTCGAAAACAAACCGGGGCTGATTTTGTCGTTGTTGGCAATACTGAAAAAATCCGTTATTCCCATCCGATTCCTGAAAGGATTGGGCAAAACATGGTAGGAAAAGATAATGATGAGGCACTAAAAGGTAAATATATAATTTCACAGGAAAGAGGTTCCTTGGGTCCGTCTTTGAGAGGAATCGTCCCTATTTACAGCCAAAAAGGTAAAATTCTTGGGATAGTCGCTGTGGGCTTTTCAATGCAAAATATTGAAGATATTACAACGAATTACCGAAATAAAATTATTTTGATTTCTGTTGGGGTTATCTTAGTTGGTATCATCGGTGCCCTCCTTATTGCACGAGGCATGAAACGCGCAATTCTTGGACTTGAACCGGAAGAAATCACCCATTTATATCAAGAAAACAAAGCAGTTTTGGAATCAGTTAAAGAAGGGATTGTCGCAGTAAATTTAGATGGGACCATTACAATGGTTAACCAAAAGGCTATTAATATGCTCCGAGTGTCAAATGAAAAAGTAGTTCTGGGCGAAAACATTCTAGATATTTCACCGTACTCCCCTTTTTTAGAAATCATTGAAAATGGAAAAGCAGTGTTTGATAAAGAATTTTATATAAATGATGAATCTTTTATCGCTAATTACCTACCAATAAAGGATGAAAAAGGTAATATAATTGGCTGGGTATCAAGTTTCCGCAGCAAATCAGAGCTATATCGTCTTACTCAAGAACTTTCACAAGTAAAACAATATTCCGAAGCCTTACGTGCCCAAACACATGAGTATTCAAACAAGCTCTATATGATTTCAGGATTGATTCAACTCCAATCCTATCAAGAAGCAGTTGAGTTTATTGCTCGTGAATTTGATATTCATCAAAACTTATTAAACTTTATTAGACAAGAAATTCCTGATGTAATGATAGGAGGATTACTCATTGGGAAATTCAACCAGGCTAATGAACTAAAAATACATCTCGATATTGATCGGGAAAGTAGTTTTAAAGAAATCCCCGAAACGGTTGAACGTGATAGTCTGACAACTATTTTAGGAAATCTGATCGATAATGCAATGGATGCAGTAATGAAACCTGGCGCAAAAGAAAAAAATATAAAAATATACTTTTCCGATTTTGGGAGGGACTTACTATTGGAGGTTGAAGATTCTGGTATAGGCATTGCATCTGAATTTCAAGATAAGATCTTTGAAAGAGGTTTTTCGACTAAAGAGGTGAAAAATCACGGTGTCGGCCTCTTTTTAGTTCAAAATATCATTAAGAAATTAAATGGATATATTTCTTATACACCTAATCCAGAGGGTGGATCTATTTTTACCGTTATTATTCCAAAATCATAGTTTATTAGGAGGATCCTACATGGCTTATCAACAACCAATAGAGGAAATTTCTGTATTAATAATAGAAGACGACGTACGAATTGCAGAAATTAACCGCAGGCTGGTCGAAAAAGTTCCTGGATATAAAGTTATTGGCATTGCTACAGACAGACAGGAGGCACAAGAACAGTTAGATATTCTTCGTCCCCACTTGGTTCTCTTAGATATTTATTTTCCTGATATGAACGGTTTAGAGTTTCTAGAAGTTATCCATCAACAATTTCATGAATCAGATGTAATTATGATAACAGCCTCCCGAGAAATTACTTCCGTCAAAGAAGCACTACGCAATGGAGTTTTTGATTTTATTGTAAAACCCTTGGTCTTTGAACGTTTGAAAAATTCTCTTGAAAAATATCAAGAATTTCGCAGTAGATTAAAAAAGATACAAACTGAAAATCAATCCATTAACCAAGAAGAAATTGACGAATTAATAAATAGACAAAAAGAGCAACTCCATTCCTATCTTCCTAAGGGAATTGATAAGATTACATTACAAAAAGTAACAGAAGTATTAAATCACTCTGAAGAAGGTCTGAATGCAGAAAGACTCGCCAAGCAAATCGGAATTAGCCGCCCCACTGCCCGCCGCTATTTAGAGTACCTGGTGGCTAAGGATCAAATTTTGGCTGATTTATCTTATGGGGATGTTGGGCGTCCTGAAAGAATTTATAGAAAAAAATAGAATAGGTGTCTAAGGGAATGGTGAATGCACCATTCCCTTATTTTTATTCACCTGCTAGTATTCTCCTACGTAATACTCGTGAACAAAAGGTTCAAAATAGACCATAATATTCTTTTTAGCTCTTATTTTTATAATATTCATTTTATAAACCTTAATTGTTATTTTATACATAGATAAATCACTATAGACGGAAAGGGGAAGATTTATGCGGTTTTTTTAACCCTCGCCTGAAAACGGTTGCAGTTCGCTTCTATTTAAAAGTTTAATCATCCAGATTTACTTTACATCGTGTGCCAAGTAATATCCATTTTCTTTACGCAGTTATCAGATCTACTAATGCATTCTAATCCATCAGTATTAAATTCATAGGAGGAACATCAATGGGACTTAAAAATGAAATACCAGTATATTCAGAGGCACAGCCGGCCGCCTCTTCGAAATTAGGATTTATAAATTATAATGTTTATGGTTTGCCTTTATGGGGATGGCTCGCGGGTGCAGCAATTTTATCTTTCAGTATCATGACTAAATCCCTCCCTGTAAACTTTGCCACAGACATCCTTGTTCTATTTGTTGTTGGATTCTTCTTTGGAAAGGTTGGCGACACCCTGCCGATTTGGAAGGACTATCTTGGTGGTGGTTCCCTGCTTGCTTTCTTAGGCGCTTCCTATTTGGTTTCTACTGGAATCATTACGAAAGATGTATCGGATGGAGTTAAGACTCTTTTCGATGAAATGGGTATGCTTGACTTCTTTATTTCCGTTATTATTACGAGCTCAATTCTTTCTATCAAGAGAAACTTTCTAGCTAAAGCCATCGGCGGCTTCATCCCATTGGTTCTCATTGGCACACTTTCCGCCTTTGTCTTGGCCATTGTTGGCGGGTTGATTGTTGGTGTAGATTATAAAGAGGTAATCATGAACTATGCTCTGCCAATTATGGGTGGAGGAAATGGCGCTGGTGCGATTCCAATGAGCCAAATTTGGGGAGAAGTGACTGGAAAGGACCCTAAAATTTGGTACTCTTCTGCTATTACAATCTTAACGATTAGTAACATTTTTGCTATTATGGTAGGTGCTCTTTTAAATGGTCTTGGAAAGAAAGTGCCGAAATGGACTGGAAATGGTGAATTAATTAAAGGCCAGGTTACGAAACAAGAAGCAAAAGAAAAAAATACTGCTTCAATGGAAGATGCTGCTTTTGGACTGTTTGTTGCTGTTGCCTTCTATGCACTATCAAATTTTGTAGGAGTAGGATTACTTCCAAAAATCGGTTCTTTCTCTATTCACCCTTATGCCTATATGGTTATTCTGTTAATCATCGCTAACGCATTGGATATCATTCCTGAACGTGCAAGAAATGGGTTAAAAAAGGTAAATGAATTTATGATGGGTAAACTATTATTCGTCTTTTTAGCAGGTGTTGGTATTACTTATACCGATTTTAGTGCACTAGTCCATGCCCTTTCCCTTCAAACAGCTGTTATTTCTTTATTTACAGTGTTTGGAGCTGTAGCTGGATGCTGGATTTTTGCGAAAGTGGTTGGATTCTATGAAATTGAAGCATCCATCGCTGGAGGTTTATGCCATGTTAACCGCGGGGGGTCAGGTGACCTTGAAATATTAGGCGCATCTAATCGAATGATCTTAATGTCCTATGCTCAGTTAGCTACCCGGCTCGGAGGAGCGATTATCCTTGTCCTAGCAAGCTTTTTCTTTGGTCTGTGGGCTAAGTAAACCAACCTAATGAGAGAAACAAGGCTTCTGAATTTATATCCTTCACAGCCTTGTTCTTAATTATATATGTATAAAGGAGAATCTACGATGTGGATTATCACTGTGTTTTCAAATGGTGAAAATATAAGAATATTTGAGTTCGACACGGAAAAAGAAGCAAGAGAAGCTTTCCATCATATTCAAGGCTATAAGATTCTTACCGAAATGGTTTGCCTTGAACCAAGTTCCTCTTTAGTAGCCATATAAATTTGTTGGTAAAGAGTTAATTATTTATCTATATGGAGTTGATGCGGCATGGTAATGCAGTTATTACAAAAGACACAAACGATAGTCCGCTATCAGAATCGGAACGGAAACATCTATTACGGAATTGTTGATGATGACGATATTCTGCAGCTTTCCAGTAATTTTACTGATATTGTAAACAAAGATATAAAATTTGATGGTATAAGAGTTAAATCCTATGATGTAAAAATATTAGAACCTGTTAAACCTTCAAAAATCATTAATTTCGGCTGGACCTATGCGGCACACGCAAAAGAGACTGGTGGAAAAGCCAATCTAAAAGAACCTTTTTTATTTTTAAAACCTGCTTCTTCCTTGATTCCAGATCAAGGGGAAATTATTCTTCCATCAAGCGGCTTAACCAACCAGGTAGAAATGGAGGGTGAAGTCGCACTTGTTATCGGAAAACGAGGCAAAAATATAAAGGAAGAAGATGCATTGGATTATATTTTTGGCTGTACGATATTTAATGATGTAACGGCAAGAGACCTTACAAAGAAAGATCCTCAGTTTACACGGGGGAAAGGTTTTGACACTTTTGGACCCTTAGGCCCATATATTGTGACAGGCTTAGATCCTACTAATTTACGAATCGTGACCACACTAAACGGCGAAGTCGTACAGGATGGAAATACTAACCAGATGTCATTATCAATTCCGTATCTGGTGAGTTGGGTTTCACAGGTTATGACACTACAGCCAGGTGATGTTTTAGCTACCGGCTCTCCTTCTGGCAGTTGTCCTATGAAATCAGGCGATATCGTATCAGTGGAGGTAGAGCATATCGGCAGGTTAAGTAATTATGTAATATAGTGGCTTAAATATAATGTTTTAAATGTCGGCTCAAAACAACAAAGGGCTTTTTTACAATGTACATACTCTTTTGGGTCTATTTGCTATTAAAGGTATAGTGGATTACTTACAAGTCCAATAAAAAAAGCGTTAAATCCTGAACCTTCAAGATTTAACGCTTTTTTCTCAATATAACCTATATTAATAGGTCAATCCATGACCAAGCTTATAAATATTACCATCACTATCTTTATAAGCATACTGAAGACCTTCCGGCATATATTTGTCCTTGTCATATCCCGGTACATCATTTCTTGACACACAATTACCTTCTTTATCAACCGCAATGACAGCTTCACTTGCAGGCAATGTTAGCGGCAATACACCTACTGGGCGGCTATTGCCAGCGATTACCTCATACTGCGCCTTATAGTAAGTGTCATAACCAGCAATTAGGACATCAGCCAAAGGTTCGACATTTCCAAGGATCCATGGCAAAATGACATTCACACTCATAATAACTTTTCCACCACGAACATGGATACTATCTGCCACTTCCTTTAGATGGTCCATTCCACTTAAAGTGGTTTCTTGATAGGTAGACCCATCCAAAGCCGTTTCTGTTTTATCTTCACAGATTTCAAGTTCTAACAGTCCTGGGGTTGCATTGAAATAAGCTCCAGATTTTGGACTTAAGAATAAAATAGCAATGTCAGCTTCTTCATAGTTATCAGTCAAAGTAAATTGGCCAAGTTCCTGACATTCCTGTCTTGCTTTTTCCGTATAAGCAGCTGCCCGCTCTGGTTCCTTGTGGAACACTTCTACATAAACCTTTTGATTACCAAGCTTATCAGCTGTTAATGGTAAGGTCTGGTTAGAATTTTTAAGAACGGTTACCGATTTTTTATGAGCTTCATAAGCAGCATCCCAGTTAGCTTGATTACTAACCACTGAAGCAGCGTTTTCTGGTGAAACATAAGTGCGATCATCAAAAAGTCCTAAAGCAAACATTTCAGTAAGGAGCCTTACATTGGCTTCATTAATACGTTTTTCACTGATCCAACCATTTTCGATGGCTTTTTTAAGGTTTTCAATATCATTGGTATCAGCGACAAGATCTGTACCTGCGTTAATTGCCTTTGCAAAACGTTCAGCCTCGCTCTTGTCTTCAACTCCCCAGCACATTTTACTTGTTATACCACTGTCACTATTTACATAGCCCTTGAACCCTAGCTTTTCTCTAAGGATATGATTTAAGAAATAATGATTAAAGGTAAAGCCAACCTCTTCGAAAGGAATGTCTTCTCCTTCAAATTCTTGAACCACACTATTTTTGATACTCGGGATAGAATAATATGGCATTATAGATGAAGTGCCATGGTCTACTGCAGCCTGAAACGGTGGCAGGTGGTATTTTTCTAAGCTGCCTGGAGTTGGATATAAGTTCCACTTTCCTTCTGCATAATGTGGATCGAATCCATTTTCCCTTGCACCGCCGCCAGGAAAGTGTTTTGTTGTCATCGCAATACTATGTTTTCCGACGGTCTCACCTTGGAATCCGTCAATGATCCGGCCGATTGCATCAGAAATAAATTCTGGGTCTTCGCCAAATGTACCATACGTCCGCTGCCATCTAGGATCAGTAGCTGTATCGGCCATATACATATAACCTTTTCTGATTCCGACTGCATCCCACTCATCATGTGCTATTTCAGCAAATTGGCTGATAAGGGAGGCATCGCCGCCATTTTTGATTTCCCCTTTTGCTGCTGCTGCAAGTCCTAATGTTCCAGGCCAAGTCGAGAAAATTCCGGCTGCGTCATTCATACCAAAGATGAATTCTGTATTTTCGTTTCTTGAATTAGATGCTATTAAGCAAGGAATACCAAGACGTGTTCCCTCGCATACTTCATTCATGGTATTAACCCACTCTGCCATTTGAGCCGGGCTCCAATTGTCTCGCAAAATGAAGTGGCGCAAATGCATGTTTTCAATCGTATGCGATGTGCCATATACTTTTGCCAAAGCAAAAATAGTCTCGCCTTTTTCAACAATTCCTTCATCTAACACACCATCATGGCTTGTCTTACTCTTATCTTTTTGGGAAAGACCCATCTGACGAGTATTAATCAGCATCATGCCGACCTTTTCATCAATATTCATCAAGGAGACTAGATTCTCAGCACGTTCCTTAGGGCTTAAACGCCAATCTTTATACGGTTCAAGTTTCCCGCTATTATTCAAATCTTTAAATTTTAATCCATCAACTTCAATGATATTCTTGACTCTGACCTCTAAATTTGATTGTTTATGGTTAGACTCCACATTATTGCCTCCTAATCTTACTCACCCTAATAAAATACTCGAATTTTTATCTTTTGATTTTTACTTTGATTAAACTTTACTATTTCATACGATAGGGTGCTCAATTTTGGGTATATCCATTTATTTAGTAAGCAGTTTATTTAGGATATTGCTTAAAAAATGAATGTTACCGCTTGCAGTTATAGAATAACAACAAAAAGCTCAAAATATATAGCACTTTTTGCTAAGATTATTGTAAATGTTGCTGTTTGAAAGGAGGATATTATGAAGCAGTCCGTTTTTATCCCAGTAATTGGTAAGGACTTTGAAATTTATTACTTCAACAAAAAATATCATTCCGAAGATCATCTTAAGAAATATAATGAATCATCAGTGAACTTTTCCCAATTAGAGACATTATTCCGCCTTCACAGTCATGATGTTTATGAGTTCCTTGTATTTCTAGGCGGGGAATGTGAATTTTTCTGTGAGGGAAAGACCTATAACCTGAGGAGAGGGGATGTTGTGGTCATCCCTCCTTATGCCGTTCATGAGGCTAATGTTGAAGATATCGATAAATATGAACGCATTATTGTTATGGTTAGTAAGCATTTAATGGCAGACTTTGCCTCTAGTTCACCATTAATGAAAGAGGATATTGTTTATCAAAAGACACAAGGATCGTTTGTGTTACATCTTCATTTAAAAAATTTCCAAAATATCATTTCGTTATTTCTTGAAATCATTAATAGAATCAAGAATGATGAGGAGAATTTTTCCTTTACACTGCATTACTTATTACTTCAAGCTCTACAAGTTATTTTTAATCCTGCAAGCAGTACACCAAACCTTAGCAACAAAGATGAATTAGACCAGAGGTTTGTCTCTATTTTACAATACATAGATTCACATTTGACTGAGCCGGATTTGAGTTTAGAAAGAGTATCAAATCATTTCCATTTAAACAAATACTATTTTTCTCATTATTTCAAGAAAAACATGAACCTGCCTTTTTATCGTTACGTCTCATTAAAGCGTCTATCTTACTCTGTCACTTTGATTAAACAAAATCAGTTCTCTATCGAGACAATTGCTTTAAAATCTGGGTTTCCTGATTATTCGAGTTTTTACAGGCTCTTTAAAAGAGAGTACAATCTTTCTCCAAAAAATTTACAAAAGGAATATAAAAATTAAAAAGTAACAAATAGTGATATTAATCCTTTTAGGATATAGACGCAGGATCGCAAATATAAAAAAGGTCTCCTTAAGTCTAATAACTTCATGGAGACCTATATGAAATAAATCAAGCTTAATCTATCCCATAATTAAACAAAACCTGATAGACTAACAGCCTTCGAGGTTGAAATCAATTTACCTGTTGAACTACTATGCCATGGTTAATTCATTTTTATTCATATTTGACGACTCTTCTCAGCACCTTTTGCCCCATCAATAAGAACCACAGCATAAGGTTACTGTGGTTTCTTATAACAAAGAGAACGGCCTATCCTATTATTTACGTTTCCTCGTAATGCGTCTAAATGAGTTTTTTAACTAGCTGACATTCATTTACCTAATTGTTTCGTTTCACAATAAAAACAGGGGCATTGTTGTAACTGCCCCTGTTGATCAATATATTGATATTTTCAAGAAGTCTTAAGAGACACGTTTGATCTGAGCTCCCTCTGCACGCTTTCCGATGCCAAACGCGTAATAGCTGATGGAAACAAGCGCCAGAAAAACAATCCCTACAACAAGCGATACACGGGTATCTTTATTAAACCACATTCCTATTAATATTAGAACCAGAAAAGCGATTGTCAGGTAGTTTGATACAGGGGCAAAAGGCATTTTGAATGGATGATTGTCCATTTTGTCCCCCTTCTCTTTTCTGAATTGAATTTGGCTGATCAGAATAACAAACCACGGAATCATCCCCGGAAGTACACTAGCACTATAGACATAGACGAATAAATTTTTTGGTGCAATATAACTTAAAATAATGCCCACTGCCAAACCAACCAGCACACCAATCGTACTTAAAAGGGGTACCCCATTCGAAGAAAGTTTCGTAAAGATTTTTGGTGCTTGTCCATTGACGCCCAATGTGTAAAGCATTCGTCCTGCACTATAAATCCCGCTGTTACACCCGGACATTGCCGAAGTGATGACAACAAAGTTAATAATTCCGGCTGCTGCTGTAACTCCAAGTTTTGCAAATGTGGCAACAAATGGACTGCCAATTGAATGTAGCTGATCCCAAGGATAAACGGTCACAATCACAAAGATTGCCCCAATGTAAAAAATTAAAATCCGCCAAATAATGCTTTGAGTCGCTTTTGTTAACGTTTTTTGCGGATCTTCTGCTTCTCCGGCTGTAATCCCGATTAATTCGACACCTTGATATGCCCCAATAACCAGTGACAGAGCAAAAAAGAATCCTGACCAGCCACCTGTAAAGAAGCCGCCATGTTCCCAAAGGTTTGCCAACCCGGTTGGGATTCCTCCATTGCCAATTCCGAAGAAAATAAGACCAAATCCGGCAACTATCATGATTAAAATAGTGACAACTTTTATTAACGAAAACCAAAACTCAAATTCACCAAACGATTTAACGGAAATTAAGTTGGCTGCCCCGAGAATCACAAATGCAACCAAACCGGGAATCCAAGCGGGGAGATCTGGGAACCAATACTTCATGTATGCCCCAACGGCAATAATTTCTGACATCCCGACAATTACCCATTGAAACCAGTTGCTCCATGCCGTTAAATACCCTGCTAATGGATGAATATACTTATAGCCGAATGTTGCGAAAGAGCCCGTACTTGGCTCCAAATATAACATTTCTCCCATTGCCCGCATAATAAAAAAGATAAAAATTCCTGCAATGATATAGGCAAACAGCACAGAAGGACCCGTCCATTGAATTGTACTTGCTGAACCCATAAATAATCCGACACCAATTGTACCGCCTAACGCAATCATCTGAATATGACGTGATTTTAAGCCTCTCTTTAATTCTTTCGTTTCCACTTTGACTCCCTCCTTTCAACTAATTGCTTGTTATTTACTTATCTGAATTATTATTCAATTATAATACTACTATCTGAAAAATACAATTGTCTTTTTCAGAAAAACATCTATTTATCTAGCTTTTTTAAATAAGAGTATTAAGAATATAAATTTATTTTTGAATTTTACAATAACTTTATACTGCAACATGTATAAATTATTTCATAGCAAAAAATCCTAGCGGTAAAATGCCGCTTAGGATTTTCTTTATACTCTGCTCTATATTTCATGAAGACTTATTATTTTATAAATTATTTATTTAAAGCATTTCTAAAATTTCTATGTAAAAGTATTTACATGCCTCTTCTACAGAATCAAATTTTTCCAATTGTGATTTAACACCACGTTCGCTATAGTATACTTCCCACTTTCCATTTTCACTATTGAGGCACAACGCTTCGTTTGGAAGTCCTCCATTTAAGCTATATAAATCCCCGGTATATTTGATATTATCAGCATTTTATTAATTCATCTTTATTTATATTTGACGACTCTTCTGAGCACTTTTTGCCCTATTAATTTTTTTACAGATTCGCTAAATTCATACTGAATACCAAGAGCTGCATCATCGAACCACGGCGCAATTGTTCCTTCCTCTACTTCAACCGGCCTTGTGACTACATATACACTATAAGATATTAGGTAAGTTTCTGGAGCTAAAGCACGCGCTTCATACGGTACACCATAAGGTGATACAAATGTTCCGCCTTCGTAACCAAATCTATCTATAATTGTACCAGGTTTTAATGTTACTGTTTTGGATTCTCCCAATAACTCTCGGTTAGGTGGCCATTCTTCAAATTGCCTAGGGTACAGCCTGTCAGCTTTGGTAGGTCTTTGTTTCTAGACTTTTTTGGAGGTAGGATTCTACTATAGAAAAGTTAGAGAAAAATCATTCCACCTTACTGTGACAATAGAAATGATTTTTGAATCATCTCACTACCACATTACAAATCTTTGGTATTTTTTACTGTTTTTTCAGAAAATTTTTATATGGCTCGGTTTTAAAAAAAGAGGACTACCCCTTTTTGGAATAGTCCTCTTTTTTGTTTTTAGATATAACGTCCTTATCTTTATCAATAGATTAGGAAGCTTTATTTTTGTTATAAATATCAAAGGCTACTGCTGCTAATAATACCAGACCTTTAATCCCTTGCTGCCAGTCAATTCCAAGACCCAGCAGTGACATTCCATTGTTCATGATCCCCATAACAAGGCCGCCGATAATAGCCCCAGGTACTGTACCGATACCACCGTAAGCTGAGGCTCCGCCGATGAAGCAAGCAGCAATAGCATCCAGTTCGAATAGGTTACCTGCTTTAGGTGTTGCTGCGTTTAATCGGGCTGCAAATAGCAAGCCGGAAAGAGCTGACAATACGCCCATATTGACAAATACCCAGAAAGTAACTCGCTTTGTTTTCACACCGGATAACAAGGCTGCTTTTTCGTTACCTCCAATGGCATACACATGACGTCCTGCTTTCATCCGGTTGGTGAAAAAGCGATAGACAATTATTAATAGAGCAAGAATGACGAGGATATTAGGAATTCCTTCATACAATGCTAATGAGTAGGTGAATAAATTCAGGACAACAATAGTGGCAGCCAGCTTCGCTAGAAAAATCCCCTGAGGCTGAACTTCCAAGCTGTGTTTGATTTGGTTTTTACGGTTACTGATTTCACCAATAACAAAAAGCACCGATAAGACAATTCCAATCATAAGTGTTGTCACATGAAGTCCCGAACCGCCAAACACATCCGGCATAAATCCGGTGCTCATTTTTTGGAAGCTTTCCGGGAAAGGTGCGATGGATTTGCCTTCCAGGACAATCATCGTTAATCCTCTAAAAAGAAGCATACCGGCAAGTGTCACAATAAAAGCAGGTACTTTCACATAGGCAATCCAAAATCCCTGCCAAGCTCCAATTAATGCACCAATGGCTAAAGAAAGAACAACAGCAACAAAGGTTGGTATTTCATAATTAACCATCAAGATGGCTGAAATAGCTCCGACGAACGCCGCAATGGATCCCACTGACAAATCGATATGGCCTGTGATAATAACTAATACCATTCCGATTGCCAGTACTAGAATATAGCTGTTTTGCAGGATTAAGTTTGTAATATTTAATGGCTTTAATAATAGCCCATCTGTCAAAACCTGAAAGAGCACCATGATGAAAATAAGAGAAATGATCATACTGTATTGTCTTACATTACTCTTTAGGAAGTTTCCAAGCATATTGCCATTAGAATTTCCGCTTGAAGATGGCTTATTTTTATCTACCTTTTGCATGATTGTTTGCATTTTCATTACCCCCTTACTTTACTTTGTGTCATTAATTTCATTAAGCTTTCTTGATTTGCGTCTTTACGGCTAAGTTCGCCGGTGATCCGCCCCTCGCACATGACATAGACGCGGTCACACATCCCTAGTATTTCTGGAAGTTCAGAGGAGATCATCAGAATTCCTTTTCCTTCCCTTGCAAGTTCATCGATGATGGAGTAAATTTCATATTTCGCCCCTACATCAATACCTCGTGTTGGCTCATCAAGAATCAACACATCAGGCTCAGACATAATCCATTTGCTTAATACAATCTTTTGCTGATTACCGCCGCTCAAGTTCCCTGCCTTTTGAAAAATACTCGGTGTTTTAATCCTTAATTTTTTTCGGTAGTTTTCGGCGGTCATAATCTCTTTATTTTCATCGATCACAAATTTATTGACTAATTTATCAAGACTCGCCAAGGTGATATTTTTCTTAATATCCTCCATTAGGATTAGCCCATTACCTTTGCGGTCCTCTGAAACATAGGCAAGGCCCTGATTAATAGCTTGACTGACATCGTTAAGTGTCACTTCTTTTCCCTTCATTAGAAGTTGACCGCTAATTTTCTTACCGTAGGATTTTCCGAAGATGCTCATAGCCAGTTCTGTTCTGCCTGCCCCCATTAATCCCGCAATCCCGACTATTTCGCCTTTCCGGATATGGAGATTGGCATTGTCAATGATTTTACGGTCTTGGTGCTGGGGATGATAAACATTCCAGTTCCTAACTTCAAGGATAGTGTCCCCAATCCTTGGCTTCCTTTCCGGATAGCGATGGGTCAAGTCTCGTCCGACCATTCCCTTTATAATACGGTCTTCTGTAATCTCATCCTTTTTCATATCCAGTGTTTCGATGGTCTTACCATCACGTAAAATGGTAATGGAGTCGGCCACCTTGGAGATTTCATTTAATTTATGTGAAATGATAATGGCCGTCATTCCTTGTTTCTTGAACTCTAACAATAAATTTAATAGATTCTCGCTGTCATCTTCATTTAAAGAAGCAGTCGGCTCATCCAAGATTAATAGTTCCACTTTCTTAGATAGCGCTTTCGCAATTTCGACTAACTGTTGCTTCCCGACACCGATGTTCGTAATAAGTGTATTTGGCGATTCATACAGACCCACTGTTTGCAGCAGTTCCCTGGTTTTCATGAAGGTGCTATTCCAATTAATGACGCCGTTCTTTTCCTGTTCATTTCCTAAAAAAATATTCTCTGCAATCGATAGATACGGGATTAAGGCTAATTCCTGATGGATGATGACAATCCCTAAATCTTCACTTTGCCTAATATTTTTGAACTGACACTCCTTGCCATTATAGAAGATATCACCGCTATAGGAGCCAAACGGATAGACTCCGCTTAATACCTTCATTAAAGTTGACTTACCTGCCCCGTTCTCACCGCATAAGGCGTGTATTTCGCCTTTTTTAATTTTCAAATTAACATTATCAAGCGCTTTTACGCCTGGGAACTCTTTCGTAATACCCTTCATTTCCAAAAGGATGTTTGTCATAGGATCACCCGCCTGTTTTTAAATATGGGCTAAAATTTTACAAGAATCATTTAAGCTGGGCTTTTGTATAATAGCCACTGTCTATCAATAAAGATTCATAATTTGTTTTGTCTACCGAAAGCGGATTCAAAAGATAAGCTGGTACGACCTTTTCACCGTTATCATAGGTTTTCGTATCGTTTACTTCTGCCTTTTTTCCTTTTAAAACGGCATCCGCCATTTCAACTGCTTTTTCGGCCAATTTCCTTGTATCCTTAAAGACCGTTTGAGTCTGTTCTCCGCGGATAATCGACTTAATCGAGGCCAGTTCTGCATCCTGCCCGGTTATGATTGGTAATGGTTTGTCACCCTTGCCATAGCCTACACCTTTTAAAGAGGAAATGATTCCAATACTAATACCATCATAAGGGGAAAGAACCGCATCCACTCGCTCACTTGAATAATGGGCGCTCAAGAGATTGTCCATTCTTGACTGTGCAAGGGCACCATCCCACCGTAAAGTGGCTCCCTGGTTAAATTTTGTTTGACCGCTCCGAACAACCAATTTTCCCGATTTCATATATGGCTTTAGGACAGACATCGCACCATCAAAGAAAAAATAGGCATTATTATCGTCAGGCGAGCCGGCAAACAACTCAATATTGAACGGACCCTTTCCTTCCTTCAATCCCAACTTTTCTTCGATATAGGTACCCTGTTGAACTCCTACCTCAAAGTTGTCAAATGTCGCATAATAATCAATATACTTACTGTTTCTGATTAAGCGGTCATAAGCTATGATCTTGATGCCTAATTTGTGCGCTCTTTCCAAGACATTTGTTAGTGCAGCTTGGCCGTCTATTGGGGCGATCACTAACACATTCACACCCTTAGTAATCATGTTCTCAATTTGAGCTGTCTGGTTCTCGACAACATCCTCTGCGTATTGTAAATCTACCTTATACCCGAGCTTTTTAAATTGCTTGGCCATGTTTTCACCGTCATTTACCCACCTTTCGGAAGATTTTGTCGGCATTGAAATCCCCACATAACCACTTTCCTTACCACTTGCTTGATTGCTGCTGCATGCTGTTAAGGATACTAGCATAAATAATAGAGTTATCACTGATAACCACTTTTTCACGTAATTTCCTCCCTTCTTTTACTACTGGAAAGTTTTCTAAGAAAGCGCTTCAGTTAAGTTCAATATATCACCCTATCAAAATTAGGTCTTTTTAAAAAAATAACTATTTTTATAATAATTTAACTTAATTTAAATCGCTTTCATTCTATTTGTTTCCAGAAAAAAAGGCATGCCGGATTTTAACCGACATGCCCTTTTTCCTAAATCTATTTATTTTGGGGTTCTCCGATACTGATTCGGGGAAACCCCCATCACTTTTTTAAAGGCCGTACTAAAATAATGTTGTGTATCATAACCGGCCTTCTCTGCAATCTCAAGAATGGAGAGGTCCGTGGAATTCAACAGCATAATAGCTTTTTTAATGCGAAGGTTGGTGATCAAACTGACAAAAGATACTCCTAACTCCTGCTTAAATGTTCTGCTTAAATATACTGAAGAGACCTGCAGAGATTCGGCTGCTTTTTCTAGCGTAATATCGGGCTCTGAAAAATGTTCAAAAATATAGTCTCTGGCCCGGCGCACTACGGGGGAAATAGTAGAATCTTGTTCCATTATTTGTTTACATGTTTTATAGGCCTCAGGAATCGTGCTTAAGCCCTTTTTTAACGGTTCAAAGCAGGAATGGATTGTCATCTTTAACTCCTGTTTCGCCCGTTTTCCTATCATCATGATCTTTTCTTCATTGATGGAATCCCAAAGTAAAATTAGTATACTTCCAGAGTAATCCCGTATATAAATTTTTTCGCGAGCCCCCAACTCTTCGAAAATAAGATTTTCAAGTGAAACAGAAATCAACTGATGATCTTCTCCTGCGATTACAGGATCATTTGCATAGTATTCTGGAGACTGAATGACCCCTATTTGTTTCGGACTTTTAACAGGTAACCCCAGGAACTGGAGCTGCTCGAGAGCCTCTTCTTCACTCCATTTTCCTTCAAGTAAATCATAAAATAGTTTTTCACGAAGCAGGTCAATATTGTTATTAATTTGATTAGAGGCCAATTTTACAAACTCATCTTGCTTAATAACCGCTTCCAGTTCGTTCTGGACTTTTTCAAGCACGGTTTGCAGCTGTTCTGGGTTGGCCGGCTTTAATATATAGTCGGAAACATTTAATCGCAATGCCTCCTGTGCATAATTAAATTCATCATATCCTGTAATAATCACAATCTTACATTTGGGCAGATGTACCCGGACGTGTTTAATGACGGTTATCCCATTCATAATCGGCATATTCAAGTCGACCAACAGAATATCGATAGAATGCTTTAATGCAAGTTCAAGGGCTTCCTCCCCATCCTCAGCCTCCGCTACAACAGTCATACCAAGTGCCTGCCAATCCACTGCCTCTCGAATTCCTTCACGGATGATTGGTTCATCATCAGCAATTAACACCCGCCAGCTTTCCTTCATAATACCTCACCTCTTTATCTATCCTTTTCTCCTATTTGACCGCCGCTTTCCATTGGCAGCAAAATGGTCACGGTCGTTCCTTTTCCTTCTTCACTATCAATCGATAGACCATATTGGTCGCCGCAGGTGAATCGAATTCTGGCCTGAGTGTTTCTCATTCCATATCCCAGACCTATCCTCTCCTCAGCCTCTGAAAAGCAAACTTCAAGATTCTCCCGAAGGGCCGTTAATTTTTCTTTTGTAATTCCTTTTCCATCATCCTTTATACGAATAAGTAAATCGCCCATGTACTCCTCGGCTTTAATGAGAATATGGCCTGGGCCTCTCCTCTCTTTTATGCCGTGGTAAATGGCGTTTTCAACAATTGGCTGGAGAACGAGTTTGGGAATAGGTACCTTTTTAATACTTTCATTAACTTCAACCGTATAATTTAATTTATCCTTGTATCTTGCTTTTTGAATTTGAAGGTAACTGTGTATATGTTCGATTTCTTCGCTCAAAGGAATGATATCATGGCCCTTACTGAGACCAATGCGGAATAGTCTTGATAAAGATCCTACAAGGTTAGCAACATCCTCGGCTCCTTGTTTGCGTGCCATCCAATTAATGGTATCCAATGTGTTGTAAAGAAAGTGCGGCTTAATATGTTCCTGGAGACTTCGTAATTCCGCTTCCCTCTTTTGCCTCTCCTGTTTTTCGGTTAGTGAAATAAGCTTATTGATTTGAACAAGCATTGTATTAAAACTTCTTCCGAGCATTCCTAACTCATCCTTACGATTTCCCTCATATCGAACGGTTAAATCGCCATTTTCAGCCCTATGCATAAACGACATTAGCTGACCAATCGGCCTGGACATGGAAGTAGATAAATAATAGGACGCTGTTAATCCGATTAAACAGACGATAAAGACAAAGCTAATCATATAAAAATTGATTTCCTTGATTTCTGAAACTGCTTCATTAGAAGGGAATACACCTACCGTCGTCCAATTGGTAAAAGAGGATTTTTGATAGATAAATTGCGATTTACTTCCATTTACCTTTCTAAAAAACGTTCCAGCGTCACTGTCAGCAACCCATTCTAGTGGAAACTTTTTAATGAGTTGTTTTGCCGGTGAATAAATGTTTTCGCCTTTCTCATCCAATACCATTAAATAGCCAGTTTTTCCAAGACGGGCATCCTTTGTCGCTTCAGCTATGACCCTTAGTTTTAAGTCAATTAAGACAACCCCTTTGACTTTCTGTGTGTCAGGGTCAATTATCGCTCTTACGACTGATATAACTTCATCATCTTTATACTGCAAATAACTTTTCACCTTACGATTAGACGGATGTCCGAGGATTTTAAAAATACCTTTATTTTCTTCGGCCTGTTTATACCATTTTTCCTCGGTTAAATTTTTATTGGAATCTGAATATAATTCATTACTAATGTATTTCCCGCTGCTATTCACGACGAGGATACCTGCCACCTCAGGATATAGGGTGGAAAGGCTGCGCAAAAACTCCCTCATTTCGTAGGTATCCGTTTCTCCAGTTGATTGAATATCCTCTGTTTCGTCTATGAATCTCTTTATATCTGGATTAAAGGAGATCAAATAACTTATATTTTGCATATTATTGGCATAGCTTTCTAATGTTTTATTAACTTGACCAATTAATTGCAAGGTATTTTCTGTCACCTGTTTTTCAATAATCCGCTCAACAGTCATTCCAGTCAGAATACTAAGACCAATTGATGGTACGATACTTATCAATAACAATAGGACGATTAATTTATAACGAATAGGAAAGTCATTGATCCGCCATTTCTCTATACCACTAGGGATGAAAGGCAGGTTGGTCAATCTCTTACTGGCCATAAAAATCCCCTACATTCTCTTTGGTAATCACAGAGACGCCTGTATCTACATTAGGCGGCAGTGGCGGTGCACTTATGTTGCCGAGCTTGGAATCAGCAGTAAGCTTATGATTTAGATGAAATAAAAACTGCAGTGACCAATACCCCATCTTCCATGTACCTTGCGCAAGTGTCGCCGAGATAGTTCCGTCTTTAATTAAATCAAGCGTTTGTTTATCCGTGTCAAAGCTGACAATCTTTACTTTGTTTTTTACTTTTGCGGAACTTACAGCACTTCCAACTCCAATTCCGCCAATCGCCTCAGTGGCAAAAATCCCGTTTAAGTCTGGATATTGGGCTAACAGTTCGTTAGCTGCCCTTCTTGAAACTGGTTCGCTTCCTTTCCCGTCTTTCACTTCTACGACTTCAATCCCTGGATAATCCTTCTCTATTGTTTCTTGAAAGCCCTTTAATCTTTCTTGATGATTCAACTGTTTGGGTAAGGTTACAATGCCTACTTTTCCTTTGTTATTCAACAGAGCTGCCATTTCCTGTGCACCCATTACTCCTGCGTTATAATTGTTGGTGCCAATAAAAGTTTGAGCCTTACTCGATGGTGCACCGGAATCAAATAGTACAACAGGAATTCCAGCATCTACTGCTTTATTAATCGTCGTTGTAATTTTTTCGGGGTCAATGGCCGAAATGGCGATACCGTCCGGCTTTTTGGCAATAACTTGTTCTAATACGGTAATTTGTTCATTCACATCATACTGGGCAGCCCCTCGGTATTCGATTGAAACATTTAAGGCATCTGCCGCATCCTCAAACCCTTTAAGTGCCCGTTTCCAATAGTCATGTCCTGCCTGGAATGTAACCATTACATACTTTTCATTCATATCTCCGCGGATTCCCTCTTGAACCTGTTCTAAAGCGGTTCCATTTGAATTATTAAAATGATAGTAAAATAGATATAAAGCAAAAAGTCCGAGTAGAAAGATATAAGCAACTATTAGCTTTTTCAGATTAATAAACCCCTTTCATAAAAATCTAATAAATAAAGAAATAAACAATTCTACTAGCATGTATTAATAGTCCCCATTTTAATCTAATGCTGTTTGACAATAAACCCATTTTAACAGCAAAAAACCACTTTCTAAAATGTAAGAAGTGGTTTTTAATAATAATGTAATTTATTCACACAACCAGTTTACAGAATAGGTGGGAAATAGCTTTCACTAGTTCTCTAATGATGTTGGCTTAGAACCTCTTGCTTCATGCGCGCCCATTCATCAAGGCATATTTGTCGACACCTACTCAGAATTTGTAGATATTTCCCGGGAATTTGTTGAAATTTGAAAAATGGTAAATCTAAGTGTAGAACAATCGAGGAAATGTTGGAGCCGGGAAACGTTGTTTTAAGCGCGACACGCATCTATTGTATATCGGGTATCGCAAGCTAGGTTTGATTTAATTATTCTAATCTTTTTCCTGATTACCAAGGTCTTAAGCTGTATCATCAAAGGGCTTATCCGTATCCGTATCGCCCAGCGCTATACGCCTTTAATGTCGAAAGGGCACCTTATTTTCGGAATATAGAGAAAAGCCCTCCCCATTTTTCTTTAGGTTTTTGTATCGCTTCTTCTAAACGTTTATTAAACTCATTTTGTGAAAGCCATTCTTTTTTCTGTTCATCCCGCATTTTTTGTAATTCTTTTTGTAAGAACTCACTTTTTTCTTGTTCTTGATAGAGAAAGGTTTCGTAATATGCTTTTTGTTGTTCAGTTAATTTTTCAATTTTCGCATGAGTCCTTTGTGCTGAATTCCCAATACTAGAACTTATAACATGATGATCTTGCTGGAGCCGAGAAACCGTTATTTTAAGCTCAGACATATCGTTTGTCAGTTGGACATTCATTTCACGTGTAGCAGCGATTTCATTGACTAAAAACATTAATATCTCTTTTAATTGATTAGGATCTTGGGGCAAATTTTCATATGTATCGGGTATCGCAAGCTCTTTTTCACTGGATTCTTCTAATCTTTCCTTTTGTTGATACGCAAGGTCTTTGGCTGTATCGTCTAAGGGCTTGTCCGTATCGCGTAACGCTATAAGCGCTCCGATGTCAGATTGAACAAAAATACGCCGATCACCATCTTTTAAAAACTCATATCCATTCCGCTCTAAGATTTGGCCATACTTTCGAACAGTGGGTGTTGCAATCCCCACTTCTTCAGCCACCTCTTTAGAGGAGAATGCTCGTTCATTTGGTTGTATATCACGTCGCATATCGGGCCTCCTTTTCTATTAAATATGAAGGTTTTTAGATTTATTTGCAAGCTATATCGCCCTGCGATACAAAACAAAATTAGACAGATCAGCCCCTCTATTCAGCCATAACAAAACCTCCCATCTAATTAATCTTCACAATTCTTATGGCAAAGCATTGTTTCAGTAAAATTGTGGCATCCCTTCTTGATCACCAGGAGAAAATTTGTTTTCGATGTTGTTAAGCCGGGTAAGTATAATTTGTAAGCTTTATAAGCAAACAAAAAGGGAAATGGAGGCTATAACTATGAGTAAAACAGTTTTAGGTGTTTACAATTCTAATGATGAAGTGGTTCGAGCCATTGAGGAATTCCGAAACGAAGGATATTCTGTAAAAGACTTGTCGATTATTGCTAATACAACAGATGTCCCTTCCTCCATTGAAGAGGAAACAGGAGTAACTTCTCAAGAGGTAAGCACAAGGAATGAAACACAAACAGAAGAGCACCAAGGGTTCTTAGCAAGTCTATTTTCCCCGTTTGAGGATAGTATGAATCAAAATGACGGAAAGGCTACCTATTATGATCACTTGGTCGCCCAGGGTATCAGTGAAGTAGATGCTTTAAGATACGAAGACGATATCAATTACGGAAAGGTCCTGCTTCTTGCTGATAAGGGATCAGGGAATGTTAGTGCTGCAGGCGGTGTCTCCACAGGAACCATGGCTCGTGAACAAATGGGTCTTGAAGATACTTTCGACACAGATAAGCAGCGCTCACTAAAGCTTCGCGAAGAACAATTAGATGTTAATAAACACCGCGTTCAGACAGGTGAAGTAGAGGTTAAAAAAGATGTCGTTGAAGAAGAGAAAACGGTAAATGTTCCAGTAAAACATGAAGAGGTATATGTAGAAAGACGGGCAGTGGACAAGAATGAATCAGACACAACCGGACCAATAGGCGATGATGAAACCATCCGCGTTCCAATTGTCGAAGAAAAAGTTGAAGTTACGAAGAAACCTGTTGTTTCTGAAGAACTGGTAATTGGCAAAAAGCAAGTTACGGAAACCCAACAGGTAACAGAAAATGTAAAGCGTGAGGAAGCCAAAGTGAAAAAGGAGGGCGATACTTCAGTCAATGAAACTACTACCGACAGCAATTGTGTGGATCCTGATAGACTCTAACCTTTAAAAAATGAAAATATCCTAAAAAAATGCTCATCCTTTTACTTACTAAAGCAAAAGGATGAGCATTTATCTCTTTTAATTGCATGTAAAAACTTATAATAAAGGCTTTATGATGTTTGTTACCAAATGCCGCCCATTCATTTTCATTTATAATAAAGTCCAAATACCCATACTCTTAATTTCCTTATACTCAGGTTTCCACATGGCTTCTTCAATAGCAGTTTCAACATCTGGGATATCCGCTCTCGCAATTCCTTCGTATATGGCCGCATTGACTACTTCAATAGCTACGTATTTTGAGACTTCATGAAGTTTTTCAATGGATGGCAGCTGGGATGCTCCAAGTGTGCTGGTGTCAGACATTCTTGCAACCGCATAAGCAGCTGCTGCGAACATTCCTTTTGAGATCACTTCAGCTTTTGCAACAATGGCTCCAAGACCTAGGCCTGGGAATACAAATGCGTTATTTGACTGCCCAATTTCATAGGAGACACCTTTGTATTCTACATTGGCAAACGGGCTGCCTGTTGCAATTAGGGCCTTGCCATCTGTCCAATTAATCAGGTTTTCTGGCACTGCTTCAGTTAGTGCAGTCGGGTTGGACATAGGCAAGATGATGGGACGCTCAACGTGCTTGGCCATTTCTTTAACAATTTCCTCAGTGAAGGAGCCGGCTTGTCCGGAAGTACCAATCAGGATGGTTGGCTTCACCCTCTGAACCACTTCCATTAATGAAATGATCTCGTCTTCATTCTTATCCCAGTCTCTGACTTCACCCGTTTTCCTTACATAAGGCTTCTGGAAGTTCAGAACATCTGGTGTTTCATCCGTTAGTAATCCCCGATAGTCAATAGCCCAAAAACGGTTATAGGCTTCTTCTCTAGTCAGCCCTTCAAGAACCATTGTCTCTGAGATTTGGTCAGCTATACCGATACCGGCAGCCCCTGGTCCGAAGACAACAATACGCTGGTCCTTCAGAGTAGATCCTGTTACTTTTAATCCAGACATAACAGCAGCAAGGGTAACTGCACCTGTTCCCTGGATATCATCGTTGAAGGTAAGAATTTTGTCACCGTATTTGTCCAAAATTTTACGCGCATTCACGTTGCCAAGGTCCTCCCAGTGAATAAGAACCTCTGGAAAGGACTTTCTTGCAGTCTGAACGAATAAATCAATGAATTGATCATAACGCTCACCACGGACACGGGCGAATTTGTTGCCAATATAGATAGGATCAGCAACCAAATCCTGATTGTTCGTACCAACATCCAGCACGACTGGCAGAACACGGCTTGGATCAATACCAGCTGCCGCTGTGTATACGGCAAGTTTACCAATCGCGATATTAATACCGCCTACTCCTTGGTCCCCAATACCCAAAATGCTTTCAGAGTCGGTAACTACGATTAAATCAATGCCATTTTTAGGCTTCCCAAGATTATAAAATGCCTTTTCAATGCCCTCAGGATCATCAATTGAAAGATATAAGCCACCCGGGCGGCGGTAGCTATGGGAGTATGACTGGATAGCATCACCGACAGTAGGAGTATAAATGATTGGGAGCATTTCTGCTAAGTGTTCTTTTAATAGCCGGTAAAACAAAACGACATTACGGTTATATAAATCATAAAGCAGCCCGTTTTTGAACAAATCGGTAGTTCGCATCGAATATTGCTCATAGACTCTATTTGCTTGTTCATCAAGGGTGAGCACCTGGGGCGGTAACAGGCCGTCGAGTCCCAGGTCTTCCCTTTCCTCTTTAGTAAAGGCCGTTCCTTTATTTAAAAAAGGATTTGAGAGAACTTCTTTTCCCTTTAATGTTGTAATAATAACATTCTCAGGTACATTCATGGTGTTTCCTTCTTTCTATCTTATAAATTGCTATTCGGATAATACCGGAAAATAGATTCTTACCTTTTCATGTTAATAACATTTCCGTTATTCAGTAGTTTTTTTAATTTAATAACCCTTTTTTGTAACTAAACAAAGTAGAAAGTAAAAATGCTGACTGCTTTGGTCTATCTTTCACTTTTCCGTGTTTATAGATTTACTTTTCTTTTTATCATGCTGCACTTGCAATTGATTTTTTAGCTTTTTTCTTTTTGGACATTTTAAATACATAGTTTACAATAATCGGACAGACTATTGCAGATATTACACATGCTGCTGCAACTTGTGCAGTAGCTCCTTGTGCTATTGAAGCTAAAGTTGGATCTGCTGCTGCAACAACAGCTGGTGTAGCTACAGCATTTCCTGCAGTTGACCCTGTTGCTAAACCAACTATAGGATTTTCTTTAAATAACTTCAAAAGTACGTAAGCTCCAATTCCTGTGAATGCAGCTATTAACCCTAGTAATATGCCAGGACCTCCCGCTTCTATAATAGTTGAAAGATTCATTCCTGCACCTAATGGGAATGAGAAGAATGGGATTAATAATAGTTTACTGCTTCCAAGGAACTTTCTCATATCAGGATCAATATTTCCTAAAATCATTCCGATTACTATTGGAATTAATACTCCTACAAGTGTTTGAAAAGGAATTGAGGCAAGGCCGGATGCACCTAATGCAACTAATGTAAAAAATGGACCATCTTTTAAAGAAAATAAAGCATATGCCCCTACATCAGTTTCGTCACCATAAGATGAAGCAAGAGATGCATATAATCCACCATTAGCATTTAATAACGCTGCAAGGATTGCTAATGGTGATAATCCTAGTATTCCGGCAGGCCCAAAAAGCATTGCTACAGTAATACCTATACCAGCACCTACTATAAATTTGCCTGTTAATAATATGGCACCTTTTTTTATTGCCTTTGGTGCTAATTTGAAATTAATTTGTGAACCAATTAAAAACATAAAACATGCCAAAATAGTTGATGATGCTTCTTTACTGAATAATGCCGTTGTAAAACTTCCAATTTTTAAAAATTGCGGGAAAAATGTATTCGTTAATACCCCTAAAAACAGTGGAACAACCATCAAACCTCCTGGAATTTTATCAAGCGTTTTCTTAATTGGAATTTGCATTTTTAATCCTCCTAAAATCATTTTTATAATCTTGCTATCTAGTTTTTTTAGCTGCTTTTAAGATTTTTTCTGCTACATTTGCAGCTACTCTTTCTAGATGTTAAATTAAAATGAATAGCGCTTTCTTTGTTATCATATTCCCATGTAAACCGTTTTCATAGATTATGAAAGTTTAATAATTTTTTTTGTAAATAAAAAAAGTAAGCAGCTGCCGTAACTGCTTACATAAAGTTTTTTATTAATTGCTCTTTAAATCTGTTATATTCATGCTGGTATTCAGGCCTTCCGACCGTTCCATAGATAACCTTGACTTCAACCGAATCCTGTTTATCAATGAACCGAGTTTGCTCCAGGCAGGTAGCAAGTGTAGAGTTACTGCGGTCAATCCAGGGGACATTATTGTGGGGCCGATGGCGTTGTGGTAATACCTCAAGTGAAAGAACAATATATCATGGGAAAATCTTTAGAAAAGTTGAAAAAAGACGAAATCAGAGAAATGAAGGTTTCTAGAAATGTTGAAGCAAGTAAGGAATATTTAGATAACATGCTCTTAAATAATTAAGCAAGGATAGGAAGGGGACCTCCTTTCTACTTTGCTGGCTTCCATCTTAGAAAGAATATGAGACCATATAACAAAAGCCAATGCAGATGCCAAAATTCCGGAATATACAAGGTATTCTACAGCCATAAAACTCCAATGGGACTGACCATGTTCAAAACTGATAGAATACAAAAACAAGCCAATAGCTCCCGCACCCAAACTAAAATCAGAAAGCTCCAGAAAGTATTCCTAACTTCGAAAAAAGGCTAGACCTGTGATTATTCCATAAAAAAGGGTTGGAGACTTAGTCTCCAACCCTTAAACAGTTTTTCGCGAAAGGATTACATTATGCCGCCCATAAGGTGAAAAGGTGTGACATCTTTAACGTAAAATTACGTTTTCAACTTCATTGTGTTAGCAAAATGTTAGCATTTCTCTCCCATTTTACCTGAAATCCTCCCCTGATCACTATTTAGTTTGAATTAATAAAATTTCATCAATGATGGGAATTTCTTTTTTCAATATGGTTAAGAGATTTCCCTTGATCTGATTGTCGATTTCACAAATCGTTATCGCCGAACCATTGATTTTTGAACGTTCATTCGCCATACGGGCAATATTTAACCCTTTTTGATAAAGAGATCCCGATAGCTCGGCAATAACCCCCTTTCGATCGGTATGGCGGATTACAAGTGTTGGTCGGTCTCCGGAAAATTTTAATGGGTAATCATCCAATTCTTGAACTTCCACTTTGCCACCGCCTAAGGAACTTGCCAATACCTTTACAGTTCGCGTTGCACCTGATAATTCTACTAGCACCGTATTCGGGTGGTAACTTCCAAGCACCCGTTTCGTAAACTCGTATTGTAAGCCATTTTCTTCGGCAATGGATTTCGCACGTGGAATGCCTTCATCCATTGTTGTTAACCCAAGAGCCCCTGCTAATAATGCTAAATCTGTGCCATGGCCTTGATAAGTTTCAGCAAAGGAACCCATCAGGGAGAACTTTGCAAATAATGGTTTTTCGTTTAACAGCTGACAGGCTATGTTGCCAATGCGGACAGCACCTGCTGTATGTGAACTTGATGGCCCGACCATGACGGGGCCGATAATCTCATAGGCGCTTTGATATTTGGCCGGTCCGCAGCCACTTGTCTTTTCGCTGAAAATCTGCTCCTTCAATTTTTGACCTGTCGGGGTGCCTGCCAGACCGCCAATCCCGGTTTCCCTTAGCGATTCAGGCATTTGCTGCCCGACTTCATGCATCACATGGATTACCTCATCCGGCGGAATGATGCTGACCACCCCTGCTAACGCCATATCTGCCGCAGCCTGGGCGGTAATCGCGTGTAATCCGTTCCGAAGGATACATGGAATTTCCACCAGCCCGGCGACCGGATCACAAACTAGTCCCAGTGAATTTTTTAAAGCTATTCCGATGGCATTTCCTACCTGCTCTGGAGTGCCGCCGGCAAGCTCAACTAAAGTGCCGGCGGCCATCGCGGTTGCTGAGCCTATTTCCGCCTGGCATCCGCCGGCTGCCCCTGATATGGAAGCTTTATTGGCAATCACCAAGCCAAGAGCAGAGGCAGTGAACATGGACAGTACAATCCGCTCCCGTTGGAATTTTCCGCTGTCCAGAGCGTGTACAAGTACTGCCGGCAAGATTCCCGCTGAGCCTGCAGTCGGTGTCGCCACAATCCGCCCCATTGTCGCATTGACCTCTGATACGGCCAGTGCATTGGCTGCGGCATTTAATGTCACGGGATTGATAAAGGATTTTCCATTTTCGGCATATTGGTGAAGTCGGTACCCATCGCCGCCGGTCAAGCCGGTACGGGACATGACAGCACTTTTCGTCCCCCTAAGGACAGCCTCTTCCATTACCTTAAATTGCTCGGCCATTTTTTCGATAATCGCTTCCCGTGGAATGCTCTTTTGCTGTATTTCAGTTTGGATCATTAATTCCGCAATCGTTATATTTTGCTGCTTAGCTAGTTCAATTACTTCTCTTAAACTCGTGAAAGACATAGTATCACTCCCTCAAAAAAGACGGTCCCCATGCATGAAGCATTAGAACCGTCCCCCCTGTTTCATCCTTTGTTTTCTTTATATTATACTGCTTTCGTTTTTGTGCCTTTTTCGTTTTCGGCCTCGTCTAACGGTACGCGTTTTTCCATTTTTAACAGATAGAAAATGGCTGTCATAATGGCAAGGAATCCAATTCCCGCGATTAACGGGATGCGCGTGCTTGGATTGATCGCCATACCGACAAGGACGACCAGTAAAAATACAATGGTAGCGTAGTTGCTGTACGGTGTAAGAGGCATTTTAAATGGATGTTTTTCCATTGCACCAGCGTTTACTTTTCTAAATTTGATTTCACTGATGAGCAGTACAAACCATGGAATCATTCCTGGAAGTACACTCGCACTGTAAACATACACAAAGATGGATGGCGGTGCAACATAGCTTAACACAACACCAATAGCCAAACCTATTAAAACCGTTATGGTTGAATAAACAGGAACTTTATTTTCCGATAATTTGGCAAAAATCTTTGGTGCCTGTCCATTTTTCGCCAATGCGTAAAGCATTCGTGTGGCGCTGAAGATGCCGCTGTTACAGCCGCTCATTGCTGCCGTAATGACGACAAAGTTGATAATACCAGCTGCAGCCGTTATTCCAATTTTAGCAAAAACCGATACGAATGGGCTGCCAACTTGATTGAGCTGGTTCCAAGGATAAACGGTTACAATTACAAAGATAGCACCAATATAGAAAATTAAAATACGCCAAACGGTGGTTTTCACAGCATGTGTAATTGTTTTTTGCGGATTTTCTGCCTCTCCAGCCGTCATCCCTATTAGTTCCACCCCTTGATAAGCACCGATAACGATGGAAAGAGCAAAGAAGAAACCTTTAAATCCCCCAGTGAAAAAGCCGCCATTTTTCCAGATGTTTGAAAATCCAATTGCATGGCCGCCATTTCCGAACCCAAAGAGAATAATGCCAATACCAGCAATAATCATGAAGACAATCGTTAACACTTTAATTAATGAGAACCAGAATTCAAATTCACCAAAGTTTTTAACCGAAATCATGTTGGCAACGCCCAGAATCACCATCGCGACCACCCCAGGGACCCATGTTGGCAGATGTGGGAACCAATAATGCATATACGCACCAACCGCAATGATTTCCGACATGCCGACAGTGATCCATTGGAACCAATAGCTCCAAGCTGTCAAATAGCCAGCCAAAGGATGGATATATTTATTGCCGAGGTCAGCAAATGAACCGGTGGTTGGTTCCAAATAAAGCATTTCCCCCATCGAGCGCATGATGAAAAATAAGAAGAGGCCGGCAACTGCATAGGCAATCATAACCGATGGACCCGTCCATTTAATTGTACTGGTCGAACCCATAAATAAACCAACCCCGATCGTACCACCCAAAGCAATCATTTGAATATGACGCGACTTAAGCCCACGCTTTAA
The DNA here is from genome assembly GCF_002585305.1 of Bacillus sp. AFS037270. The sequence goes on along the minus strand of NZ_NUNF01000007.1, from coordinate 40,692 downwards.
TTCCTGGTTTTTTGACATAAACTTCCCTCTTTCCCCTTGTATTTTTTAAACCCTTTCTTCTTGATGTTATTCTTTCCTTTAAACCAATATAGGTTCCCCAATTGGAATGTCCAATTTTTTGGCTAAGTTTTCGAGCATTGATTTTGTCATACGGTCTAAATCGTACCGCGGATTAAATTCCCATTCCTCTTTGGCAGCGGTCGCATCAATGGAGTTTGGCCAAGAGTCGGCAATCTGCTGCCGGACTGGATCCACTTGATAATCCATCGTAAATTCCGGTATAAATTTCCTGATGGAAGCAGCAATTTCTTCAGGTTCAAAGCTCATCGCTGTAATATTAAAGGCATTTCGATGTTTTAATCTCGATGAATCCGCTTCCATTAGTTTGATAATCGAATCAATCGCATCTGGAATATACATCATATCCATGTAAGTGCCTTGCGCAATATAGGACGTATATTTTTTGTTCTTTAATGCTTCATAGTAGATATCAACCGCATAGTCTGTCGTTCCTCCGCCCGGTAGTGTATTGTAGGAAATCAATCCAGGGAAGCGGACGCCTCGGGTATCGACGCCAAATTTTGCAAAATAATAGTCACATAGCAATTCGGCGCTGACTTTGGTGACACCGTACATCGTGTTTGGCCGTTGGATTGTATCCTGGGGCGTATTGTCTTTTGGCGTAGATAGACCAAAAGCGCCAATCGAGCTTGGTGTAAAGAACTGTGCATTGGAATTCCGCGCCACCTCGAGTGCATTTACCAATCCGCCCATATTTAAATTCCAGGCTAGCAGCGGTTTTTTCTCGGCTGTGGCCGATAGCAGCGCTGCCAAATGGATAATCGTATCAATGTGATAGTCATTGACCAACTTCTGCATTTTCTCTCCATCCAGCACATCCAATGTATCAAATAAACCATTTTCCACCACTGGGTTCCCATCAACATGGCGGATATCAGTGGCAAGGACATTTTTCTCTCCGTAAAGTTCCCTAAGTCTCAACGTTAACTCTGAACCGATTTGACCTAAGCTTCCAGTCACAAGAATTTTTTTCACCGTAAACAACCTCCTGAGTATTTCCCTTATATAATGAACACATGGTATCAAGTTGTAACAGGGAGGGTCCTATTCCGGAAACGGGGCCCTCCCCTGTTTATCTTCTAAACTTAGATGACGCCCAGCTCTTTTCCAACTTTTCCATATACAGCAAGCACTTGGTCCAGCATTTCTTTTGTATGGGCTGCAGTCGGCATATTGCGCACCCTGCCTGTTCCCTTCGGCACTGTCGGGAAGGTGATGGCTTTGGCGTAAACTCCCTCTTCCATTAGACGGCGGGAAAATTGCTGCGTTAATGTTTCTTCTCCGATAATACATGGCGTAATCGGTGTTTCTGAGTGGCCAATATCAAACCCTAAGTTTTTCAAGCCTTCTTTTAAATAGCGGCCATTTTCCCATAGCTGATCGACTCTCTCCGTTGATTCCGTCATGATGTTAATAGCTTCAATGCAGGCAGCAGCAGCTCCTGGTGTAAGCGATGTTGAAAATAAAAATGGACGGGCGCGCACTTTTAACCAATCAATCAATTGCTGGGTACCGGCCACATAGCCGCCCACGACACCAATGGCCTTGGAAAGCGTTCCAATTTGAAAATCAATTTGATCGGAAAGTCCAAAATGTTTAACCGTGCCGGCCCCATTGCCCATAACGCCTGATCCATGTGCGTCATCAACATATGTAAGCAAGCCATATTCTTCGGCGATTTCCACGATTTCCGGAAGCTTTCCCACATCCCCATCCATTGAAAAAACACCATCGGTAATATACATAATTTTTTCATAAGCGCCGCTTTCGACTGCTTCTTTTGCAACCCGCCTTAAATCATCCATGTCCTGATGCTTGACCCGAAGGATTTTTGCTCCGGACAAACGGCAGCCATCAATAATCGAGGCGTGATTCAATTCATCGGAAATAATCGCGTCCTTCTTCGTCATGACTGCCGAGATTGCGCCCATATTGCAATTAAATCCTGACTGGAACGCAATCGCCGCTTCCGTATGCTTAAATTCGGCAATCCTTTTTTCCAATTCATTATGAATGGTCATCGTTCCGTTGATTGTCCGAACGGCACCAGCACCCACACCATACTGTTTTGTGGCTTCGTTCGCCTTTTGGATTAATCTTTCATTGTTTGCTAATCCAAGGTAATTGTTGGACGACATATTGATGACTTCTTTGCCATTGATTGTCACGATTGGGCCATTAGGTCCCTCTACTGTATCAATGACGTTATATAGCCCTTTCTCATGCAGCTCTTGCAGCTGGGGAGTTAATATCTCTTCTAAAACTTTTCTTGACATCGTATAAACCTCCATCGATTAACTTTTCAGTGAAAATTTCTTTCTATTCTCGATTAAGAAGAGTTAAATTGAAAACGTTTTCATGTACCTAGTTTATATCGTTTTTTGTCGATTTACATTCCCATCTTTGTTGTATGTATCACCCATATTTGCCCTCCTTCACATTTTCGTCACATTCAACCACAAAAAAAGACCATTAAGTTTTAACTTAATGGCTTAATTTCAAAGAGATGAAAAGCGTTAAAGGTCAGGGTGGATTGTAAATAAAGCTCTGCTTCCACTTTTTCCTCATAAATTTGCAGATCAGGGCGGGTTCCCTGCTTGATAAAAGAAATGACCTCCTGGTCGTAAATATCCTGATGCTGCAAATTTATCCAGTTAATATAAAATTCGCCGTTATTTTGATCAAGAATGTGCTTGCGAATTTGGTAACGTCCAGGCGGCAGACCCGAAATCACGACTTTCTTTTCCTTTGTGATGGATTGCAAAAAGAAGCTCTCGACCGAATAAGAAGGATTGATATAGGAGGGGTTATAAACGGCCAATTGATAGCCGCTTTCCCCCATTGCCATGACAAAATCCTCACCTTCAGCTAAAATCCTTAGGACCATTTTTTCCATCAGTTGGAAATTAAAATAAGCAGGGCGTTTAATTTGATAATAATAAAGAAGGGCAATTCCATTCATGGCAATATGGTCTTGATCCAGATTATTTCTTTCCAGCGAGTGGGTATCAATCCAAAACCCCAAACCGGAAAGTTCCTTCATCGCATCCAGCATTTCTTTAAAAATAAGGGCTGAACGGAAAAAGGTGCCGCTTAAATCCATCGTATTTCCATATAGCGTATTCCAATCCGTAAGAAAAATCGGAATCTCCTCCAAACCCGCAGACGATAAGCATTCCTTTAATCTGCTGCAAGCTTTCTTTACATAATTTTTTACTCCTTCAAAAGTAAGATTATCCATATCGGTAAAATCCACTTCTTCATTCGGATTGCAGGTGAAGCAGACCAGCTCGCAACGATCGGAAATTTGGTTTAAAAAGTCATCAGCAGGACCGGGTATAGCATTTCCTAAAGAAAACGGCACATGAAGACCCACTTTTGAGGCAGAAGCCCACTTTTTAACAGTTTGATAAAAATCTTGATAAAAGCTCTTTGCTGTTTCACCCCATTCCGAGAAAACCAATTCAAACCGCCATTTGCCTACAAAGGCACTGCCAAAATAACTAAGACTGTGCTGTAAGAATTCATCAAGCTTTTTAAGATATTCAGAGCTGCTTTCCACTTCCTTTTCAACTTCTACGCGAATGAAAGGAACCAACCCTAATTGCTGAAAGCGGGTGAACAAGGCATCCATCTGATAAAATTGCCCCCCGATTTGATAGAGGGGCGTTGTCATCGCAAAGCTGTCCGAAAAAAGGTTCGTAAAATAGATATAGTCAAATCCAAGTTCCTCTTGAATTAACTTTAAGTCTGCCTGCACCTCTTCATGCAAAGCATATTCCAGCTGCCCAATCACCAGTACCTTTAACGCTTTTTCTTTGATAAAAATGGGCTCCTGCGGCAGGCCCACATATATGGCTGAAGCAGCCGGTTCCATCAGCGTAGTGCTCTTCTCATTTCCTGAAATATATTTGCTGATTTCCATTAAAAAATTAGGCGATTGCAGTAAAGTATATTGTTCCGTTTCATGTTTCATTTCCTCGACATCCATCGGTTCCACTTTATGAAGGCTGCGATATTCAGTAGGCGTTTGCTGGTACATTTCTTTAAAAGCCTTATTAAACGCCTTCACATTGGGAAAACCATTATTCAGCGAGATCTGAAGAATGTTATGGTCGGTATACAGGAGCTCATGAACCGCTGATTTCAAACGGACATTTTTGACATATTGGGAGAAACTAACCCCAACTTCCTGCTTGAAATAACGCGATAAATAATAAAGAGACAAATATTGCTGCTTGGCGATTTCCTCCAATGATATCGGTTTGCGATAGTTTCTTTCGATAAAAGCCAGGAGCTCTCTAATTCTTTCATCCTTCATTTCGGTGAATTGATGACTCCCGAGGTGTGTTGTTTTAAAATTTCGAATCAACAGTGTAACTAACTGAAAAATCAGTCCGTTAATCTCGATCTCACTTCCATCCTGCTTTTGATAATAGGCAATCAAAATTTTCGCCATTAGTTGGCGAATTTGATCAAAAAGCAGATACAGCCCGTTACCCTCTTTGGATGAATTGCAGTTAAAATAGCACTCATGAATATTCGGATAATGCGGCTCGATTAGATCCAAGGGGATTTGTAACGATAAGACCACATTCTCCTTATTCCCCTTAATAGAGCGTATATCATTGGCATTAATAAGCAGAAGATCATTTTCGGCTAATTGGAAGGAATGTTGATTGACCGTAACCTCAATTTCTCCCCTTATAACAAGAAGAATCTCAATTCCTAAACGGATATGGTGTGAGTAATATTCAATGTTTTGTATACTTATTTGATAAGAATCATCTTTTATTGGCCGGTTCATGAACATTCACCTCAGGACTGGATTAAAAATGTGCGATGCACTAGCAAAGAACCTGGAATTAAAATTGATTCCATGACTTTTAAATACACGCCTAGTGTGTATAAACTTGGAACTCAACTTAATGCAGGTGACTTGGGATACACCAAATTTGAACTATTGGAATATAAGCATAATGATGGAAAAGCATTCTAAATAGTAAATCAAAGGAGAGAAAACTGCAACTTTGTAAGTAGTTTAATGCATTGTTTGCCTTCCTCACTCTATCTCACATGGGATTTTAGCGCGGGTGAATTACTATCAATTGAAAAAAGGCATGGGTAATACAGGAGGACCTTTATCTCTATATTATTCATTAGTATCATTTCACATTTATTATGGGTGATTCCAAGTGGAATTTAATTTTTCAAAAGAAGGAAGGATGTTTATGAAGTGATAGGATCGTTTTACAGAAGAGATTGTGAATAAACATCGGAGGACAAAAATAGGACAATTTCAAAAGTTATAATAAAGCCCAACTCAATTGAGATGGGCTTTAGAACTGACCTTCATGGTGAGGCGGGTTGCCATCGCCGTAAAACAAGAAAACCCAATTCCAACAAAATAAAGAAGTAGATTTTTCATTACTTGTATAATTTAGGGATTTTGTAGGGACCATATCCTTGTTCTTATTAAAATTAGATCCTCTAAAGGAGGGAACAAACTGGTACATTTCATGATCAGTGATTCAATACATATTAAGATTTCATAATGTCAGGAGGAATTTTCGTGAGGCGTTACTTAAATGCAACAGGTTCGTTTTTTTTGGCCTGTATGGTCCTTGTTGGCTGTCAAACGAATAATAAGCAGAACAATGCAAATAACAAGGAAGAAACCAAGGAATCCAACCAGGCAAATCAAGTAAAGGAGACAGGATTCCCAAATTGGGGTTATGACCTTCAACATACCCGACATGTGCCCTATAAAAAGATTACAAAAGATAATGTAAAAAAATTGGGGATTGTCTGGCAGCAGGATATCTTAGAATGGAATCAGGATGTTCCTAATTTACAAGAGGATTTCCCTGTCGTGCAAAACGGGGTCATGTATGTGACGAGTGCAAAAAATCATGTATTTGCAATTGATGCCGCAAGCGGAAAGAAAATTTGGGCATGGACACCTCCTAAGGAAGTACTTGACCATCTTGAAAGTTTGCCATGGCAGTCCAACGTGGCAAGCAGAGGTGTCGCGGTGGCCAATGGAAAGGTATATGTCTTGATGATTGACAATAGGCTGGCCAAACTTGATGCCAAAACCGGAAAACTGGAAAAAATGGTCAACTTCTGGGATCATGTTCCCTCCATTAAATTAGAAAACCGCTACTATGAATCTTCGGCTCCCATGTATTATGACGGCAACATTTACGTTGGAAGCAGCGGCGGTGATAATGGCACTCGAGGCTTCGTTTGGGCATTTAAGGCTGATAGCCTCGAACCGCTCTGGAAAGAACCATTTTGGACCGTTCCTGAAAGAGGAACAGGCTGGGCGAAGGGGAAATACACGGGCGGAGGCTCCGTATGGACACCAATGTCGTTCGACCCAGATACCGATATAATGTATTTTGCAGTTGGGAATCCAGCCCCTGACTTTTATGATGCAGATCGGAAAGGAAAAAATCCATATACGGATTCCATCGTTGCTTTGGACAGTAAGACAGGAAAATTTAAGTGGGCATCATCTGAAGTTGACCACGATGTATGGGACTATGACGCCGCTGCGACACCAATGGTTCTCAATGCCAACGTCGGCGGGAAAAAGCAGAAGGTTGTGGTGGAAGGCGGAAAGAATGGGAAATGGTATGCATGGGATGCCAAAACTGGAAAAACCATTTATGATGGTGTACCGTTTGTCAAAATTGAAAATTCAACACCACCAAGCGATCAGAGTAAAGTTAAACTTCAATGGCCGGGTACGCCAGGTGGAGAAAGCTATGCCCCAGAGACGTATGATCCCGACACCAACTATGTGCTGATTCCAGGTATTAATAACCCGAATTTAATGTTAGCAGCAAAAGATCGGAAAGAGATTGCAAAAGATAACAATACCTTCCCTGGTACAAAGATCCTTCCTTTACCAGCAGATGTTGATACTTCTGGTACCATTACAGCAATTGACATGAATACAGGGAAAAAAGTTTATCAACGCAATACCGATGATCCGATGTATGGAGGATTCACAAGTACCGCTTCCGGTCTTGCTTTTTACGGGGAATTGGACGGAACGGTGAATGCTCTCGATATTAAAGAAGGAAAAGTATTATGGGGCATGAAAAGTGGAGGAAAACAAATTAAAATGGCCCCTTCCATTTATATGGTTGACGGCAAACAATATATTGGCGTGATTACTGGTGGAACGAGGGTTGTGGTTTATGGACTCGGCGGTAAGGAAAAGATCGCTGCCCCTAATAAAAATGCTAAATTACAAGGGCAAGCCGACGTCGTTATCGACCCGGAAAAGGTTTACAAAAAAAGTTGTGTTTCTTGTCACGGAGATAATCTTCAGGGCGCAACAGCTCCAGATCTTCAACACATCGGTAAATCGATGACCAAAGAACAAATATTGAATCAAATCTTAAACGGCGGCGACCGCATGCCGGCGGGCCTCGCTAAAGGTGCAGAAGCTGAAGCACTAGCAGAATGGCTGTCCAAAAAGAAATGATGTGTTTTCTTGAAGCAGTTCGAGTCCGATCACTTCTTTCGGACTCAGATTGTTTCAAAGTGGAGCAACCTATAAACGAAAAATAAGGATGGTGGTAAAATGAGAAACCTAACGAAATATACCGTGCGATTCAGGGCTATCGCCTTCTTCCTTTGCTTGCTCATTGGCTTTGCCTCCCCTGCTTTGACCAGTGCCGAATCCCTAAATCAGGGCTTAGGCTCAGCTGAAGATAACGGAATCAAGCTAACACTCAATGGTTATTCCATCGTAAACCATGGTCATACCATTAGGCTGAATTATACAATATATTCCAATTCGAATATTCAAGTAGATCCGTATGCCAAAAGCCTTATGGCAAGTCCGCATATTTGGATTGAACACACGTTAGTTCGTGAAAATTCTGATACGTTTAAAAAAGTAGGTAACAACTTATATAAAGGAACGATAGAAGCACAACTACATCAATACAGACCTGAAAATCCTCATATGACATTTAAAACTCATGGGATATTGAATCAAAAGGGCCAATGGACCATTCGATTTATCCTTAATAATGCTGATTACTAAAATATGTGTGTTGAAACCCTTAAAGTATCCCGTATCATCCCTTAAAATGGTACGGGATTTGATTTTTAATTAAGAACAAGACAACATTGATCAAACAGATCAAAAATTTGATTCATGCGGAAAGCGACAAACATTGAGGTGCTCGGAAGGCCTTAATTAAGGAGGAAAAAATCGACTTTATTTATGATGAATATCTAAAGGGCTTATAAGGCCCTCTTTCCAATAGACTCAAGTAAAAAAGGCTTCTCCCAAACTTTGGGAAGAAGCCACTAAACGTTGTTATTTCGGGATTTCTGGTGGGAGATTACATCATGCCGCCCATTCATTAGGGCATAAAATTAAATTAAATGGATTCATAAAGTCATTGATATTATAGGGATTTTAACTTTAACTTAAAATAATTTAAAACAATAGCAAAAAATACTATGAGCAAAATTATGAGCATTTTTATATACCAAACCTGTGTTAAAAAAGCCTTCCTCCAATATAGGAGAAAGGCTTTTTGGAATTCTTTATATTTACTCTTTTTAGAAGTATTATTCGAACAAACCTAACTTTCCTAATCGAATTAACATGGTTGTTAGTCATTATTGACGTCATAAAATACAAATGTCTTGTTCAACTAAAGCTACCCGTTAGCGTAAGTACATTACTTCACAATCTTAATCTCCAGACCGTGACATTTAAAGTTATGGTTAGGATTTTTCGTAACCTCTTCTTTCTGAAGTTCATACATGGCAATTTTATAGTTAATTTCTTCTAAGTGTTTTATACTTTCGTCAATTTTCTTCTGCACTTCCAATTTATGTTGCTTTAACATTTCTTCTCTATGCAAAAAGGTAGAATTCCCTTGTTCGTAAAGTTCCTTATATTCCTTAATTTTCGAAAGTGGCATTCCTGTCTCTCTAAGACAACGAATAAAAGAAATCCAATCTATAAGTTGTTCGTTATAAACTCTTCTACCTTTTTCATCACGAGATACATCTTGCAGTAACCCTTGCTCTTCATAAAATCTAAGTGTCTTTGCCGTTATATTTAAGTTCTCCACTACATATTTCATTGGATACAACATTCCCTTGTCCTCCTTTGTTACAGTTACTGTAACTAAAAGAATATCATAAGGAAGAATATTATATCAATAATCTTGGTGTATAATCATTTTAATCATTTACGCTTGACTTACCCTTACGTCAACTAATTATACTAAAATAGACTTCTAATGGAGAGTTGTGATGGCTCATGATGATAACAATAATGCAGTAAGATAAACTTTCATCTTTAGAAGAATTTAGGATAGAGAGGTTATTGAAATGAATCAAAAATACAGTAAGTTATTTGAATCTTTCACATTCAGAAGCGGAATAACCATTAAGAACAGAATCGTTATGGCACCTATGACAACTTGGTCAAGTAATGACGACCTTACCATTTCTGATGAAGAGGTAAAATATTACAAACAAAGAGTAAATGGAGTAGGACTCGTCATTACAGGTTGTACTCATGTTTCACCTAATGGGCAAGGTTTTACGAATGAATTTGCTGGGTACAACGATGAATTTATTCCAAGTTTACGAAAATTAGTTGATGCAGCCAAAAGTGGAGGTTCCCCTGCTGTATTGCAAATCTTTCATGCAGGCGATAAAGCCTTGCCAGGATTGGATACAGTCAGTGCAAGTGCATATCAAACAGAGGCTACTCCTTTTGGTCCAAGTGTAGAAACAAGAGAGCTATCACATGAGGAAATCCTTTCGACTATACGTGCTTTTGGCGAAACAACGAGAAGAGCGATTGAAGCTGGATTTGATGGCGTCGAAATTCATGCGGCTCATGGATTTTTAATTCAAAACTTCTGGTCTCCAGCAACCAATAAACGAACAGACCAATGGGGGGGAACACTTGAGAATCGACTGCGTTTTCCATTGGCAATTATTAAAGAAATCAAAAAGGTAATTGAAACACATGCTACCAAACCATTCATTTTAGGATACCGATTTTCTCCTGAAGAATCCTCCAAAGTGGACGGATTGCGGATGAAAGACACATATGAATTAATTGATTTCCTTATTGAACAAAATTTAGATTATATACATGCTTCATTAGATAATGTGCCTTCAAAGCCAGTTGATAGTCAAGATGAAAAAACACGGCTTGAATTAATTATTGAAAGAGCAAACGGTAAGGTACCTGTGTTGGCTGCTGGTTCCATGATAACACCAGATGATGCACTTATAGCTATGGAATTAGGTTTACCGCTTGTAGCTATTGGGCATGCGTTAATTATGAATCCTGACTGGGTTGAAAAGGTCACAAATGGACTTGAAGCCGAGGTCGCTTCTGAGTTGGACGTATCGAAACTTGACCAGCTTAATATTCCAGAAAAACTATGGAAAGTAATTCAACTATCGACAGGCTGGTTTAATATTAGTAAATAAAAAAGTAGTCCTACGGGCTACTTTTTTATTCATATTGCACTAACCTGCACCTTTAGTTAAATAACGATAAGCAAAAAGGACTGCCGAAACAGTCCATTTGTTGTGAAACTAACGCCCCCGTTACTTTAATAAGCTATAACGGGTTCCAATCAGGGTCTTTAACATCATTTTCATTTGGTTTTCTTACAAACTCAATACACCTTTCTTCACAAGTCCCAAATAGGATATAGTTCTTCTGTGCTTGCCTTAAAGAAGGAATATTTGCACCACCGCCATAATCAGGGTCATCGTATTGAACTCCATCGTCTTCCCAAAAGCAGATACTACATATGTCATATGTTCCAGGGGGTTCTTCATCTAATGTTTTATACCCACAGCAAGGACAAGTGTATTTCATATAATCACCCCAATAATAGCATACCTCTTATTCAACTCTTCTGCCCAGTTAGTTTAAGTGAAAATATTCACAATCTCTTGATTTAAAATCCCTTTTCATTTCGATTCATAATATTTGAACGAATAGCCTTGAAGGCTATAAAGCAGGCTTAAGCCTCGTATTGTTTAAGCAAATGCTCTAGCACTACCTTTTTCCATTCATTCCATCTTAATTTACTTATTTTTTGCAGGGAATTGTATGCAACATATAGAATTAATCATGAACATTATGATTGTAAAGGAGAAGGGTGATAAAATGGCTGGTAATAAACTTTGGTCTCTGCAAGAAGATGAATTAATCGATAATACCATTATTAATCTTCCTCATCGAACAGACATCGAAATTTCGGCAATTTTGTTTGGGCATCCTTTGTTAAAAAAGAGAACCTCATCTGGGTTACTTCAGCACGTAGAGCAACGACACAGTAAACTAAAGAAAACTAAAGCCAAAAATAAAACCAAAAAAGTGATATAGAATATAGGTATTTTTGTATGTTCATCCGAAGTTTAGTTACATGTTCAAATAAAAAAGCCCTCACACATGTTGAGGGCCCAGTGTTTATTCATATTCCTTTACTATCCGGTAAAATGTACTCCTAGGCACCAGAACGTTGATTTTATAGGGAGCATGTAACCATCCCGAAAGGTGTACTTTTACGAATGGAGGTACTACAGAAAAATACTGGTAATTTATAACATCCATTTTTTCTCTTCCTGAGAGCGTTACCAAAATTGTACAACAGAAAAATACTGGTAATTTATAACACCCATTTTTTCTCTTCCTGAGAGCGAACGTTATGATCGGACTTATTATTGCAATCATCATATTTAATATCATTGCCTTTAAAACAAATAAGAACCTAACAGCCAACCACAAATTATACATATTTGGCTATTTACAATAACATTACAGCAGACTTTTGATGTTTTTGTGGATTTAAAATTTCATGGTTATCCTTCTATCACTTTATCAGTTTACAGGGAAAATAAGAATAGCACCTACACACAGTGCAATAATACGGATCAGGTACATAGGTACTGAGAACAACCAGAACTGTGGAAGCTTATATTTACCCATACCTAAAATCATAGCAGGCATACCATCGATTGGCATGTACCCGCCGTTCCATCCAGATACTACAACTGCAACTGCGGCAGCAACAGGATTAAGTCCCAAACTAAGGCTGGTTGCAATAGCGATTGGCGCAAAGATGAATACAGAACCCATATTTGAACCAGTAAAAGTAGCACAGGTACTAGTTAGAAGTGCGAAGATCAAGATAAGAATGAATGGACTGATATTAGTACCCAATGAATGCGCCACAACCTTTCCAATCATAGCTGTAAATCCAGAGTTAGCCAGAGCGTCAGCAACGCCGATAACACCAGCCATCATAAGGATTACAGGTGCACCCATATTATCACGAACTTCCTTGAAATCAAGTACGTTGATTATTAGTAGAAATGCTCCTGCAAGGCCAGGGATTACATAGGAAGCATTGCCCAATACGTTCATAAGCATCATACCAACAACACTGAGGGCAAATAAAGCGATGGTGCAGTATTCTTTCCATGCAGGCATAGCCACAATCTCAGCCGTAGCTGCCACCTCATCAAATGCAGAAGCTTCCGAAATTGGATGATCCGGTAGAAGACGATAAGCAACCAAACTCCATACTAAGAAACCAAGAGCCAGGATGAAATTCACTACAGCAAATTTCGTCATAGAAAGCCCGTCGTGATAACCTGCCGTTTCCAGTACGCTGACAGTAACACCATAGAAGAGTGCTACATTGAAAGGAATCAAAGGGTGGTTAGTAGCAAACCCCAAAGGCATCATCAGTTTAGACGTAGGCATTTTTTTATTGTAAGGGATAGTAGATATCAAGGATAAAATCAGTACATAGTAACCAGTGGCACCGGCACCTGGTAAACTGGCACCAAGCATAACTACCACGAGCAAAAGAGCATAGCTCTTATAACCGCCCTTATTTACCAAAGCAAGCATTGAGGACTGGACCTTACCAATCAAGCTAGTCTTCATTAGTCCCGCCATAACAACCATAAAGCCAGCGATCATGATAACACTTGGGTTCACGAAGCCTGCGAATGCCTCCTGAACAGTGGACAGACCGGTGACTACCAGCAGAAGGCAGGCCAGGATTGGTGGTGCGCCGAAGGCCATCTTGTCTGACATAATCAATCCAATCATCAGGATCAAGATACCAAGGGCAAGAATCATGTGCAATGTCATTTCTTATTTCTCCTCTCTTAATAACCAAGTTAACTGGATATTTTTTTAACTTGGGTTTTATCCCAAAGCCTATCAAACTATAATTATGTGATAACTTAAGATCTAACTTATTTCTCCAGATGTAGGATTGTAAACCCCTTCATTTTCGCGTTTTTCACCATAAATATCTTCAACTGAAAAACTATTATATTTTACACATATTCTATTCTTATATGCGTATACTAAATGTAAGCGTCCTTCCGCATCTTGATAAATAGTAGGATATTCAAATTGTGAATTATTCGTTTTATTCTCTGCTCCAATGAAACCTTCTGCGTGTTCAATAATTCGACCGATTGGCCAAGTAATTCCGCCATCTTCAGACACTGAAACCACTACTGGATTTCGTAATCCAGGCCATGCTACTTTACCTTTTTCTGGATTATTGGCAGCGTTCGCATTATAAGCAATAGCAATTGCATCGTTATCCAGTTTGATTGCACTTATACTCGCATTATTATTTGGTAAGATTGTTGGCTCAGGCACTGTCCAAGAATCTCCAAAATCTTTTGACTCACTTCTATAAATATAATCCGCAAATCTACTTCTCATAAATGCTACTAAATGACCATCTTCTAATTCGATAACATTGGCATGTACTCGTCCATTACTATCAGGCATGCGTACTTCTTTCCATGTTAGTCCTTCATCATCTGATACTTGAAATACGGTAGGATCGTTTGTAAGACCTAATTCTGAATCTTCACATACCCACGTGCTAAATATCCATCTTCCATTACTTAATACTTGAATAGCTTGTCGAACAAATGTACCAGGCTGGCTAAATAATACTTCCGGTTCTGTCCAATTTTCACCATTGTCATATGTTTTCTGATATTTAATAATTGACGTAAACTGCATATTATCTTTACCTGGTTGTCGCCCTTCCTGGGAAGTATAGATTAACCATATTGATTTATCAGGTGCTTGGAAGAATGATGGGTTTTGCTCACTACGCGTATCATCCTGCGAGACAATTTTCGGTTCATCCCACTCTTCGGTTTCATGATTAAATTTTGATAATACAATGGAAATATCCGGACTACCTTCAAATGAACCTGCAAACCATGCACATAATAAATCTCCATCTTCTAACTTAATAATAGTTGGTGCATGTGCGGTTGAAAAAGGACCAGATGGAATTAAAGAAAAATCAATATTTGTATAATCATCATGAACTAATTTACCGTTTGGAATCGACCTGTTAATGACTAATTTATTGTTACTCATACTAATCACCTAATCACCCTATCTTTCTCATTAAATTTCTATCTTAATTACCGCTTTCTTATATTTCGTCGCTTGATTTATATGTTTTAACGCTTTATGCCCATCGTGAGGCAGACAAATATAGGCCATACCTTTATTGATTTTCATGATTTCTTTCGGACTACCGTTTAATCGAACTACATCCTTTTCCGCATTATATTCTACATCTACTACTAATTGATTAATGGGGGTCCAGGCTACGTATTCCGATCCGTCCAAAACAATTTGAATATCCATATATTTTTTATGTGCTTCAAAGGTTCCTTCATCTATAGGATTCGTAGTTCCTTCCTGAAAGAACAAATAACCACCATCAAAATCAAATCGCTTATTATAATCTATTTCGACTTCGTTTAATTTCTCTAAACCGTCGGCAAATTTTGGATTTAATGATCTATATTCATCTAAATTTTCTATTAAAACTATTATCACACAATTCACTTCGTTTCTTAATTAGCATTATTTGCTAGCTGTACCGCGTAATCAATTGCATTTTCAAGACTAAGTTCACTCGCAGTCATCTTACCTGCTTGGTCGAATGCTGTTCCATGATCAACTGAGGTTCGGATAATTGGTAATCCCAATGTAATATTTACTCCAGAAACCTCTTTCCATTTATTTTCTTCTTTATCAAATACAAACCCTAAAAGTTTTAATGGGATATGTCCTTGGTCATGGTACATTACCACAACGATATCATACATTCCACCACGTGCTTTTGAGAAAACAGTATCTGCAGGTAAAGGTCCGAATACATTAATCCCTTCACTTTTAGCTACTTCAATAGCAGGGATGATTTCATCAATTTCTTCCGTACCAAACAATCCGTTTTCTCCACAATGTGGATTTAATCCCGCCACAGCAATCCTTGGATTTTCGATACCCAAGTTTAAACAAGCATGATGGGCAATGTTTATTACATCTAATACTCTCTCTTTTTTAACTAAATCGCAGGCTTGTCTTAAAGAAACATGCGTTGAAACGTGAACCACCCTTAAATCACCATCAGCTAACATCATAGAAAATTTATTCGTATTTGTAAGCTGTCCATAAATTTCAGTATGACCTGCAAAGTGATGTCCTGCTAAGTTTAACGCTTCTTTATTTAATGGATTCGTAACGGTGGCATCTACTTTCCCTTCAAGGGCTAATTGAATGACTTTTTCCACATATAAATATGCCGCATTTCCAGCCTCTTTAGATACCTCACCAATTTGTAATTCATTCGCATCTACAGAAGCTAAGTCAATAACATCCATTGTTCCCCATTCGTACAATCCTTCTTCCGGTGAAGTAATGGCATTTACTTTTAAATTAATCTCTGGGAATTTCTCTAAATAGCTCTCGACAATACTTTTATCTCCAATTAGTAATGGGTTACATTTTTCATATAAGCCTTTCTTTTGAAAAGCTTTGATTGAAATCTCAGGTCCGATACCTGCAGGATCACCCATTGTTATACCGATAATTTTTTTCATAATGTCCTCCTAACTACTTCATTCCTAATTCAATATTTTCATTTAATACTGATTTTAATGCTGTAATTCCTTCATCAGACACTTGATTAAATGGTGCGCGGCACTTCCCTACCGGATAGCCTAGTAGTTCAACAGCCGTTTTTACCACAGTATTTGGATTCGCAAACTTAAAACAATCTCTGAAACTTCTGATAGAATCTTGATATTTACGAGCTTCTTCAATATGACCATTAATAAATTGATCGTATATTTGTGCCATAGTAAACGGATAAACATTAGAACATCCTGCAATTCCGCCAGTTCCCCCAGCAAGTAACGTCCACAATATTAATGAATCATTACCTGATAGCACAGAAAAATCTTCTCTATTTCTTGTTCTTTCAATATATTGAAGGATATTATCAAAGTTTCCACTGCTATCTTTGACACCAACAATATTGTCAATGTGACTTAGTTTTTCAACAGTCGCAGGTTGAATAGAATTACCCGTTCTAGCTGGAATATTGTATAAAACAATTGGCATATCAACCGCTTCAGCAACTGTTTTAAAATGATGATAAATCTCTTCTTGAGTGGCTGTTGCAAAATAGGGTGTAATGATTGATAAGTAGTCTACACCAACACGCTTTGCTTCTAGAGACAAGCGAATGGTATCTTGTGTTCCAACTAATCCTGTGGATGCATAAACTGGAACCCTCCCTGCTACTGTATCAACTACTGTTTCCATGATTTTCACTTTTTCTTCTTCACTTAAAATATAACCTTCTCCATTCGTACCAAACGTGAAAATACCATGAACACCATTCTCAATGACTCTGTTCACCTGATTTACGAGTTCTTCATAGTTAACTTTTTCATTGTCATACATAGGTGTAACAATTGGTGAAATAATTCCTTGTAATTTGTTTTGCACACTATTCACTCCTACATAATTTCTAGATAAATTTTACGAGCATCTTCTGGTGTTACTTCTCTCCTATTATTCACAAGTAATCTTTGAACTTCCATTCCAGCCTCGACTAAGCCTTCAAGATCTTCCTCCGGCACATTGAAAGTTTTTAAGCTAGTTGGAATTTCAAGTGTTTTCACAATATTTTCTATTAAATCAATGATATATTTTGACTTTTCATTTACAGTTAATTCTTCACTTTTCCCCTTTACCACTCGATCATAGGCTTTAGCTAAGAGATCTTTAATAACTGGCTCATTAAACTTCATAACTGGCGTTAATAGAATTGCATTAGAAACACCATGAGCAATGTGATATTTTCCACCTAAAGGATAAGACAAGGCATGAACAGCAGTAGTCCCTGAAGATGTAATCGCTACCCCAGCATAAAAAGAACCTAATAACATTTTACGCTTCGCTTCAAGTGCATCTGGATTTGTGCAACCTTCAATAATGTTATTCATAATTAAATCTAATGCCTCTAGTGCAAAGGTATCACTGATTGGGTTAGCTTTTTTTGAAGTAAAACATTCGATAGCATGTGCTAAAGCATCAATACCTGTTGCTGCTGCAATAGGTTTAGGTAAATTTTTTATCATGTTGCTATCTAAAATAACATGGTCAGCAATTAATTCACCATTTACAATACCAACTTTTAAATTCTTTTCAGGTACACCTACAATGCTATTGGGTGTTGCTTCAGATCCTGTACCAGCTGTGGTAGGAATCATTAATGTTGTCACTTGTTTTTTAGCTACTAACGGATCCTCTAGTAAATCTTTTACAGTATAATCATCAGTAGATAACACGGATGCTAATTTAGCGATATCCATAACACTTCCACCACCAACTCCAATGATAAAATCAGAGTTCAGTGCTTTAAAATGTTCTACAACCTCTTGAGCTTCAATGTAAGATGGCTCTGTTGGTATATCAGATAAGATTTCGTAATCGATATTATTCTTTTCTATAATACTGATAACTTCGTCTAGCAATCCAACTTTAAGTATGCCTTTATCTGTAAATATCGTGATTTTTGTCACACCATCTTTGATAATGGTATGGAGGTTTTGCATGGCATCTGAACCTGCAAATACATTTGTCGGCATTTTTAAATTATATTGATTTAACATAATGAGCATCCCCTTTGTCCTTAATCAATGCATTTAATTTAATAAATAGATCTTCTTCACCAAATCCGCCAGATTTAGTAATGACATAATGTTTTTCATCCTTAAAATCAATATTTCCAAGAACAATTCCGGGGAATAATTCTTTCAGAGGTTTAATTTCAGTAATCCCCAATACTCTCATCGATTGATATAATGTATCTCCACCTGTAAATAATATCGTTCTTTTCATACCATTTGACATAAGATTCTTTACTAGGTATCCAAGTGACTGTCCTATCCTAAATCTTAGTTCATTTCCTTGATCAGGCAGTTGATAAACTTGATCGATCGATACATTCCCAAATGTTTCAAACATGAAAGGTTGTTCAATTTTTAAAAATTGATGGATATTTTCTTGCCCTTTTTCTGTATCCCAATATTGTTTATCCCAAAGTTGCTCCAACGTTAGTGATATTCTTTCATAACCATTCACTTCCGCAAATACAACCTGCTTTTTTGTTACGGGATTCACACTTCCACTTACAATCAATAATGGAAGTTTCATCTCGTTTTGAGTGGTATCCCTTTTTTTATAGATTATATTTGCTAATGCTTTAGCAAACCCAGCGCATCCCACCGTTATCTTTAATGCATCATTTATTAATAGCTCATTCCCTTGAGATAACATCTCCTCATCAGAGTGACTTTCTATTAACAAAATTCTTTCTTCTCTTGGAGGAATTTCATATTTTTTTGTAATATAAGTTTTTAAATCTGCTTCTTTAAGTAGAAGAGATGGGATATGGCTTTCCGTTACTGGTTCGTACGGATCTTGTCCAAAAACGCTTTCATTTACTGGAATTGAATCAATAAGTAATATTCCTTCACAACTAAAGCGATTTTGTTCTGGATACGCCGGAATAAAAGGAATGGATACATCCTCGAAAACATCACTCAAAGCTCTTAACTCAGAAGCAACATTTCCTCTTAATGCTGAATCAACTTTTTTAAATATATATGGAATATTTTCTTCTTTCGCTTTTACGGCGATTTTCTTGATAACTTCATAGGCGTCACATTTATTCAAGTATCTTGTTTCAGTATTGAAGACAAGTACTTCTAATTGATCTGTAGTTTCACCAAATTCAAAGTCTAAATCAGAGGTCACTACAGTATTAACACCATAATTAGAGAATTGGACTCCAGTATCAAGTGCTCCCGTAAAATCATCAGCCATTATAAGTACCCTTATCATTTGCTCACCACCTACTTTATAAATGAATTATAGGTTAATATTCTACCTAAAAAAATATGATAATTATAATTATTGTTTCATTTTGGAACTTTTCTAACGAAAACGTTACCATATTTCAAAGATTCGCGTTAAACTGTTTAAATAAGAAACACACAAAGGGAATATGCATGCAAAATATAACAAAAATACTTTACTTATAGTACCCTGTTAATAAGGGAGCAAAGTTCGCTTAAAAAATTGAGTAATAAAAAAGGGAAAGAGTAAAATTTCACTCTTTCCCTCAATAATTATGCGGCTTGTCTATCTTTAACTTTTCTTGCATTCTTTTGGTTTTTAACATAACCTGCTAAAAGTAACATGATTGTTACGAGAGCCAGAATTGCATAGGACCTAGCCCCATGTGGAAGATCAACCAAACGATTTAAACTTTTATCTTTTAAAATCATTTCTCCAGCTGTCCAAGTAAGAATACCAGCCCCAATATAGATAATGATAGGATATTTATCCATCAAGTAAACAAGAAATTTAGAACCAATTATCATTAGTGGAATACTTATGGCAATCCCAGCAATTAATAGACCCATATGACCACCAGCAGCCCCGGCAACAGCAACAACATTGTCCAAACTCATTGTTAAATCGGCAACTGCAATAGTAACAACTGCTTTCCAAATAGAGTTATAACTCTTTATGTGAGTATCTTCCTCTTTACCTTGGTCCAGTACTCCCCACGCGATATATGCCAGCAATAAACCAGCAACAGCATGAATGTATGGTATCCCCATAATCATCAGAACAACCGTAGCAAGGATAATACGGAAAATAACAGCAAATGCCGTACCACAGAAGATAGCTTTATTTTGTAAATTTTTAGGTAATGATCTTGTTGCCATGGCAATTACTACTGCATTATCACCTGATAGAATGATATCAATCATGATGATTTTTAATATTGTTACAATTACTTCTGTCTCCATTTATTAAAAACCTCTTTTCTGCTCAGTAATTATTGTCAGCTTGTCCTAATTTTTTCGATGTTCGTTCTAGTTGCCCAAAATTTTATAAAAGAATAAAACAAAAAACACATACTAGTTAGGCAATAAATGACGATTGTATTGGTTAATAATACTATTTCTGCTCCATCTCCTTCGTTTCCTGGACCCATTCCTGCTGTTGCATTATATAGTTTTCTTACAGTCTGTTTTTTAAGAATTGATATGCCATTTGATCAGCTTCATTTCCCATCGTTGGGCCATGGTTAGCCTGGGAAGATGATAAATACATTGCGTCCGCATTAGCAGATACTAGGGCTTTGTAAAGACCCTCGCTTTGTTCAATAGGCACGAGTGGGTCCTTGCCACCGTGCAAAATCATTATTGGTGGACAATCGGCACTTACATATGTAATCGGACTACATTTTTTTGCTAATTCTATATACTTCCAATCTGGGTCACCCGCGTTGCCGCTTTCTAGCAATTGATTCAAATCTATTAACGATTTTCCAGGTTCAGTATAGCCAAGAATTTGGGTTATCACAGTATCCATGGATTTGCCTGCATTATCGACTTCTGTTCCAGACAGATTCTGTATTGCTTCATTTGCGTCGTTCCTGAGGAGTGCTACTAGGTCAGTTGGAGCATAAAAAATTGTTGCTGCCCTTACTGCACTCGAATATTCTTGGTTACCGCCGACATCGCCTTCCATTTCACTGCAATTTGCGCTCATTGCGACCATTGCGGCTAGATGTCCACCAGCAGAGTTCCCCAACACACCAATCCGTTCGGGATCGATATGATATTTCTCTGATTTCGCCTTCAAAAACCGCACTACTCCCTTGCAGTCATGGATACAGGCTGGGAAAACAGACTGACTAGCCAAGCGATAGGATGGAGATACAATAGTAAATCCTTGCTCTACCAATCTTATAAGTTCCCGGCAATATACTGCTTTTTGAGTAACCTGCTTGTATTCTCCATACATCCATCCCCCTCCGAAATAATAAATGATGCATGGACCTGGCGTTTTCTGGTTAAGATCTTGATAGATATCCATTTTCAGAGTGTATGGCTCCCCATTATCCAGGGTTACCTCCGCAAAGGGAACATCCTCGTAGCGCGGCGGGCGCCCCGGTGGACATAAAGGTTTTACTTTAGGTATTTGTTGTTCCATACATTTTTCCTCCTTATAAATTTTCGCACGCGCTAGTATTAAATTAATGGCAATAATCGTAAGAAGCCCTGTTAAAAATTCCAGTTCCATTTATCTTCCCCGTATATAAAAGTAAAATATAAAAGATACCTTTGCCTTCTAATTAGGAAAAGGTTTCAGTATTGAAGACAAGTACTCCTATTTGATCTGTAGTTTCACCAAATTCATATCTCTAAATCAGAGGTCACTACAGTATTAACACCGTAATTAGAAAACTTAACTCCAGTATCAAGCGCTTCCGTAAAATCGTGAGCCATTATAAATACCCTTAACATTTGTTCACCATAATTGAATTATAGGTCTATACTCAACCTAAAAAAATATGATAATTTTTATTATTGTTACTTTTTGAAACCCTTCTATCAAAAACGTTACCACGATTCAAGTGTTCGTGGTAAACTGTTTAAATAAGAAACACATAAGGGGAATGTATATGCAAAAGATAACTAAAATCCTTGGTATAGCACCTTACGAAGAGTTAAGATACGCAATGGAAAATGTAGGATCTACTTTCTCTAATATTTTGCTAAATACGTATACTGGTGATTTGCAAGAAGGGAAAAATCTGGCCCTAGAGGCGATTCACAACGATTACGATATTGTGATATCAAGAGGTGGTACAGCTGAGTTAATCAGGAAGAATGTATCCATACCAGTTATAGATGTTTCAATATCTATTTATGACATTTTAGGAGCGATCAAACTAGCAAATAACTACACTTCAAAATTTACTATTATAGGTTATTCAAGTATTACCGAAACTGCACATTTAATTTGTGACATATTGGACTATTCCGTGGAAATATATACGATAGATGATTCAAGTGATACTTTAGGCCTGTTAAAATCACTGATGAAAAAAGGGATTAAATTAGTTCTTTGTGATGCAATAACAAATAAACTAGCACTAGAAATTTCTTTAAATACAATCCTGATTACATCAGGAAGTGAAAGTATAAAACGGACATTCGAACAAGCAATAGAGTTAAATATCCATCTTCAAAAATTAAAATTACAAAATAACTTACTTACTGAAGCTATTGAAAATTTTAAAACTGACTGCTTAATTTTATCCAGTCAGTTTGAATTGATTTATTCAAGTTTAGATACAGAAATTCATGACTCAATCTATAATTATTTACTTAATAAAAAAGATACTTCGTCATTCAATGAATCACATACTTTTTATCATTCCGTAAACAACACTCTATATAACTTAAAAGTAAAAATTTCAAATAAGACAAATGATATTTTTTATATTGTAACTGTTCAAAAATCTGTAACACCTATCATGAATTCTAAATTCGGTGTTACATATGAAGATAAGTCAGAAGTGGAACAAAAATTAAATAATAACTTATATAAAAATCCTATTATCACAAATGATATTTACGATAAAATTAAACAAATTAATTCAAATAATTCTCCAATTATATTACTAGGAGAAAGAGGTATAGGGAAATATATCGTCTCTCAAAGTGTATTCATCAGACAAAATAATAACAATAATACAATGGTAACGATTAATTCTAACTTACTAAATGATACAATGTGGAAACATCTTTTAAACACAAGTAACGGCCCTTTACTTGAGGTTGGTAATACAATCCAGTTTAATCACTTTGATAAAATTTCAAATGAAAACTTCGAAAAGTTAATCACTATTATTGAATCTACTAACTTACACCTAAATAATAGACTCATATTTATTTGCGAAAAAACATCTGAAGGTATTACATCAAAGTTCTATAAAGAATTAATGAATCGAATGAATTGTATAAGTTTTCTTCTACCTACCTTAAGAGAAAGAAAAAATGAAATACCGGCTATATTAACGATGTTTTTAAATAAGGTAAATATTGAAAACAATACTGATATTATCGGTTTCGAGCCCAATGCTCTGGCTACTCTTTCACAATATAATTGGCCAGGTAATTTCGAACAGTTAAAACAAGTTCTAACTGAATTAGTATGCTTATCTAAATCGCTATATATAACTAGTAATAATGTCAATAGTATTTTGGGCAAACAAAAAATTGTTGATAATATTTCTTATTCAGAAGCTGGAATGAATATTTTATTTAATGGTAGCAAAACATTACATGAATTTAATATGGATTTGATCAAACTAGTACTTGATCAAAATAATGGCAACCAATCTTTAACAGCTGAGCAGCTTGGTATCAGTCGAACAACGTTATGGAGATATTTAAATAAATAAAAAAGGCTCTTTGTCAATTGGTGTTAGTTACAAATTCTTATACATTTATAATGACTGGTTTAAGTTATCCAGCTGCTTTCTGTTCAAAGAAGAGTGACTGGATAATTTTTTTTATTTGATGAATAACTGTTAAAGGCTAAAAAAAATTCTCGCATGAAATTATTGCAGATGAATTGATCCACTTATGCGGAGAAGAGAGCCAATATAAAAGAACAACCTCTTGTAGTAATTAGAATTGTTCTTAAAGTGGCTCCGTTTGGAGTTTTTGGTTTAATCGATGTAACCGTTTCTAAGTTTTTTTGTGCAGCTTCATTGATTCCATTAGGAAAGTTAATCGTTACGACTTATGCTGCGTACTCAATCTTTTTTACTTTGGACTAGTAGCGGAATTATTTAAAATCAATATAACTCGAGTTTCTAAAACTTCTTAAGGCCCTTTGGAAAGAGCATGCACATCAACTCCAGTGCCTGGGTAAAAAAGATTAGCAAATAAATGACCGATTACAATCGCTACAGCGGTAGCGATTTCAAAATACCGAATGGTTCTAAACCTAGTTTCCTTAGACGCTTGGCACTACCCAATCCGGTAACCCCTACTACAATATTCGAAAAAACAATAGGGAGTACAACCATTTTAATTAAATGCAGAAAAATATCGCCTATGGGTATTTGATAAGTCTCAACGCTAGGATTTTGGTAAAAGCGGACATCCTCCATGTTTCCCAGTCAACAGTCACGCTTCATATTCAAAATATTGAAGACGAGCTCGAAACTCAGCTGTACGACCACGTCGGTGGGTCAGTTCAGTTAAATCCAACAGGGATCGGATTCTTACAGTACGCCAAAATTATTTTGGAGAACTACAACGAGAGCATAGAATATGTCGCAAGGCGTCTTCAGGGTTACCAGGAAACCATCAAGATCTCTGTAGCTACGGTCGTTGCAACAACATATCTTCCCAGCTGGACTAGAGAGTTTCGCAAAGTGAGTCCAGAAACAGAGTTCTCAATTGAAGTGACGGACTCGAGTTCAGTAATAACCAGCGTTATTAATCAGGAGTGTGACATCGGCATTGCCGAATTCCCGTAGCAAAAAAAAGAAAAAAAGAGGCTTCCCACAAGTTTGCGCAACTCATGAGAAACCTCTAATTTTAGGAGAGAAATGTTAGCAAGATGTTAGCATTCCGCTCCCCTCTTACATAAAACCCTCATATATCAAGGGGTTTGGGCAATGATTACATCATGCCGCCCATTCATTTTCATATATAATAGAAAGAAATAGTGTATAAAAAAAGGCTCTAAATTAACATTTATAAAAAACTCGACTTAGATTTTTAAATGCAATATAAAACATCGGAGGACAAACAGGAGGACAAAAGAGGACACATTTAGATGTAAGAATGTATTCAGCCCTTCTCCATTGAGTGGGGCTTTTTCCTCTTCACAATCCTTCTTCAACAAACACACTCGTAGCATAAGTGTATTTCTTCACATAGTTTTTTAATACTGAAAAATCAGCTGTTTTCCAATTAAGTTATAACGCCAATTATTGCCCCGCATAAATCTAATCTTCCTGGAGGATATTCAAATTCATATTCAGAGATAAACTATTTACACTCATGTATTTGTTCACTTGCAGTCAACAAGCTACCCAAATTTTTTTTTGTAAACTTATTATTCTCTAAAAAAAACGCCCCTTTCGTCATAGAAGGGACGTTTCTTTAGCGTAACAATATTAACACATGTTTTTCCAAAATCGACAATTCTCCATACGGTTCAAGTACCGCCAACTTTATTTTATCTATGGAAAAATATTCCTTTTGCCTTAACGTGCTTTTTAGTCTATCTCGGTCAATCTGCCCTACCACAGTAAGGTGTAACCCGTGTTCATTATTACCCCTGGTAGTTCAACTACCGTAATGATTCTATGGTATTAGCCACTCTTTGATCAAAGCGATACTTACATAGTACTCCGGAATAAAGGAGTGTTACGAGAAGAGTTATTAAAACATATTTCTCCATTAGGATGGGAGCATAGATGCTCTTCGCTAAACTCTCAGAAAAAAATCTATTTTTATTCTTCTTCTGGACTGCTGCATTTATCGTCTTCACACCGAGAATAATAAATGATGACTCTATTAGTATCAGCTGTATCTATAAACTTCCCGCAACGGTCACATATAATGGTCCCTAATACTAATTCAGAATCTTGGGAAACAACCATTCTTTTTCCATCCTTTCTTGAACCGTCTGAGCCAAATCAATTACCCTGCTAGCATAAGCCCATTCGTTATCATACCAGGCAAGTAATTTTATTTGATTATTTGTAGCCATGATTGAAAGCCCATCGACAACTGCAGATTTATCACAACCAATAAAATCTGCTGAAACTAAAGGGACATTTGTGTAAGATACATAATGATTTTTATTTAATTTTCCATTAAAAACTGATTTTACTTCATCTAGTGTAACCGCTCGTGACACTTCAATAGTTAGATCTGCTAAAGAAACATCTTGGGTAGGAACACGTATAGATATTCCCTCCACAAAACGCGAAAGATGTGGCAGTACATCCTCAAGTGCCTTGCCGACTCCAGTAGTTGTTGGAACTATCGATTGTGTACAAGCTCTTGCTCTTCTCAAATCCTTATGAGGGTTATCTATGTGCTTTTGATCAGAAGTAAAGGCATGAACCGTCGTCACCCAGCCTCTTTTTACTAGAAAAGCTTGATCAAGGATATTTAAAAGAGGAGCCACACAATTCGTTGTGCAAGATGCCGCTGATATGATTTTATGCTTAGAAATGTCTAACAGCTGGTCATTTACTCCCATAACGACTGTTAAATCCATCTGTTCACCAGGGGCGGTTACGATTACATGAGATGCCCCTGCTCTAAGATGTTTTTCTGCACCTTGACGGTGTGTGAATTTACCAGACGCATCCATGACAATGTCAACACCCATTTTCCCCCATGGGATATTCTCGGGTTCACGTTCTGATACTATCTGAAAATGTTTTCCATTAATGACGAGATTACTATTTTGAACTGAGATATCTGCATCCCAGGTTCCATGAACAGTATCATATTTTAATAAATGAGCAACGGTTTCGGCCGGATAAATCGAGTTAATGGCTACTAATTTCAATGATTTATTTGTATCGGATAAAATCTTTCTGATTAACAGCCGTCCAATTCTTCCAGTACCACTAATACCTACTTTTGTATCCATATCAAGCTACATCCCCTTTATTTGTTTAAACATCTGATTCAATGATTGCAAATGTAAACCTATAGGATGTCAAGGGTGTTATCTATCTTTTTTAGCTGTACATCCAATTAAATTCCAGACTGGAGTTGGAAGAAATCTGCAAATGCCGCTCCAAGTCCGGCAGCACCCGCACATTTTCATTTCCCAAATTTCTCAATGGCCTGCGCTAACTCAAAGTGAGTCTCAGCATATTCATGGAGAGATACACCAGAAACTGCTGCTTCCCACCCTTGAATCATGCTTTTAACCCCTGCTTCAGAACCACCTGGGTGCCCAATGATTCCCCCACCTGCCAAATGCATTACATCAATCGTTTCCATCGACGAGTAGGAATCTGGTGCAGTTCCTGCCCATTGGCCGGAAGATAATACAGGCATCACGGTATAACCGCCAAACATCGGGGTTATACAATCTTTTACTGATTTAATTACGGACTCGTTAGACTCATAGAACTTGCTGTCGAGAGCATTACAATGCAAATGATCCACTCCGGCCAGGCGACACATCTTTTGGTAAGCCGTAAATTCCATTCCTAACTGCGGGCAGCGGGTCATAGCTCCCCATTGATTACGGTGTCCGTGAATGGGAACCTCACTATATTTCCGTAAATGTGCAACACCAGCTAGCCCAACGCTGTTGATACCGACCATCACGCAAGTTCCACCGGCTTTTACAACTATTTCATGGTTACGTTCGAGCTGGTCTATGTCATCCGTAATATTAAAGGCATACATAACCTTTTTGCCTGTTTTATCTGCGACCCTTTCGATTTCTTCCATTACCGCTTTAACACGGTTTTTCAAAGGAGCGTAAGGAGGATTCGCGTTGAGTTCATCATCTTTGATAAAGTCAATTCCAGCAAGCGCCAGATCTCTTACCACTACACGAAGTTCGTCAGGTGTTAATCCAATACTAGGCTTCACAATCGTTCCTATAAATGGACGATTGTACACATTGGCTAATTTCCTCGTTCCCTCAATCCCAAATTTAGGTCCAGGATACTTTTCCATAAATGCATGAGGCAACTCCAAGTCCATGAGCCTCAACCCACTAAATTCACGGAGTTCATACAGATTCCCTGCCACAGTGGCCAATAGATTCGGTATTGAAGGGCCAAAGTTATGTAAGGGGAATGATAAAACGATCTTCCCTCGGTGATAGGAAAAGGATCCATTGGATCCTTTAGGTGGTTTGGATCCGGGCAAAGTAGGAGTAGACACTACCTCTAATTCTTCAATCGACACCACCTTGGCTGAAAACTTGTCCTTAAGTTCTTCTGTTTCTCCAGGAACAGCAATAAAAGTACCGGTAGATTGCTCACCCGCCATGACTTTTGCAGCATATTCCAAATCATAGGGTGTCTCAATGTGATATGTAGCAAAAACACGATCCTGACTCATTGGTAACTCTCCTTTATAGTTGAAATTTTAAAAAAAATTAAATTTAGATATGCGGTCCGAATTTTACATTTTTTTGTTATGGTGATCTACTAAACTAAAAAGTTACTAAAACCATTAAAGGAAATCCATGAACCATTCTAATGAACCCTCGAACGTCTAGCTCCTTCAACACATCTCATAGTTTCTTCTTTCTTTCCCTCAAGCTTCCTTGATTTTAACAAAGAAATCAGGGCTGCCCATCTGACCACCTTTTAAGGCGATTTCGATACCATTCATAATTGGATCTGAAGAATAGCCACAGCACAACGGAACACCTGGATCAACTTGAAGAATCATTTCCAATGCAAAGAGTTTCAATTCTTTTGTCACAAAGCCCGAAGTATCCCCTCCGGCAGCAATGATTCGGCGAATATTTGTTGCTTTTATAATTTCCAATGTCCATTTACCTAATTGACTACCAATCAACTCGCCTGATTCCCTTTTCTCGATTCCCATCTCATCAAAAAGTCTGCGAGTTTCATCAATAGCGGGATCTTCTGGTCCTTGAGCTGTATATAAAATAACACTTTTTCCGTTTTGGATATGTTTAATTGCCTTTTCCAATAGATTTTTTGGCAGTTCTTCTTTATTAATAATATCTTGGGGAGAAACTTGAATTCCCACGAAACCTTCTTCACTTGCCGTTTCGATTTGGAGTTTGGTAATGGGTGAACAGCTGCCTGCAACAACAAGAACTTGTTTGGCAGCAGGTATTTTTGTTTGCCCATTATTGTTGCTTGTTGCCTGCAATCCTTGCCGATTCCATTCAGCTGTTAATGCATATTCAACACCTGATGATCCGACAACGAAGCGCAAGCCTTCTTGGCCTTTTTCCCATATTAGTCGGCCAACCGTTTGACTATGGCTATCATCTAACGCATCAAGAAGTATGATACCATCGTTTGATTCTAATTTTTGCTCATACACTTCTTTAGCATTACGATAAGCTCCAGAGAGCTCCACCACATCCATCAAACCAATTTGCTTGGGTGTTTGAAATTGCTTATTTAAATGAACTCGTAAATCTGATTCGTTCATAGGTGTCATTGGATGTTTTGACATAGTTGGATGCCTGTCCAACCGATAAACCGTATCATACATTTTTGCAAAATGGTTTCCAAATACCGTATACCTTCCTAGTGGCGGTGCTGCAACAAAAAGCGGCACTGTTTTTTGTGATTCTTCCGTGTAATCAAGCGCAATTTCAATTGCTTTACCAATACTGCCAACATCCGGATTTGAATCAAATGTTGAACATGTTTTATAGTGAATCACATTCGTTCTCAGCTTAAATAATGCCTCAAACACTGGTCGTAATTCTTGCTCCATTTCTACTGGATTTTTAGCCCTGCTGGTTCCGGGAACTCCAATACATTGAATACCTTTGAAGTTTTCCAACATGTCTGGTGAAGGCGGCTCCAAAAATAGGATTGTGCGATACCCGTTTGATGCTAACGCTTCCATTGCATCCGTAGACCCAGTAAAATCATCTCCGTAAAAGGCAAGCAATAAATTATTTTCAGACATTCCTACACTTCCTTTCTGTTTATGTTTTTTTAAATAATGTTGAACCAGTAAGATCTGCTTCCCACCCTTGTTTTAACTTTAAACTCCTACGGAAACACCACCTTCACAAACATTTCCTGAATTAATAACTTTCCGCTAATTCATCAGACGTATTCCATTTATTTTTATCTTTCGTTAAAAATTTGTCTGATGTTATTATTTAATCTGATTATATACTATGCCAATATTAGCCGTCAACAACAAAAATCAACTGCCTAATTCGAGGTTTTTACCATAAAAAGACTACTTTTTATATAAGAGGGGGTATTCTTTTGTCTGATGTTTATTTTAAATATCAACTTAATTCATCATCGAACAATTCATTTGTATGATGTTTAAACAATTGAACTTTCTTACACTTCTAAGTTTTTGTTTAGGAAATAACTATGGACCAAGGAGGAAGTTGAGGGTCTATAAGAGCAACAAAGGTAAAGGGAACAATACATATAGGACTCATTTAAGCTATAAAAACTAAAATAAAATCTATACAATTATCCTTAATAGAGTAAGGAATAAAGCCAGCAAAAACTGTATAGTAAAAAAGGCAAAAATAAAGGGAACGGTTCTAACTTTCGTTCAAAAGAAACAAAAGAACCACCCCCAGTCATACCAGCTAGGCATTCAAGAAAATGCAACCCATTATTCAACCACTATTCTGACATTTTACTATTTTCATTTTTATTGATCCATTTTTTCCATAAATTAAGAGCTATTTTGACACCGTGAATCCCAAGATAAAAATCCTTGTTTTCTATTGCTTCAATAATAATCCTATGATTTTCTGATGTTGGTTCCTTGTCCTCACTCTCAATTTGACCAGAGGCATAGTTTTCCAAGATCATGGGTGAAAAAATCTCAAATGAAAACAAATAAACCTCTTGCATGAGCTTATTTTTGGTGGATGCCGCTAAGGCTTTATGGAACTCCGAGTCCAATGTATGAAGCCTTTCATAATCTTCTGGATTATTTTCAATGCACTCTAAAAAATCTTGATAATTTTTTCTTAGTACTTCAATATCTTCCTGAGTTGCATAAGAAATGGCCAATTTAACCACTGCAATTTCAATCTGTTCACGGAAATCAACCAATTCTTTCAATTGCATATTGTTTAAAATCATTTTAAACAATAGGGATTGAGAAATAGAAATATCTTCAGGTTCCGATATATACGTACCGTCCCCTCTCCGGATTTGGATAATATTAATCGCTTCTAAAATCTTCAATGCTTCCCGTACAGAGCTCCTCCCTACATTTAATATTTCACTCAGTTCGATTTCTGTAGGTATTTTATCATTAGGTTTTAGCTCTTTAAGAATAATTTTATTCTTAATGTAGTCTGTCACTTTATTTACAGCCGACTTATTATCCAATGATATTTCACTTTTAACGGCCGCTGATGTAAGTAGGTCCATCTCATCATTCACCTTTAATCCATATTTTTTAATTTTGAACCCTTCTTATATGTTTAAATAAAAATAACCATTCATTTTGAATTATACAGTAATTAGCTTAGTCTTAAATATACTTTTAAAACTTAATGAAAGCAAAAAAAGAATCGAGAAGGAAAGCTTTCCTTCTCTTTAAGACAATTTGCGATCCCAAGTGATTTAAAGGTCAGTTAAATCTACAAGAATTTGGATCCCCTACGCTACAATATTATTAGCAGACTGTGCTTTTCTTTTTTCTACTCTTTTCGCATACCACGTCGTCATAATTGGGACTAAAACGGCTGTAACGATAACAGCTGCTGATACTTGAAGTGTCGCACTTGCTGCAACTTCACTATATATAGGTTGAACAGCAGCAACAGCTAATGGTACAGCTGCAGCATTTCCGGCGGTAGTTGCAGCAGCCATACCCCCTACACCATCTCCACCCGTGACAAAGTCCAATATAACTAATACAATCCCAGTAATCACAACAACAGCTAGCCCTAGAAGAATACCGGATAGACCAGCTTTAAATAAATTACCCAGGTTGATTCCACACCCAATTGCTAAACCTAAGAAGGGAATAAAGAGGCTCTCACCTACACTTAAAAACTCCCTCATTTTTTCATCCAGGTTTCCAAGAATCATCCCAAGGACCAATGGTATAATGGTAAATACAAATGCCGTAACTGGAAAGCTCGCTAAACCAGTAGCACCTAAAATCAGCATAGTGAAGAATGGCCCAGATTCAAGGGACATCAGAGAATAAGCCGCAATATCTTCTTGCTTCTTGCCTAATTGACCCATGAGAGCCATATAAATAGCGCCGTTTGTATCGGAAAAAGCAGCCACAATCGCTAATGCAGATAATCCTAAAAATAAATTATTTTGATCCGGAAAGATTGCTTTAATCAGGAAAGCAATTAAAAAACTTGTTCCAATTTTTCCAAGCCATAAGGATCCGCCTTTTTTTAGGATGTAACCGGTTGCATTAAATCGTATAGTTGAACCTAAACATATGTAAAACCCACCGAGCAGCGCTGTGGTTCCAGTTAGTAATCCCCCGGTAAAAGAACTTTTAAATTCAGGCAAATCAAAAACACTCGGAAAGAATGTGCGAATTACTGCTCCTAAAAGCAAAGGGATTAACATCATTCCTGCAGGAAATTTATCAATTGCGGCTTTTAATTTCATCTATAGACTCCCTCTCCATACTATTATTTTAGATTCTTATTTACCTCGAACGACTATTAATAGAATGTTAGTTGTTCTTACTATAAATACAAGTAGCCTTTATATTATAGCCTACTTGTATTTATATACCTTTTTACAAATTCGCATTATTGCCGAACTCTGCTTAGGCTATTATTTGTCCTTTAAAAACATAATCTTCCCTGATCCTTGTTTAAGTTGTTCAAATGCTTCATCCACCTGTGAAAACGAAAAGCGATGTGTAACGACATCGAGAATATTTATTTTCTTCGCCTCAACTAAAGCTGATAGTTTATACCAGGTAGACCAAATGCCTCTTCCAAATAAACCTTTAATTGTAGCGCCTTTTAAATTAATGCTTTGTGTAATATTAATTGGAATAGAACCGCCAGGATGACCCACTGTTACTACTCTTCCTTCTAAACGAAGGAAATCGAATAGAGTTTCATAGACTTTAGGAGAACCAGTCATTTCGAAAATAAAGTCTACTCCACCTCTCTCCGCTGTCAATTCTTTTACAACGGTCGGAAGATCTTCTGTCAGTGAATTAACACCAATCGCACCAAATTTTTTGGCCATATCGACTCTGTACTGATCAATATCAACAGCAATGACCCTTGAGACCCCACACGCTTGCAGGATTTGGATAGCTAAAAGACCAATTGCTCCACACCCAAAGATGAGACATGTATCACCTGGCTCTAGACCAGACAATTCCACTGCACGCATGGCAACACCGGCTGGTTCAAATAAGGAACCTTCCTGGAAAGAAACACTGTCCGGCAATTTAAAGCATACACTTTCCGGAGCAATGGCATAATCAGCAAAACAGCCGTCGCAGCTCGTTCCATAAATACCCATATTCATACAGTTATGGGCATTGCCTGTTTTACATTGAAAACAATCACCACAAGGAATATGAGTCTCAAGAGATACTCGGTCGCCAACTTTAATCTTTTTAACATTACTGCCGACTTCCACAACTGTTCCAGCGCATTCGTGACCAACAATAAACGGAAATTTCACATTAAATTTTGAGGCAAAGTCCTTTGCTGATTGCCCCCACTTAAAGTAACTAATATCCGTTCCGCAAATATTCGCTGCTTCTACATCAATTAATACTTCATTCGGTTTTGGTGTCGGTTTCTCTACTTCTATATAAGAGAACCCTAGATGCTCACCAGTTTTTACAACCGCCTTCATTATATGCTTTTCCTCTTTTGAGGATAGGTGAGATTCTCCTACTTTCACGACAGTTTCCATTTTACTGCACCCCTTGGTAAGATTTTTTTGTTCATAACTTTAATCATGATCTTTTCGATAAGCTACCAGTTCTACTTATCCAGTAAACTATCATATTTTCATGACTCTATGAACGCGTTTATATTTCCAATTATACCCATTAACGTCAGAGGGTTGAGCAAAGTCCAGTGGTTTTGTCCGCGTCTGCACTTAATGCTATACATTATTATTCATTTTCGCACACCTAGTAAAACGCTTCCACGAAATGTTGAAATTTCATTGTACACGATAGCTTTAACTCAAGATTTCCTTACCTTAAGTCCGCCATAGCTTTCTCATATTCCTCTGCAGTTGGACTTTTTTTGCTGTCTAGCATCTGTTCTCCCACTCTTCATACTATTAAAATACAATGCTGTGATGATATCGGCGGATAATAAAGCAGGACCTGAATATGATGGATTTTTTGATATTAAAACAATATCAATTATTCCCTGGCGAATTTGATTTGCCATAATTTCCAATTATTACCTAAAAGTTTA
This sequence comes from Bacillus sp. AFS037270, assembly GCF_002585305.1. The sequence continues at coordinate 6,194 of NZ_NUNF01000007.1, read as the reverse complement.
ATTCTTTGTTTTTGTCTGATGTTTTTTTGTCTTTAAACATTCCCTCCTTTTGATTTGTATGATGTTTTTATTGTTTGTAATTCCAATAAAAATTCATTTTTTATCATTTAATAATGAAATTGTATATTATAATGGGTTTATTCGTCAATATTAATTTTTAAAATATTATGTATTTTTGATAAATAACTAACTTTTGTCTGATGTTTAATGAAATAATATAACAAATGTAATTATATATCGATAAATTCATATGATGACTTCGTGTTTCCGAAGGGCATATTTCCTTTTAAATCAATAACAAAATTACTAGTAAAATCCACAACAATATTAAATTGAACCTAGAGGCGGCCATATAAAAGTGTAAGAATCTGTTAGTGGAAGTACAGGGGCTAGCCCCTAAGCCTACATCTATTTCAACGTCAATCGTATCTCAGTCCACTACATTAGTGCATATACAATTATTTAAAACAAATTCCGTCACCAGTAATGCCTCAATCATGGAATATAGGATAAATATTAGCTGAAGCCAGCTCAGACTAGTCACCTGAGCATAAAACCGTTTTCTCCTGAATCGGTGGCTTCTTATTTTTTTGGACAAGAAAAAAACACCGACAGTAGGTCACTGTCGATGCTTTTTCTGCACCACTGTAAGCACTGTTTTAATGCTTTGTATGGGAGAACAATGGGGGAAACATTTAATCCAGAAGGGTTAGCCTGGGAATTTTCAAAATTAAAAAACGAAAAAGAAATAAATGAGTTTGCTAAGAGATACGGCCTACTTGGGATTAGCACGCCCGGTCATATGGAAATAAATAAAATTAAATTTATGAGAGATCTTTATCAAGACTCTACTTACTTTATCGATTTACCCATTGGCCCATCTGATTGCGAACCTATAGAATTATGGTTTTTTCATATAAAGCAAATGCAAAAGCTACTAAAGCTATATCAAGCATTAGTCAACATTCATAAGGGAGAAATGCAAGAAAGTGAAATTGAAGATATTTTATTAAATGTAAAACCACCTATAGGCGGGAGCTGCCAAATTTTATGGTGGGATGAATCATGGACCGGGTTCACAGCTGCTGAGGAGGAAATGGAAAAAGAAGAGAGTCTATTAAAACTGGCTCAAGGGATACTTGCTCAAAAAGTTAACTCAATTGGGAACCAAGACATTAAAAGGATTCCTGAAACAATCGTAACAGGTAAACCGCCTTTAGGATTCACCATAAAAGAGTGGAATTACACTTCACATCTGTTAAGGGCTATTTATCGTGATCTATGGCACCTAGTATCTAATAATGAGCCTGTTCATATATGTGAAAATCCAAATTGTAAGTTGCCTTTTAAAAAGGTAAAGCGGCAAATATACTGTTCAAATGCTTGCAAACAAGAAGCTTATCGAATTAGAAAAGCATTACAGGAGTCTTCATAATTAATAAAGGAGGCCATTAAGATGGCAAAATTCAAGCAAAGAGGAAAAACATGGAGTTATCATATTTATTTAGGCTTAGACCCCCTTACAAAAAAAGCGTAAGGAGATATCTAAAGGCGGCTTTAAAACACAACGAGAAGCAAAGGCAGCAGCACGCGTTGTTGAATTAGAAATTCAAAATAGCACTTTTACCAAAGAATCCGATATGCCTTTTGAGCAATTCGCCCAGGATTGGTTAAAAACGTATAGCCGCAGTGGTGTTAAGATAAGCAGTGTGAGAGCTCGAGAAAAGGAAATGAAGCATTTTACCTCTGTTTGGGGACTTTATCCAATCAGCCGCATTACTAAGAAAATGTATGAGGAAAGGATTCTGGAATTAAACGAAAAATACAGCCAAAATTATATGGATGGTATTCATGCTTGCGGAAGAATGATTTTTCGGAAAGCATTAACCCAAGGACTGATAAAAAGTAATCCTACTGAGGATTTCAAAATGCCTAAAAAGCAGCAAAGTGTTGAGGAACTGGAGAAAGCAGAAGAGGATATTGTTTTTCTTGAAAAAGAAGAGCTTGCCCATTTTCTTAAATTAGCCTATACAGACGGGCTTGAAATGGATCATCTTGTCTTCACGGTACTTTCCTATACCGGATTACGAATAGGAGAATTATTGGCCTTAAAATGGGGGGATTTTAACGAAAAGCAAGGTACTATCCGAGTTACTAAAACTCTTTATAACCCTAACAATCAATTTAAAAAATATCAGCTTTTAACGCCAAAGACAAAGGGCTCTGTCCGTACAATCAAAATTGATGAAATGCTAATCAATATGTTAAAGAAGCACCGACTTAAACAAAATGAAATTAAATTAAAATACAGACTTGCTTACCAAGACAACGGATTTATTTTTGCTCGAGAGGATGGTCATCCACAATTAAGAAAAGTTGTAGATACCCGGCTTAAAAGGCTTCTGAAAAAAGCAGAAATAGAAAAGAACATTACTCCACACTCATTTAGGCATACCCACACTTCATTATTGATTGAAGCTGGAGTTGGCATTAAAGAAATACAACAGCGGCTTGGACATACAGATATTAATACTACAATGAATATCTATGCCCATATGACCGCCAATATGGAAGAAAAGGCCTCCCAACAGTTTAGCAAACTGATGAAAGACCTTCTCCTATAGTTAGCTTTTTGTCATAGGTTGCCTTGTTTTTTATAAAACGAGGACAAATTCGAGGACAAGAAAAGCATATTATCATTTTAAACGTTGATATAACAAGGTTTTAAAACCCCAATTACATCATGCCGCCCATGTTTCCTCCCTTTTGTACTATGTTTAACGTGAGTTAACAAATAATGATAAAACTGCGCCTTTAATAGGTTTTAATTTGTTTATAAGAGTAACATCTTTAACGAAAATTAATGGAGTAACACAAGGTTATGTTACCCTTTTGTTACTCTTGCTTTCTATCGAACTTGCACAGTGGAGATCTCTCTCCCTTCAAGGAAATCCAGTGCGATTAATATAATATTGAAAAAACAGGCCTAGCTTTTAGGCCTGTTACAACACATGCTTTAAAGAAGTATCTTGAATAGGATTCGTCCCACTCACGAAAGCCCGTTTCGCTATGGCACAAATTATTTCTTAGATCCTTGAATTATGCTCTCTCAACAAATTTTTTCCCTTTTTCAGTAATTGAAAGTATATCATTATTTTTTTCTAAAAGCCCTTTAATTACTACAAGCTCTACTAAATCATCTAGACTAAAAATACTTGTAAAATACATATCCTTTCTTTCTTTCACCACGCTGGTTAAATGACTCCTTTTGATATTCCCTTCGGAATTCACAATATTCAAAACATTATTAACTTTCTTCTCTACCAAAGTAGACATATTAAATCACCCTCCAGTTAAAATTTAAACAGGAACATTAAAAGCAGTTTCAATTCGATTTTTTAAAAAGTTGAAGATTTCTTGTTTTACTTCTTCAATAATTTTATCATTTTCCTTAATTTCTGTTCCAATGATAAAGATATGCAAAAACTGATCTTTATAGGTCTCTGAAGCATCCCCTAGCGTCTCCAAATATGGAGAGAATCTAGAAACAGGAATGCGTTCTTTTTGGTTTTCTTTCTCTACGATGAGATGTAGGTTAGAAATTCCATCGTTCATTTTAATCACTTTTGGTTCACATAAAGAAACTAGTAAAATAACATTATATTTACTTTTTATTTCTTGTTTAAATGCTGTAAAGTCAGTTGCTTTTGTTACATAATACAATTCACTTCTAAACTTCGTAATATTTTTTTCATAATCATATTTTTTTAGATCAAATTTCGTTTCTAATTCATCAATTCTTATATCAGGAAGCGATTGCTTTAACATTTCCTTTAGAGGACTCTTCGGAAAATTGCTTTCATCATACAATTTTTCTATAAATTCGTGGAACATATCATACCTTTTGAAATATGTATAAACATGCTCCGTTTTTCTAAATAGAATTATCTCTAATAGGTTCTTTATTTCCTTTAACTCTAAGTCCTCTATTTCTGATTTATCTAAAATAACATAAAATTTTTGTATTAATTCATAATACCAATTTTCATTACAATAATAATACTGTTCATCTTGTTTTTTCCATAAGTAGTCAAAATTATTTTCTATAAGTACTTTTTTCAAATCCCCAAACTTCTCATCCTCAGAAAAATAGATATCTATAAATGACAGAGATAATTCTTTAACTATTTCGTCCATCCTAGTCTTATTATGATGATAAATTAAATATTTATAGGTAAGATATCTCTGGTGATAGAAACTCTCAATTGCTGATAAAGCTTGGACTTTCGGGAGAAATTCATATTTTTTTATGTCACCCTCCATATAAGACACTATAGCAAAATTATTTATCAATCTTTCTTTATCAAATAATCCTAATTCTAATCCTGAAGAATAAGGATCCCTTAATGAATAATCAAGGCGGTCTGCATCAATCTCTCCAGAAACTATCTTGTACAAAGAAACGATAATTTCGTTAGAATTTGTATTACTTAAGATTTCTCTTGTTAACTCTCTACAAATATTATGAAAGGCATTTTCGTACTCAGGGATTATAACGTCTAACAATTTTACGCCAAAAGCTTCATGAAGTTCTTTCTCTAATGCAATTGATTTTAAATGCTCTGACAGTTCTTTTGGCTTATCATTTTCTATTACTTTTTTAAAACCATACTCCACAGTATGACTAAATGGAAAATGACCGATATCGTGCAACAAACAGGCTAACCTTACACTTTGAAATAATACAGCCCTTGCAAACTTTCTTTTTTCTGGGCCGTATTCTTTAATATATCTAGCATCTGCTAAAGTATTCAAACCATACTTGATAAAAGATTTATCATTTTGCTCAGAATATTTTTTAATTGCTTCATCAAAATTGGAGGAATTGCTCCTAAGGTAATCGTAAGCATCATCCAAATAATCTATAGTATAGTTTTCCTCTTCAAATAGATTATTTGTAGCATTTAAAAATATGTCTCCCCCTATTTGCATACATCCTAATGAGTGTAAAAATCGATCATTTCGATTAGATGGGTAAGTAAAATATGCTAATCCATTCTGTGTTATAAATCTCATTCTTTGAAATAGTTTGTGCTTCACTATCTCTTCCTCTACCTCAGTTAAGTAAATATAATTGTGTATGGGATCTCTTATACTTGCACCGTTACTCATTGCTTTTCCCTCTTTCTTGGTAAAAAATCACTCTACTACTATAAATAATTTCTTCTAATGATAATTATCCTTTGACGAATCCCGACAGTCATTTTTGTCCCGTCTATGAAGAAACCTATAATGTTTATTTTAGTAAATCATGGTAATTTTGGGAAGTGTTTTTTATATTCCATACATACTTTAAATACTAAGAGTCATCTGAACTTTCTTCATTTATTTTTCTTGTTTTTTTATAATCTTCTTCAGTTGCATTTTCCCACTGTGCATCTAAACACAACTGTGCAAATTCATTACTACTAATTTGTGGATATGTTTTATGTAATTTTCTTAACAAGAATTTTAATTGCTCTTTAGTGTATAATCCATCGAAGTAATCTGTATAAATATTAACTAATATTGGATAAATTTTTTCTTTATTCATTTACTTTTTTCCCCTTCAAGAAGATCCATTCATACTCTCAATAAGTAAAATGAAGTGTACCACTATTTCACTTTAATAAAATCACAGCGTCAATATCCATATAAATTAATTCAATGAAACAGTATAAAAGTGCTCTATTTTACATCTCATTAAACCAGTAAGTGTAATAATAATTGGGTGTCTAGGATTTCTTTTTTGAGTAATTATTTCATCCCGTGTACTTGTAAAAACAAAAGTGTTTTCTTTACCAAATCTTTTAGCTGCTATTAAAATTCTAGAAGTTAATTCTCTATGATACCATTCATCAACGTTATCTGGTGGGTCCCCCCACCCATATACTATATAATCCGCCTTTTGAATTCCCCTTCTAATTTTCAATAAATTAGCTTCTAACAAATCTTCATAACCGTTTCTTGTTTCACAGAGTTCATTTAACAATTCATATAGTTTACTTGAATCTGTCTTATAGAAAGGAAATAAGTTTACGATTATAACAGTTTTAACGTCAGGAACTACGCTATCTAATAATGAAGTTTGACTCCTTGTAAAATCCAAAACCTTTTTAACTGTTTTGTCACAACTGTGAAAAACGGTGTTAAAA
>NZ_NUNF01000109.1 GCF_002585305.1 Bacillus sp. AFS037270 | reverse complement strand
ATTCGTTCTTCCATGGTAGTTTAAGTGTACCACTTCACAAAGTTACATCGATTTTAACATATATACATTGAAACTTTTCTTACTCACATTTCATTTTATATCATATAGAGCACCTCCCAGAACAAAAGGTACTCTATACACACGAATCATTGAACTCCTTGTTATTCTTTTCCGCTAAACTCTAAAATATTTAAACCCTCGGATGCCTCTGGTGCTTCAAAAAATTTAGTAACATGAATAAACACCGCTTCCGTGTCAAAAGCTGCTCTTTCGGGTTGTTCGTTACGCCTTTGTGCAATTTGACGTAAGCATTGCTCGTTATTTAGATTAAGGAAAATTAGTTGATGGCTTGCATTGACCTCTGACGCCATATCCAAAAACCACTTTCGCAGTTTTTGAGTGTTAGCTGGAAAATCCATCACTACGTCTGTACCGACACTTAATATGTTTTGGACATGCTTTTTGACCAACGGCTTGAGCTGCGCTGAGAATTTTAGATAGTCCTCAAATGATGCAATCTGATTGGGATAAAGAGATGAAAGCCATTCATCCTCAGACAACAGTACCGCATGCTTATCTATCGCCAATTGTTTTGATTTAGTTGATTTTCCAGCTCCCATTTTTCCACAGAAAAAGTATAGCGTCCCCAATTGTTTCATATTTTTTAACCCCCGCGCTTATTTTAGTTTAAACTTTTTACTTCGTTAGTTCCCATAGACATTCTCCTCTTATTAATATTTAGACGTTAAGATTTATATCCGATTTACTTATTCTACCAATTTCATTTATATTCCTTCTTTAACAAACCTGCCCTTTAGTTTAACAAGAAAGAGCTGCCTTAATGACAGCTCTGATCGTAAACTCAAGCACCCAGTTAGTGTAAGTACAATATTTCACAATCTTCCTGAATCATGGGGCTTTAGAAACTACCATTCACAGATTATTATCGATATCTGAATTAATATGCCGTGCCTTGGCTATTTTCACAAAAGAAAGCGGCGGATAAAATGATCCGCCGCAACAAAAGAATGATACTAAAATACTAGAAAAAATCACTGTGTTTTTTTACCTTTGCCTTGTCCAGGCATCTTATTTCTTGGGAGCTGGATAGGCCTTTGGCAGCTTGTAACCGCGTTTCTTCATTACACTGCGAAGCAGGTCCGGGTAATCAGTGATCATCCCATCAACCCCATCATCCATCAGCTTTTCCATCGTAGGCTCGTCATCGACCGTCCACGGAATGACCTTCATGCCGTACTTGTGGGCTTCCTCGACCATTTGCTTCGTCACGTAAGGCTTGTAGTTCGGATCGGTTACCTTGCCGCCCTGAGGATCACCATGTACTGGGGAAATAGCACTTGCACCGAACGAGTGGGCTGCAGCGACAAAATTGCCTCCGAAGTCATCGATGTCGATTCCACCCAACCATGGTGAAGCGCCAGGCTTACCAGGCTGCAGGAACTGATCACCGTTAGTCAATGCGACAAGCGGCAAGCGCGGCTCAACTTGGTGCATGCGCATGAGTGATCCCCAGTCGAAGCTTTCGATCGTTACGCGGTTAATCATTCCAGCTTTACGAACCTCGTGGGCAACTATCTGTACAAACTCTTCACGGGGGGCCGTTTCATTCGGTGCTCCGGCTTCCACTTTGGTCTCGACATTCATGTGTACCTTGTTGGCGTGGTAAAGCTTGACAAGATCGAACACCTCGCTCAAAAGCGGCATGCGGGCGCCAGGATTCAGCTGCTGGCCAGGGAATGACGCCTGTCTCAGCGAGCCGCAGTCCAATGTACGCACCTCGGCCAAGGTGAGCTCCTTTATGTACTTGCCGACATATGGGTACATGGGATCACCAGGAAACGCCGGACCCGTGTCCTGACACTTGGAACCCGTAACCTGACGATCGTGGGTAATTACAGCCTGATGATCCTTCGTGATTTGCACGTCCATCTCAAGGGTGCTGACACCCACTTCGAGGCCCTTTGAGAAAGATGCAATCGTGGACTCGACGGTAAGCCCGATACCTCCTCGGTGCGCCTGCAGGTCGAACTCTTTCGGACTGCCCGCAGTATAAGACTTTGGCGCAATTTCTGCAGCCGATGCAGGTGTTACGGCCACTTGTATGGCAGCTGAACCCGCCATAAGGGCCGCCATCGCTGCAACGATCAATTTCTTCTTTTTCATTTCCTCTACTCCCTACTTCTCTTTTAATCTATTACTTCTATAAGTATAGAAGAAGGATGTAAATGAATGATTAATCCTATAATAAGAATAAGTAAAGAAAAACAAGAAAATTTTCACGGTTCTTTTAGCATATCTTTCGCTGCTAATCCAGCAATTATTATCCAAAGAAGGAACGTTAGTTTGCATAGAAATAGGAATAATTCCTTGTTCAACTAACCTGCCACGTTCGTATTATAAGGTCACCAGATATTTCTGGTTGACCATTTTTCATATGGTCTTATTATTACGGTAGTCGGGGTAGAACGTCGCACCCGTGGGATACAATCCCGTAAGCTAAACTGTTCACCCCCTACTTGTATAAACATGTTTCAGGCTGGTTGGAACCATGATCCCGTTTAACAAGCGAACCTATGACATTACATGGAGCATTAGGGGTTACCGACTAATTTGTATTTCTAGGAGGAGGAGAAATTTAATGAATCCAGTGATTGGTCTGGATGTATCAAAAGGAGAAAGTCAGGTTCAAGCGTTTTTAGATAAAGGTAAACCATATCGTAAGAGTTTAAGTATTACTCACAATCTTAAAGGATTAGGATGTTTATTAGAGTTCCTTCAAGATGTTGAAAAGGCTGCTGGTGGTCATCAACCTTCGGTTGTTTTAGAATCAACTGGTCATTATCATATTCCCGTTATTCAGTTTCTAGAGGAACAAAATTATGTTTATATTATCGTCAATCCTCTTATCTCTCATAGAGCTAAGAGCTCCAGCCTTCGAAAGGTAAAAACTGATGCAATTGATGCTTATCACCTTTGTGAACTGTTTTATAAAGAGGAACTAGAGCCTTACAAGAAGCGTGGTGTTCAACTATTAAACCTTCGTAATCTGACAAGACAACAAGAGAGTATTGCGGAAATATCAGCTAAAACAAAGATACAGCTTCATTCTTTAATTGATCAGGTTTTTCCTGAGTATCGAGGTGTATTTGGAAGCCTATATTCGAAAGTATCACTACTTACTTTACTAGAGTTCCCTACTTCAAAGGCTGTATTAAGTGTGAGTGAAAAAGAGTTAACGGATAAAATAGCTTCATTATGTATGAGTCGTTCGGAGTCATGGGCAAAGGAAAAGGCACAGAAGTTAAGAGAAGCAGCCCTTCGTGATCCTTTTCAAAACAATCTCTACGATAGTCATATTTTTAACCTTGAAGTTTTGGTTAAGATTGTTCTTCAGTACCAAGAGCATCTATCCAATATTGCGGATGAAATAGATGCCCTCGCTTGTGAAATTGAAGAATATGAAATCCTTCAATCTATCCCTGGAGTCGGAGAAAAAATCGCTGCAACGATTATTTCTGAAATCGGAGAGATAGATCGGTTTAATGGTGCCAAGAAGTTAGTTGCATTCGCTGGAATAGATCCTAGTGTCTACTCTTCTGGAAAATTTACTGCATCAATAAACCGAATTACCAAACGTGGCTCATGTAGACTTCGCCATACCCTGTATATGGCTGTTCAAAGTGGTATTCGGGATGCCCGTAAAAAGAAAACGACTGATGAGATTATTCCACGCAATAGAAGACTACGAGAGTTTTATGACAAGAAACGTGAAGAAGGAAAACCATTTAGAGTAGCTATCATTGCCTGTGTAAATAAGCTCTTACATTGGATTTACGCCTTATTAAAAAGCAGATCTACTTTCCAAGTTATAGCTTAAAAACTATATCTAACTAAATACAACAAAACCTTCCAAAAAGAGCATGGCGGAAGGTTATTTGGCATGAACATTTTTAGTATATCATGAGGTTATTAAACTTTTTATTGAAAAATGTTGACAAACTATTAGCTGGTTTAGTTTAAGTGAAACTGTTCACAATCATACTGCACATTATGGAATGGCTTTATGATATTTTGATTTCTAAATCATTTTTAAATAAAATCACTTTCTATTTTTAGTGGGTAACGTTATATATTGAAAACCATATAGAATCAAAGCCCTTACAAAATTTATTGATAAATATTTAATTTTTGATAAATTTTCTAAGGAAAATATTTTAAAATTTTCAACAAATTTTAGTCCACCGAAGATAAAAAACATATGAAGAACAGTATTTGAAATTATATATAACGGGAATTTGCCAAAAGTCATTTTTAATATCCATAAGCTAGTGACAAGATAAGGACCGAAGTTCATAAAATTCATACTATTGAAAGGTCCAATACCATTATAAAATTTCCACCAATTTTTCTTTTCACCATACAAATCCAAAGCTTTTGTGAATGTACACATAAATATGGCAGTAGGAAGAAATCTTTTAAATGCCTTTCTGCCTAGTAAAGGGACCGTTAACCAAGGCAGAACCAGTAAAGCAAGTAAAAACAATTTTTGATTTTTCATTAATATCACCCAAAGGATATTTTGAATAGCTGATTTTTGCTTATTCTTTAACATAAATTCCTTCTTTATACACACCATTATTTTTCAAATTTAGCTTGTTAAACTAAACTGCCACGTTAGTGGAACAACAAAAAGACGATGCCTCTTAAAGCATTGCACCCGTTAGCCATCCA
>NZ_NUNF01000108.1 GCF_002585305.1 Bacillus sp. AFS037270 | reverse complement strand
AGTTCAAGCGGGGACCGATTGCAGTATCACAAAGCCGTTCTTGAATCGGTGGGAATTACGTCTCTTTCATCCCTTGGAACACTCAATTTATCGGGAAATTTAATTCCCCAAGCAGGGCTAACAAGGCCTGATCCGAACTTAGCGGCCAGTCAAGTATACTTCCAGTCAGCGTATAAATTAACGAATACGGCAGCCACACCAGTCCTTCAACCTGCTGGAGGCCAGGCTACCATTCTGAAAGCCATTCCTTTACCATCGAAAACAGTAAGTGCTACTTCTTTATCGAGTCTTACGACCCAGATTAATGTGGATACCGCTTATTGGGTCGCAACTGAAATCAATTTACAGGACAATACGACCATCGTCCTAAAACAACCACAGCATTATCTTATTTTAATTGCTGAAAAAATAACCGTTGGGCAAAATGTTACGTTTACATGGGAAAGACCAGGTAAATATAGCCCAGCTAAACCTATGAAACCACCAACCCCTCCTCAAGCCCCAACCTCGACTACGCTTGTGGGCATTACAGGGTCAAATGGGATACATGGAGTCAAAGGCGGCAGAGGCCCAGATGGAACTAGTGCGCCTGAATTAGAAGTATGGGTTCTTGATATGATTGGACGTCCCGCTTTTGATTTAAGGGGCCAGGATGGAATGACCGGTGGTGCTGGGCAGGATGGAGGGAATGGCGGCCAAGGAGGAAAAGGAAAACCTGCGCAATTGGACTGGTCAGGATTCTGCAAGTCTGGCTCCGGCGCTGGCGGCAACGGAGGAGCTGGGGGAAATGCAGGTTTAGGCGGAGATGGAGGGAATGGAGGATTTGGCGGGAAGCTTTCCCTATATGCCCCTCAGAAGGTGATCAATCAATACCTTCAAGGTTTTTACATAACCATCGATGGTGGACGCGGAGGAGCAGGAGGTCTGCCTGGTGAAAGGGGTTCTGGTGGAGCAGGAGGACCTGTGGGAGATTCTCTTAAAGCAAACTTTGGAGTCGTTTGCGGACCTGGATCCCGAACGGCCGGGTCCAGAGGGCCTGATGGAGCATCTGCAGCCCAAGGTTCCCCAGGCTACGAGGGGGGGAAACTACCGGAACCAATCAGTATGCGTGCCATCGATCCTGAAGATTTCTTGAGAAAACTTCTTGAACCGGTTATTTTTCAAGCCACTCCTGCCTATGCCTTTGCAGGGGAAAGCATCACGTTAACAGGTAAGCGTTATACGAAGACGGATGTTGTGCTCATCGATGGTTCACCTGTACCAACAAATGTTTATAGTGATACTTCCCTGCAATTTTCGGCTCCTTTTATCAGAGGAGGGCAGCACACCATTCAGGTAAAACAGTCGGATGGAACATTATCCAACAAAGCTTCTATGTATATTAAGCCCAAGGTCGACTCTGCCCAGCAGGATCAAAAAGAAAATGAACATATGCGAGTGACTCCAGGGCGAAAAGTGACGTTAATTGGCAGTGGATTTTCCGAAAATGCGATTGTTCGGATCAATGATCAGGATATGAGGGATGTAACTTTATTAAGCCCAACCCAGCTTGAGTTCACCTTGATTAGACCTTCCACCGTTGAACAAAATCCATCGGGAGAGCATGTGACAGCACGTGTGATTCTATCAGACGGAACTCCATCTAACACCCTTAATTTAGTGTTGGATACCTTCCATATGCTCGTTATTGGTGATTCTGTTTCTTGGGGTCAAGGTTTATTCGAACATGAAAAGCACTATTCCCTGGTCGGCAATGCGGTTAAAGCTGGGAATGGAAATATCGGATTCTATACCCAAGTACTTGCGCATTCTGGGGCAACCATTGGAGTAGATGATCATACAAATACTCCAGCAGTAGATGGAGAGGTGCCCGTTTCCTATCCGACCATTCTTCAACAGTGTGATTTATTTGTCGGGGATCCAACCCAGGTAGATCTGATCATTATGGATGGCGGAATCAATGATGTGAATCTTCGAGTTGTCCTGAATCCTTTTAATCAAGATGATTTGAGTGATCTTAATCGGACTCAATTCCTTAAGAATAGTAAAACATTATTTTCTAAAGTGGCTACTACCTTTCCAAATGCCAAAGTCATTGTAACGGGATACTATCCTCCTGTTTCTGAGCATAGCGATCTTAGCGCTGTAGAAGTATTACTTGTCGCATTAGGAATTGTGACAGAGGGAATACCTGGCGGTGTGGTTGCTGGATTTTTGACGGAACATCACCTGCAGATCATACATGAAAGAAGCTTGCAGCTTGCGAACGAGTCCAAATTGTTTCTCCAACAGGCTGTGGATGAAACCAATGCTACTCCGGAGGGTGGCAACCGGTTTTTCTTTGCCGATCCTAATATTGGTGTAGAACACTC
>NZ_NUNF01000107.1 GCF_002585305.1 Bacillus sp. AFS037270 | reverse complement strand
TTGTAGTGATTTTTTCAGCTCCTCAATATTCATTTCTAATGAAATCAATTTATTCTTTAATTCCTTTTCATAATCATTTTTCTTGAATATAAGGAATAAATCTTTTAATGACATTATCACAAACTCCCTTTTGTTTACCCTTTCTTTATCTATATGGAAAAAACCATTGAACATGTCCAAGAAAATCTGGGGAACCATAAAAATGGGCCTCCCATTAATTTACGCAAACTTTCTACTCAATTGGAATAATTTCACCTTTTTCTATCGTACGCTGATAACTGACAATCAATAAACCATTCCAAAATTTTGCACTCAATTGTTGAGGGCTCACTGTGTCTGGCAGAGTGATCTGTCTCTGAAATTCACCATAAAACCTTTCGGAATAATTCAACGTTAAGTGCGGATGGAGGGGGTTCACTTTTCCTTTAATGGTTAGGTTATTACCATTGAGACCTAATTCCAAATTCTCCTTCGCTACTCCTGGAAGTTCAATCACCACAACCACTTCATGCTCACCTGCAAGGATATCAATTATCGGGAAAGTCTTTGAATTTTCTGCCCTCCCCGATTCACTATCCGCTGTGGATGACTTTGCAGGCTGTTCATTCATAAATTGTTTAGCAAATTCCTGATCAAAAATATTGTTCCAAAAGTCACCGCCGTGCATATTTTTTGCAATATCCATCCACTGTTTTAATTTATCTATATCCATCACTCGACACCCCCCTTTGTCCGAATTGTATAACCGCCTATACTCTTATTAATTAATCCTACTTTCATCATACGAAACTTATTCACTAATTAATCCAACTATTACGCTTGTTTCATAAACCATATAAAGGTGCATATAATGATAATTAGTTGGAAGGAGGAGATTGAATGACAGTACCTGTTCCGTTTATTAATATAAATATATTCATGATTAAAATTAATTCCTTTGAAAATGCCTCAGCAGTAAATATTGGCCAAAACCTGCTAGCTGAATGGCATAATTCAGATAAGAAAAATCAGGGCTATGGGCAAAATTTTGGTGATCAGAGCGATTTTGTTGCTACAAGGAGTTTTGTAGATGATAAAGATCAAATAGACTCTCCTGCCTCTTTCAACTCTTGTCCGTTATCAGTTGACGATTTATAACAAAAAAAAACCATGGGTGCTTACATCCCATGGTTTAACTAGTATGTTTATATTCTGTTGAACGTTTCTTCCGAACAGCTATTATTAAAACAATCAGTACAACCATCATGCCTAAAACCACATTTACTTGGAGCAGCAATTGAGGACGATTATCGTGGTGCTTTTCAACTTTTTTCTTAGTTGCTGCTTTTGGTTTTGGCGGCTCCTTGTAGGTTAATTGTACAGTCTGAACTATTTGGCCCTTAGCGTCCTGGATTGAAAGAAGCCCATTGCTTGCAACATTTTTTTTACAACCCTCAATACGTTCTGTAATCAATGTATCTTTCTCGGGGGAAAAATCCTTATGATCTGCTGTAAAAATTTCTCCCTGCTTAATCGTAGCATGTTGGAAGTTTTTAAAACCATAATCAAGTAATACCGCAGTATCATTATACTTATCATTCTTTAAATTCGATTTTAATACCACTGCCGTTAGTCTGATCTTTCCGTTGTCAGCCGTCGTTGCCAGGGTTTGTTTTGTTTCACTGGTATAGCCTGTCTTACCGCCAGTAATTCCCGGAAAGGCAATCTCTCCTTTTAGCATTTTATGGTGGGTTACAAGAGTCGTCTGCCAAGACTGTCCTTTCCATGGAAGTACCTTCGTGCCAAAAATTTCTGCAAACACAGGATTCTTTATTGCATAATTAGTTATTAAGGCCATGTCCATTGCCGTCGTATAATGGTTGGCATCAAATAAACCATTCGGATTCGTAAAGTGTGTGTTGGTTACACCAATTCTTGTTTTTAAATAAGTATTTAGGTTTTCTGCAAACTGCTGAACCGTACCATCCGTATACTCCGCAATTGCAACGGCCGCATCATTTCCTGAATTAATAAGCATACCTTGAATCAGCTGTTTTAAAGGTAATTGCTCCCCTTCATTTAAATAAACTCGGGTACCATCTTGCCTCACAGCATTACTGCTAACGGTTACAATACTATCTAAATTGCCCTTTTCGATTGCATAAATAGCTGTAGCTATTTTTGTTAAACTTGCTGGATACATTTTTTGATTAGGATTTTTAACGTAGAGAACAGCCCCAGTATCAGAATCGATTAAAGCGGCAGCTTCACTCTTCAGTGGCAGCTGAACTAACTCTGCCGCCGAAACATGTAATTGAGCTGTAACAAGATAAAGAAAAAGAATAATGGCTGGTAAAAACTTCTTCAATAGGAAACACCCTTACTTTTATCATAGATTCCCCCTTGATTTTACCAGATTATTTGCAGAAATAAAGTACTATTTTATGAATATATCCTCCTAATATAGTAAATTTTAACCATAACAAAACGGTTGGCAGTTGCCAACCGTTTATTTATGTTCTTTTTTTGGAAATTAACAAGGCAATTTGGGCCATAATAAACGGCAATGACGATTTTCTTCTAAATGCCAAATATTTAGGTTCCCAAATATCAGTATATTTTTCTTTGAACTTCCTTAGACCTTGAAATTGATAGATAAAATGACCATGAAGAAAAATTTGGGCTGCTATTTTTTCGCTCAAAAAGGAAAATTTCGACAGACCTACGTTTGATAATGGTGCCATTCCCATATTAAACCGCTGATAACCTTTTTGGACGGCCCAATCAATTACCGATAAGAAAAAAAAGTCAATTATACCTTCCGGTGCTGACGGTTGAACTCTGATTAAGTCAACCGAGACAGTCTTATAATCATCGTATACATACATAATGCTCATAAAACCTAATATGTGATCTTCTTTATCTTTTACAATGGCAATCGGGGCTCTATTTAAATAATCTTCATTAAAGTATCCTAATGAAAACCCTTTTTCCTTTCGGCCAAGAAGCCATTCATCGGAGATTTTTCTCAATTCCTCCATAATGACGTTTGTATAAGGGGGTTTAAGCATTTCAAAATAATACTGTTCACCATTAAATTTATTTTTCAGTGCCCTTAAACCTTGCATTTTGTTTCCTTTAAGCGTAAAGGTCTTCAAGTCAACAAAGGCCTCTTCCCCTAATTTAAAAAACGCAAAGCCGTGACCATGTAAGTATGGGAGCATATCGTCGCTAACTTGGTAGAAAACAGGTGTATAGCCGTATAAATCAGCAGCTTCTTGGAATTCCTCAATCGCATTCGAAAAATCCTGTTTCTCACCAACTGGGTCTCCAAGGATAATTAATTTGTCCGCATATTTTTGGAAAGAGATTAGAACATCCCTCTTGCTATTCCAAAAAATATATTTATCATGCAGGAAAATTAAATGGGACAATACCTTGCCTGAATATATGGATAAATGATTCATGATTTCCTGTTCATGGTCAATTGACCTTTCAAGTTTCCACTTCTTAGGCAGGCTAATTAAATAACCTATAAAAAGAATACTTAAAGCAATAATTAAGCCAATAATCGCACTTGAAAACAAATCCCGGTAGTCCACAATAACATACGGGATAAACTTTTTAGGAATGGTGATTTTCGCATTTGGCAGGTTAAAGTACCCAATTAAAATATACATTGAAGTAACAATTACAACGATTGCCACATCAAAGATTGTTTTTCCCCATGTTAGCACATAACTTTCACGATAAAATTGCCCTTTTGACATTCTAAGCAACAGGGCGACAATAATTAAAAAGGAAGCCTCCTCGTAATCAATCCCCTTAAAAATGGAAAATACAGCAGCAAGAATCAGGGCGAGCATGGTTAAATCATAAGTTCTTTTTACACTGTATTCAATTCCACGCGATAGTCCCAGTAACAAAAAGCCGGCTGCAACGGATAGCTGGTGTGAGACATTGATAATTGGAAATGACAGCAGTTCCTGAGCAATTCTAAGTCTTGACATGATCCCTGGTACACTAGCAGATAACAGCAGGATTACTCCTGATAAAAAAACAAGCATGGTCAAAATAACATGACTTAGTCCTTGAACGATCGCTTTCGGGAGATAATTCCATAATTGATTCCATCTTTGCCAATAAAGCCGTACAAAAAAGACTAAGCTGATTAAAAATGGGATGAAATAGTAGCCGATTCGGTAAAACAAAAGAAGGACAAGCACTTTTTCCTCTGGGATATGTAAATCCTGCATCCCCCAAAGAAATACTAGATCAAATGAACCTAAGCCTCCGGGAATCATACTAATAATTCCTGCACAGGCAGCAATAATGTAAACAGGGAACAAATCAAGGAACGAGATGTGAATTCCTAGTATTTTAGTTAAAATGAAAATAGCCACAAACACAGCAAACCATTCAATTACTGAAACGATAACCAACTCAATACTAGTCTTAAGAGTCAGTACACGTTGATTGTCTTTATTTGTCTTAAATATATGTATACCTAAAAATATCGGTAGGTACAGACCTACACCTAAGACCGCGAAATAAAGCCATCTTGTATCCACTAACACTGGAAAATTCCGATAGTCGATTGTTACTATCCAGGAAAGGAAAGAGATTCCTGTTAAATAAAAAAGTGAAACCGAGGCAATAACTCCAAGTAGTTTCCGTTTATCCTGCTCAAGCTTATGAAAGAAATAGGTTCTCAGCATGGCTCCGATCAGTCCGCCAAAGCCTATTAGATTTGAAAATGAATTGGCAATAAATGATTGCTCTACCAATTCTCTTTTCGAGACTTTTATCTTCAAAATCTTCACTAATATTACATCGTATAAAACCATCGGCAAAACCGCCGCAAAGGCTACGCTTAAGATTACTAATAACAGCCAAATATTGAGATCATTAATCTCACTTTTAAGTAACTCTCCATTAATATTTCCAGTAAATTTCTTCATCTCAATGATTGCGAAAATTAACAAGAGCACCGGAAAAATAAATTTCACAACTTTTAGCACTTTTTCTTTTTTAATCCCCAACCAGATTACCACCCATTTTTTCATTCCTGTTTTTACTATAAACGCTCTACAACGAAAAACAAAGTAATATCTTTAATTCCAAGGACACTTAAACTTATTTTAGACAGACAAATGATGGTTCAACCGCTCGTGTTAAGAAGCAATAATTTAAATTTATGAATATGTACATAAAATTTCTAAAATGAGACAAGTTTTCCAACCTCCTCAGCATAAACATTTAATAGGACAAAATATGAGGAGGTCTGCTGATGAAATTTTTAGTCTTTAAAAAAGAAACCCTGTTATTTTTTCTAGCTGTTGGCATAGTATTGGCAAGTATTTCTGCTTGGTTCATGTTAAAAGCCGGCGATACAACGGTATTTAATCAACATCAAGAAGGAAAAATTCGTCAGATCCACATGGTAACAGGAGAATTCAAAACCACAATGAAAAACGGAAAAGAGATAGAAGCTTATCGCTGGGACCCTGGCACCATCGTCTTAAAAAAGGGAGAAAAAGTAAACCTGATTATTAGTGGTATCAATGGGACTGAACATCCTTTCTACATCGAAGGTACGACCATTAAAGGAACGGTAAAAAAGGGCCAGGATACCCTTGTTCCCCTTCAATTTCAAAAAGAAGGCACCTATCGATTAATTTGTGAAGTTCATCCTGACCGAGCTCACAACGGTCCAATGATCGCCTATATTGTGGTCAATTAGTAGCAGGAAATGACTTTCCTGCTTTTTCATTTGACAAAGAAGGCTGTTTCATAAGTTTTCACTATTAATATGGTGATATTAATGGTTTCTTTCTATATAACAGTTTTTATTTTATATTATTTTTATATAATACAGTTTTTATTTTTTCTCTAACAACGTTCATAAAATATTCATAAACAGCCCTTAAAAACCCTTAAATTTAAAGGGTTCACAATTCCTTAACAAATAGTGCATTTTTTACATCTTTTCACCTGTTATACTAGGGGCATGAAATAAATAACTTTCTGTTATATATTCTTCTACTAATTTAAGAGGTGAAAAGTAATGGAGCAATGGCAAGGTTTTAATAAAGGAACATGGTCAAAAGAAGTAAACGTACGTGATTTTATATTAAGAAACTACAAACCATATGAGGGCGATGATTCCTTTTTAGCTGGTGCAACCGATGCAACAAACAAGCTTTGGGAACAAGTAATGCTTTTAACAAAACAAGAGCGTGAAAATGGCGGCGTCCTAGATATGGATACAGAAACAGTATCTACGATTACTTCACATGGTCCTGGATACTTAGATGAAGATCTAGAAAAAGTTGTTGGCGTTCAAACAGATAAGCCCTTCAATCGTTCACTACAGCCATTTGGCGGCATTCGTATGGCAAAGCAAGCATGTGCTTCATACGGTTATGAATTAAATCCAGAAATTGAAAAGATCTTTACTGATTTCCGAAAAACACATAACCAAGGTGTTTTTGATGCTTACACAGATGAAATGGTGCTTGCTCGTAAAGCTGCTATTATTACTGGTCTTCCAGATGCTTACGGACGCGGTCGTATTATTGGCGATTATCGCCGTGTAGCATTATACGGTGTTGATTTCCTTATTCAACAAAAACGATTAGACAAAGAAAATACAAGCAGCGTCATGTCAGAAGAAAATATGCGTCTTCGTGAAGAGCTCGCAGAGCAAATTCGTGCCTTAAATGAATTAAAAGAACTTGGCTCGAGTTATGGATTTGACTTATCCCGTCCTGCACAGAATGCACAAGAAGCATTCCAATGGTTATACCTTGGCTATTTAGCTGCTATTAAAGAACAAAACGGCGCTGCCATGAGCCTTGGCCGTACATCAACTTTCCTAGATATTTATATTGAAAGAGATTTAGAAAATGGCACATTAACTGAATCAGATGCTCAAGAAATCGTGGATCACTTCATTATGAAGCTACGTTTAGTAAAATTTGCCCGTACACCTGATTATAACGAATTATTTAGTGGTGACCCAACATGGGTAACAGAATCTATCGGCGGAATAGCTCAAGATGGCCGCTCACTAGTAACGAAAAACTCTTTCCGTTTCCTACATTCACTAGATAATTTAGGACCTGCCCCTGAACCAAACTTAACGGTTTTATGGTCAGCTCAGCTGCCTGAAAACTTCAAGAGATATTGTGCTAATATGTCTATTAAAACTAGCTCAATTCAATATGAAAATGATGACATTATGCGCCCTGAATACGGCGATGACTACGGAATTGCCTGCTGTGTATCAGCCATGGAAATTGGTAAGCAAATGCAATTCTTTGGGGCTCGTGCTAACCTTGCAAAAGCTCTTCTTTACTCAATTAACGGCGGGGTTGATGAAAAGTTAAAAATTCAGGTAGGACCACAATATCGCCCAATTACATCTGATGTTTTAGATTACAAAGAAGTGATGCAGCGCTTCGACCAAATGATGGAATGGCTTGCTGGTCTTTACATTAATACATTAAATGTTATTCACTATATGCATGATAAATATAGCTACGAAAGAATTGAAATGGCCTTACATGATACAAAAATCCTAAGAACTATGGCAACTGGTATTGCTGGACTAAGTGTTGTTGCCGACTCATTAAGTGCCATTAAATACGGTGAAGTAAAGGTTATTCGTGATGAAAACGGCATAGCTGTTGACTTTGAAACAACTGGCGACTTCCCTAAATATGGTAACAATGATGATCGTGTTGACAGCATAGCTGTTGAGGTTGTTGAAACCTTTATGAAAAAATTACGTAAGCATGTAACCTACCGTGATTCACTTCATACACTATCAGTTTTAACCATCACTTCAAACGTAGTATACGGAAAGAAAACTGGTAACACGCCTGATGGCCGTCGTGCTGGTGAACCATTTGCACCTGGTGCAAACCCAATGCACGGACGAGATACAAAAGGAACATTAGCATCATTATCATCAGTTGCTAAGATTCCATATGCATATGCAATGGATGGAATTTCCAACACCTTCTCCATCGTACCAAAAGCATTAGGTAAAGAAGAAGAGAGCCGGATTACCAACCTTGTATCTATCTTAGATGGCTATTCCATTAAACAGGGCCATCACCTAAACGTTAACGTCTTTAATAGAGAAACATTAATTGATGCAATGGAGCATCCTGAGTTATATCCACAATTAACAATTCGTGTATCTGGATATGCTGTAAACTTTATTAAATTAACCAAAGAACAACAGCTCGATGTTATTAACCGTACATTCCACGAATCATTGTAGTTAGAATAAATTGGAGTTCCCTAATCTTAGGGGACTCCTGCTAAAAAATAAGGGGGATCATCATCATGATTGGAAATATACATTCAATAGAAACTTTAGGGACAGTAGACGGACCAGGAATTCGTTATGTTATTTTTACACAAGGATGCTTATTGCGCTGCCAGTTTTGCCATAATGCAGATACTTGGGAAATCGGTTCTGGAAAACAAATGTCTGTTTCCGAAATCATGGATGATCTGACTAGTTATCTCCCTTTCATTCAAGCATCAGGCGGCGGGATCACAGTTAGCGGCGGGGAACCCTTATTACAAATCCCCTTTCTAACCGAATTATTTAAAGAGTGTAAAAAGAAAGGAATTCATACTACCATTGATTCTTCAGGAGGCTGTTTTTCTCACGCGAAGCTCTTTATAGAACAATTAGAAGAACTGTTACAATATACAGATCTAGTGTTACTTGATTTAAAACATATCAATCGAAAAAAACATATTCAACTGACAGGTATGGCTAATGATCACATCCTTGAGTTTGCTAGGTTCTTATCCGAACGGAAGGTGCCAATTTGGGTGCGCCATGTTCTTGTCCCAACCGTCACAGATGATCCGGAGGACTTGGAGAAACTTGGAGAGTTTATAGGAACACTTGAAAATGTTCATAAGATTGAAATTCTTCCCTACCACAAACTCGGAGTTTACAAATGGGAAGCCCTTGGACACGAATATCCTTTAAAACATGTAGAGCCGCCAACTGAAGAGAAAGTTGAATTTGCCTATCAAATGTTGACAGCACACTAGAAAACATTATTACAACACTGATTCATAAGGATCAGTGTTTTTCTTAGCTATACTGGGATTTTAGAAAACCTTACTTTTAAACTATTAGCAATGTCTTCATATTATGGGATTTAGTCTGTGATAAAATTGATTCTTTTCGGTTTCTCCTATATACTCATATCATTGGGATTTAAGTGAGGTGATAATTTTTGTTTCAATTGCTGATTGACCTTTCAGATATAAATGCTCTAAACGCCCTTTATGTGAGTATTTTCCTTGGAATCACAATAAAGTTTTTGTGGGCTTGGGGTGTAGAATATACCTTTTTAGGTTCTCTTTCTGAATCTGCAAACACAAAAATTAATTACCCGCATGTTTTCTACAGGAATCAAAATAGTATAAATGGAAGTTTTATTCTGAAAAGAATTGTTAAATATATTCGTAGAAAAGAATGTTCACAGGATGATTCTGAAGAACCAATTTCCTCCCTCATTATTTAAACACATAATATTCTAAGACATTTTAGGAGGAAATATGAAAAAGAATCGATCTTCACTTATACTTGCGGCTATTTTTATTTTGTCAACTTTACTTTTATCTGCTTGCTCATCACAAGCACAAACAACAACTACTAATAAAACAGGGTTTTTTCAAACCTATTTTGTCCATCCTTTCTCGACGATTATCCATTCAACTGCTGAATTTTTTGGTGGTAACTATGGTTTAGCGATTATCGTTGTTACACTGATTATCAGACTTGTATTAATGCCATTAATGCTTAAGCAATACAAAAATCAGATGGCCATGAAAGAAAAAATGGATGCTTTAAAACCGGAGATGGATTCCATTCAAAAGAAAATGAAAACCGAAAAAGATCCAAAAAAGAAACAGGAACTTCAAGCTGAAATGATGGCTCTGTATTCAAAGCATGGTGTTAATCCATTGAATATGGGCTGTTTGCCAATCCTTATCCAGATGCCGATCTTAACAGCTTTCTATTATGCTATTCGCGGTTCACAGGAAATTGCCACCCATCAATTTTTATGGTTTAATCTAGGGCATTCAGATATTATCATTACGATTATCGCTGGCCTTGTTTATTATTTCCAATTCAAGGTCTCCCAATCTAATATGCCTACTGCCCAGCAGCAACAAATGAAAATGATGGGCTTGATGTCACCGTTAATGATTGTGATGTTTTCTTTTAACGCACCAGCAGCTCTCCCTCTTTATTGGGTTGTCGGCGGGTTATTCTTAACACTACAAACCTTGGTAAGCCGAAAGCTCTACCAAGCCAAAAAGCCAATTGAAACTCCTGCTCACCAAAAATAAATGAACAAAAAAAGAAGCAT
>NZ_NUNF01000106.1:228-1346 GCF_002585305.1 Bacillus sp. AFS037270 | reverse complement strand
TTTTGCTGCAGCTGTCACTGACTCATGCGGAGTACATACTTTTACATCTTTTGACATTAAATCTTGTACTTTTGTCATTTTTCCTTTCCTCCCTTTTCGGTTAAAATCATTTGTCTAATGTATTTTCTCCATTCGGAATTAAAATATTATTTACCTAAATTTTAGGGAGGTATTTGAACTAAGGGACATTGTTAACTTAACCTACTTCGTTAGTACGATAAAAAATAGACACCAAAATGACACTTGAACTTCAAGTTTTGCACCCATTACTTTAAGTACAACACTTGACAATCTTTCTTGTGGAAACAAATCAGATTCTTTTTTTATTTTATAATAAGATTATGAAAATAATAGATAAATTAGGGATGGCTAAGTTAAAAAAGTACAAAAAAAAAACGCTTATATAAGCGCTTTTATACCTTTTAATTTTTTTACGCGCCTTAGAGGATTCGAACCTCTGACCGTACGCTTAGAAGGCGTATGCTCTATCCAGCTGAGCTAAAGGCGCATTATATGAATGGTGGAAATAGGAATTTGAACCCTCGCGCCGGTTACCCGACCTACACTCTTAGCAGGGGCGCCTCTTTTAGCCTCTTGAGTACTTCTCAATAAAAAAAAATGGCTCCGCAGGTAGGACTCGAACCTACGACCAATCGGTTAACAGCCGATTGCTCTACCACTGAGCTACTGCGGAACAAAAATATGGTGGGCCTAAATGGACTCGANNAACTACACCCGCAATATAAAATTTTGGAGGCAACACCCGGATTTGAACCGGGGATAAAGGTTTTGCAGACCTCTGCCTTACCACTTGGCTATGCTGCCTTAAGAATGGCTGGGCTAGCTGGATTTGAACCAACGCATGTCGCAGTCAAAGTGCGATGCCTTACCGCTTGGCTATAGCCCAATAGGTTTTTTAAAAAAATAAAATGGGGCGGCTGATGGGAATCGAACCCACGAATGTCGGAACCACAATCCGATGCGTTAACCACTTCGCCACAACCGCCATATTCTTTTCTCTGGCAGGGGTAGTAGGAATTGAACCCACACCAAAGGTTTTGGAGACCTTCGTTCTACCTTTAAACTATACCCCTAAAATGGTGGAGGGGGACGGATTC
>NZ_NUNF01000106.1:0-189 GCF_002585305.1 Bacillus sp. AFS037270 | reverse complement strand
CCACTTCGCTACCCCTCCAAACATAGGATTAGTACAGCATTAAATGTAATGGTGGCTCAGGACGGAATCGAACCGCCGACACAAGGATTTTCAGTCCTTTGCTCTACCGACTGAGCTACTGAGCCACACAATTTATATATATATCAACAGTAGAGTTAACCTACTGGGATAAAAATGGCGGTCCGGACG
>NZ_NUNF01000105.1 GCF_002585305.1 Bacillus sp. AFS037270 | reverse complement strand
GGCTCGTCTTGTGCTTGTCGCCGAAGTCTAAGCGCCTTGCGCTTTTCTTATAAATATGGACTTTCGTGCTTCGCCTTTAGTTTCATCCAGCGGCGTTCTACTTCTTCATCAAACATTTTCAATAAGTCTTGGCTGTCTTCTTTTAACAGATGTTTGGTTTTTCCCATCAACTTCAGCCAATCAGTAACAGGTAATCGTTTGTTCTTAGCCTCAGGATCGTAGGTGATCGTGGTAATTCCGTTTTCAACCTCATAGAGAGGGAAGAAGCAGGAATTAACCGCAGCCTCGACAATCGACTGGCCTAATTCATCCTTCGATTTCCAGTTTAAAGGGCAGGTAATTAAAATCTTTCCGTAAACTAAGCCTTCATTATTGGCATACCATTGGGCTTTCGCAGCCTTTTTCAAAAGATCCCGGTCAAATGCTTCCGTTCCCGTGAAGACATATGGGATATGAGTCGCAGCCATAATTTGCGCTGTGTCCTTGTGGTGGAAGGGTTTTCCTTTTTGGAATTTCCCAACACTTGAAGTGCTTGTCATGTGACCCATAGGCGTCGAATAGGATAACTGGCTGCCTGTATTCATATAACCCTCGTTATCGTACTCAAGAATAATCATTTTATGATTCCGGAGTGCCGTTCCGATTGCAGGGCCCATCCCGATATCCATTCCTCCGTCACCGGTGACCATGACAAAGGTAAAATCGTCAGAGAGACCCAGTTCATCTAATTCACCGCGGCGTTTTCGCTCATGGAACATTTCAACCAGTCCAGATAATGTTGCCGAACCATTTTGAAAGAGATTATGAATATAGGTTGCTTTGTGAGAACTGTAAGGGAAACCGGTTGTTACAACCATCGCACATCCTGTATGGAATAGCGCCACGATATCTCCTTCAATTCCTTTGAAAAACAGCTCTAATCCTGAGAATATTCCGCATCCTGGGCATGCTCCGTGTCCAGAAGCCAAGCGTTTCGGTTTTTTCGTTAAGCTCCTTAATGGAGGGATTTTTACTTTTAATTCTCCTGTTTTTTCGTCAGGAGTTACGGTTAGAAGACCTGTATTCAGGTCTTCTTTTTTCATTGGATTTAAGACGCGTTTTGGAGCAAATTCCGGTTTACCTGGATTATGGCCAAAATAGTCGAATGGCTTCTCAACGAAACCTTTTTCAGCAGCCTCTTGAGCTAATTGGAAAAAAGTTTCAGCTTCATCTGCATAGAAGTCTTTGCCGCCCAATCCGTACACACGGTTTACTACTTTCGTATGGCTGTTTCCAACGGTTTGAAGTGCAGCTCTTACTTCGAGGGCCATATTTCCGCCATGTGCACCGTAAGAATCTGCACGGTCACCAACTGTAACCGCTTTAACATTTTTTAGTGCTTCGGCTAACTTTTGCTGCGGGAATGGACGAATCATATTAGGGGAGATGACCCCGGCTTTGATTCCTTGTGCACGAAGTTTGTCAGCCACATCTTTACATACTTCAGCAGCTGAATTCAGCATGAATACGGCAAGCTCCGCATCATCCATTCGGTACAAATCTAGAACAGGATATTCCCGGCCGGTTAACTCCGCATATTCGTGGGAAATTCTTTCGAAAACCTGCTCTGCCTTATACATCGCTACTGACTGTTGATAGCAGTTATTTATATAATCAGGTTCATTCATATAGGGGCCGATTGTGACAGGATTCTCACGGTCCAACGCATGAGGGAAGTTCCTTGGCGGCTCGCCAATAAATTTTTGAACATCCGCTCTGTGCTTCACGACCTGAACCCGCCGTTTTTGGTGAGAGGTGAAATAACCGTCGAAAGAGACGATGACCGGAAGGCGAACTTCAGAATCTTCTGCTAGTTTAATAGCAATAATATTCATATCATAGACGATTTGAGGATCACGGGCCATTAAAATCGGCCAGCCTGTATTTAAGGCAAAATAAAGATCGGAATGATCGCCATGAATATTTAAAGGGCCAGACACAGAGCGGTTGACCAAATTCAGTACCATTGGAAAACGGGTACCGGATTGAACAGGGAGCTGCTCTAACATATATAAAAAGCCATTGGCACTCGTCGCGTTAAATACACGTCCGCCCCCAGTTGACGCACCGTAACAAATACCTGCAGAACCATGTTCACCGTCAGCAGGAATTAACACGATATCATGTTCACCTTTTGCTTTCATTCCATCAAGGAACTGTGCAACCTCGGTCGAAGGAGAGATCGGATAATAGCCCATTACATGATAATTTATTTGATGGGCTGCATAGGCCGCCATTTCATTACCAGATTCAAACACAATACTTTGTTCAATTGTTCCTTTTGGAACGGTTATATTTTCTTGGTTTATTTCGATGGACATAAATTCCCGCCCTTTCCTTAGTTTCGAATCGCTAGATCAAATAAATGAGGCACACGGTTTTTGTCTGCGTAGCCGTCATTATATTCCCGCTCACTTGATAGAGCGTCAACAGGACAAGCATGAACGCACTTTAAACAGCCCTTACAATATTGATAATCAATCCCTTGCAGGAACATTTGCGGCCGGCCCCGTTTATCTGCCTTTTCTTCCCAAACAAAACAAAAGTCAGGGCAAGCGGTATCGCAGGCTGCACAATTAATACATTTATCTTCATGAAAATGCGGCAGCATGCCGGCACGGGATATACTCAAGTCCTTTAAGATACTGTTTCCTGGATTGATGATCGTCCCGCCAATCGTCTGAGTTTCGTAACCGAGCAGCGGTTCTGCGCGTTTAAATGGTTTTAGCGTTGTTTTTTCATCTACTAAGTAGGTTTGGAATTCAACTTCATTAAAACCGCGATCAAAGGTACGAATGTTTGGTTCGACTAAGTGTGGGTATTTCTTTTCGAAGGTGCGGCGAATGGTCTGTCTCATCGACTCTGGGTCTAAGAAATTTAAGATTCGGTAGAGTGCCCCTAACATGGCAGTGTTGGCTTTGGTTTGTTCTTCGAGGGCAATCCCTGTTGCATCAACGATAGCGATGGTTCCGCCAGGGATTTTCATTGCATGTTTGAGTTCATCAGGAGTTTTTTGTGAGTTCACTAAGATGGTGCTATCGGGGTAAATCCCACTGGTACAATCAATGGTCTTGAAAAGGGCATCATGGAAAATGCCGACTACATGTGGACGTTCTATTGGTGTGGTGTCGCGTATGTTCGTTTCTGGGTCGCAAAAACGAATGTGTGCTTTTACAGGCGATCCTTTTTTCTCGGATCCATATGATGAAAAACCGACTCCATTGAGTCCGTTTCCAACAACTCCATCCTCAGAAAGCATCTTTCCGGCTAAATTGGCTCCTAAACCGCCAATGGATTCAAGTCGGATTTCAAAGAAACCTAATTCATTCACTTTTGGTAATCTTGACAACAAGCACTCCTCCAATCGTTTAGAACATTAACAATTAGAATTTTATAAATTTTCTATAAATTCTATGGTTTTATTGTAACAGGATGCAAAATTAGTTACAACAGATTTTTTATTATAAAAATGTAACAGGCTTTTCTTTGCGATATAGTCAAGAAAAGTAAGAAAGTTATAGGAATCAGTTACAATTTTTTGAACCGTTGATATAGTACAGTTTAGTTTGTTGTATAACAAAAAAGCAATACCTGTAACCGACATGGTTATGAGTACTGCCTTTTTCTTGTTAATTTGTTTTGTAACTTTGTAACTTTCCAAAATATAAAAAGTTACATTCCCTAAAATAAGACTTTCTATCTACATATTCTGGGAAGTATTCCATATTCCAAGCTTACTGGGGATTTTGTGTGACAAGGTCGATTAGCACGATTTCTTGTTGCGGTTCTTTAAGAATGATTTCCAGTTCGGCTAATGTTTTAGGCCTGATTCCTTTAACCCCGAAGCTTTGGGCGAGCTGGACAAAATCTGGGTTTTGGAAGGTTACTCCGTAGGTGTTCCCAAACTTATTGTTCATTTGTTTTACTTCAAGCTTTAACATCGAATCGTCCAAAACAATAATGGTAAATGAGAGACCCAGACGCTTAGCGGTCTCGAGTTCAGCAAAATTCATGAGAGCGCCGCCGTCACCGGTAATACATATAACAGGGTCATTAGTGCAGGCCAGTTTTGCCCCGATTGAACCTGGGATGGCAATCCCCATGGTGGCCAGTCCATTTGACATGATTAACCGGTCCGGTTTTTTAGGCTGATAGGTTTTGGCGATAGATACTTTATGGGCGCCGACATCGGAAATGACAATCGTGTTCTCGGGAGTAAATTTTTCAATTACGTGAAGAACATTCTCAATGTTCAGTGATTCTTGTTGGTTTTGGTTTATTTGATAGGTTGTTTTAATTTGAGCTTGCAGGTCACCTGATGGCAGCCAGGATTTGACCGTTAACTCTGCTTGGTTTAGGGCTTCAAGTGTCTTCTTTATATTACCGACAAGCTCACACTGAACCGGGTAATATTCATTTACTTCTGCTGGCAATGGATCAATATGTAAAACTGGGAGTTTGTTTTTATTCCAAGCATTTGGCAGCTGTTCGACAAAATCAAAACCGATGACAATTAAAAGGTCGGCTTCATTTATACCAGCAAGAACAGTGTCGTTTTCTTTGAACCCGAATGTGAAAAAATTCTGTTGGTGTTCTGGTGGTAAAATCCCTTTTGCCATAAAACTGTGTGAGGCAGGAGATTGAAGGCTGTTGATAAAGGTTATAAGCTCTTGGACAGCCGCTTGTCGGATTACACCATTTCCGATAATAATGAAAGGTTTAGTATATTTTTGAATAAGTTCCTTTGCAGTGTTTAGTGATTCTGCATCCGGAACTGTTTCAGGTGTTAGCGTAACCGGTAAAGGAGTATTTGCAATCTGTTCGGCCGCAAAGTTTTCTGGCAGGGTGATGGCAACTGAACCTGGTTTCTCCATAAGTGCAAGTCTGAAAGCTTTTCGAAAAACCGTTGGGACCGTTTGTGAATCAAGGATTTGTGTGCTCCATTTTGTTGCAGGCTCTAGTAGTTTGACAATATCCATATATTGATGTGATTCACCATGCTGGCGTTCAACCCCAGCCTGGCCAATTAAGGCCACTAGCGGGGAATGGTCAAGTTGAGCGCTTGCGATACCTGTGACCAGGTTAGCAGCACCTGGCCCAAGTGTTGATAAACAGACGCCTGCTTTTTTTGATAATCTTCCGTAGACGTCAGCCATAAAGGCGGCGCCTTGTTCGTGCCTGACATTCACATACTGTATCTTTGTTGATTTTGAAAGGGAATCAGCTAGATCGAGTGTTTCGGTGCCGACGATTCCAAAGATGTATTCAACCCCTTCATTTTCTAAGCATTGTACAAGTGTATCGGTTAGTTTCATGTGGTCCTCCTAATAGAAAAGGAATTATTATAAGTAGTTTTAGCTAATATGTGAGTAATCATAAGCTGTGAGGAAATATCATACAGACCCAATAGTGTTACAATATAAAAAAGGGAAGAAAGGTGGGATATAGTGAACAAAAATTATGTCTGGTATGCAAGTTATGGTTCAAATATTAATACTGATCGTTTTTTATGTTACATAAAAGGGGGAAAACCCGAAGGCTCTACAAAGATGGAGACAGGATGTAAAGATCCCTCACTTCCAGTAGCTTCGTCCACTTTTACTATGAATTTTCCCCTTTACTTTGCAAAAGAGGCAGCAAAATGGGAATCACAAGGAGTGGCGTTTATTGGGTTAACACAAGATCCCAGTTATGTTACATATAGTAAGAAATACTTAATCACTTTTGAGCAGTTTATAGATGTAGTTAGTCAGGAAAATAACGGAATAGATTTTATGGTTGATTTAAATGAGGTTATCAAAAAGGGTTCGAAAGTATTCCGCCGCAATGCCTGGTACGGGAACATTTTATATTTAGGGGAGGAAAAGGGGTATCCAATTTATACGTTTACTGCATCGTGGGATATCAATGATATCGAATGGAAAAAGCCTTCACATGCTTATTTAGCAACGACTATAAAAGGTTTAAAAGAGGATTATTCCAATGAAGAAATCTATCTTTATTTTCAAAATAAACAAGGCATTAAGGGTAAATATACTGAGGCTGAATTAAGGAGTCTGATTTTTTAAGAGTCTTTCACTTAGTCTATTTGTCCAATGTTTGTTATCATGAAAATATGTAAAATAAGGAGATGATTGGTAAATGTTAAATCAAGTTCGTATTGGAAAAACCGATTTATATGTTAATCCGATTGGTCTGGGTACCAATGCTGTCGGTGGTCACAATCTATTCCCAAACCTTGACGAAGAAGCAGGCAGGGAATTAGTTCGTAACGGACTCACGAACGGGATTAATTTCTTGGATACCGCTTTTATCTACGGTCCAAAACGTTCCGAAGAGATTATTGGGGAAGTTGTAAAAGAAAACTGCAGTCGTTCGGAGATTGTCATTGCTACTAAAGCAGCCCATAAATTCGTCGGAAAAGACATCGTCCTTGATAATTCTCCAGCCTTTTTAAAACAAGCTGTCGAAAAGAGCTTACAGCGTCTGCAAACAGATTACATAGATTTATTTTATATCCATTTTCCAGACCAAGACACACCGAAGGATGAAGCGGTAGGGGCATTAAAACAATTGAAGGATGAAGGAAAGATTAGAGCCATCGGGGTTTCTAATTTTTCCATCGAGCAGTTGAAAGAGGCCAATAAGGATGGATATGTAGATGTGTACCAAGGTGAATATAACTTATTAAGCCGTGAAGCGGAGAGGGAATTGTTTCCTTACGTCAACAACAATCGAATCTCCTTTATCCCGTACTTTCCCCTTGCCTCTGGTTTATTGACAGGTAAATATGATAAGAACACGAATCTAGAAGAAAAGCGCGGGAAGTTTTTCAAAAAAGAGATTTTCGAAGATACACTTGAAAGAATGGAGCGCATTCGCAAAATTGCCAATGCAAAGGAGGCAGAAGTAACACATATTGTTCTTGCGTGGTATTTGACCCGCGAGGCTATTGATGTTATTATCCCAGGAGCAAAAAGGGCAGAACAAGTACTCCATAATCTTAAAACATTGGAGATCCAGTTAACCAATGATGAAATTAAAGAAATTGACCAAATTTTCCAATCTTAAATAAAAAAGTGATGAGATTTTTATCTCATTACTTTTTTATTTGTTGCAATGTAATTACTAGAGGTTGCTATTAATAGACAGAAATGTTTCCTGGTTCTCCGTAATATGCCAAATTTCTACGACTTTAGCCGTATTTTGCAGTTAAAATAGGCAAAAAAACTAGATTGGTTGTATAATATATATTTGTTATAAACTATTGGAGGGTATTAAAAATGATGGTTTGGACTTTAGCCGGATTATTCGGGATTTCTGTAATATTACTAGTAATTTCAATTTACAGGACATCTCAAGCATCAAAGGCAGAACATAAGCAAATTGATTTAATTCATATCTCGACTATGAAGGAAATCAATGCAATTCAAGATGCAATTAGGAACATTGAACTTGATATCGAAGTCGTCATGAGGGAAGCAGGCGTTCAACTTACTTCTGAAGAAAAAGTCTTCATGCGTGAAGTACTCGATTTAGCGAACCGCAATTACTCAACCGAAAGCATTGCCGATATGAAACAAGTAAGTGTAGAGAAGATTGAACAAATGCTCGCTCCTTACCGGACATTAAAGGAAGGGAGAAAGGTTGCAAATGAAAATTAATTTACTTAGCAGTTTTGCAGCCGGTATGCTGATTACCACCACAATTTGTGGCGCAATTTATCTTTCGGGAAAAAATGATGTTGCCAATGCAACTGCTAAATCATCAGTCACTACTTCAACTGAGAAGGTTCAGCCATCTGATGATGAAATGAAAACACAGCTGGAAGCAAAGGGCTATGTCGTCCAAACGAAGGCTGAAAATGATAAGCAAGTGCAGGATGCCAAGGCATCAGTTCAAACAAAAGCGGCTCCTGCAGCTACCGACGCAGCTAAAACAGAAACACGTGTTGTCATTAATGTAGCAGACGGAATGACCAGTATTGATGTAGGAAGAATCCTTGTATCCGCGAATATTGTTAAGAACGCCTTTGATTTTTCAAAGGATATCGAGGCGAAAGGGCTGGAAAACAAATTACGCCCAGGTGTTTTCGTGGTCGACAGTAAGATGACATACGATCAGGTTGTTGCCACTATTTTCAAATGATTAAAAAGCCGGTTTCTAAAAGAAATCGGCTTTTCTTAAAGATAAGAATAAAATTCGACTTCGAGAATTGTCCAGCTCCAGGCGCCTTCCGCTTTTCTTACTAGTGCAAGCAAGAAAATTGAATTTTTAAATTATTATTTCTATAATCAACTTATTACATAGGAAAAAGGTGGAATAAGAATGAAAATCGTAGCACTTGTGGGCAGTTTACGGAAAGATTCATATAACAAGCAATTGGCTTACACGATTCAGGAGCGTTTCGCTAATAAATTTGATTTAGAAGTACTAGATCTTGGTGTGCTCCCGCATTATAACCAGGATGAAGAACTCAATCCTGCTGATTCTGTATTGGAGTTTAAACAGAAGGTAAAAGAAGCGGACGGAGTGATTATCATTACTCCAGAATATAACTGGTCGATTCCAGGAGTCTTAAAAAATGCACTTGATTGGTTATCACGTGTGGATAAGGTGCTAATTGGCAAGCCGGTTATGAATGCAGGGGCTGCCACCGGGTTAATGGGAACTTTACGTGCTCAGCTTCAGTTGCGTCAAATTTTAACTGCTTTACAAGTAAAGCTTTTATCGCCAGTTGGCAATGAGATTCTCATTAACCAAGCTATGGCTAAATTCGATGAGAAAACAGGTCGCCTAGCAGATGAAGCAACAGTTAAATTTGTTGATGAGGTCGTTGAGCGGTTTATTGACTTGATTAAAGAATAAGAACTAAAGCCTGTACTCCGTTTGCTTTGAGGAGTACAGGCTTTTTTTGTGTTAAAGAATGCCAGTCATATATTCATAAGCCTTTCATACATTTAAGTAAGGAGACAAACCTGTTAAATTGGGACAAACATTACTGGAATGGGAAAGGGAGAAATAAATCCAGATGGACTTCTTACAAGGAATATTAAATAGTTACAGTACGATTTTTTCACTGGAGGCCTTTAATGAGGTATTTACGAATCCAGCCAGCTGGGGAGTAATTGGTACCTTGATTATCCTAGAGGGCCTGCTGTCTGCTGATAATGCCCTTGTTTTAGCGGTGATGGTCAAACATCTTCCGAAGAAACAGCAAAGGAAAGCCTTATTTTATGGGATATTTGGGGCTTATTTTTTTCGAATAATAGCAATTGGGATTGGCGTAACTCTAACAACTATCCCTTGGATAAAAATAATCGGCGGTCACTATCTGCTTTGGATTGTATTTCAAAACTTTTTAACTAAAAATGAAGAGGATGACGAAGTTCAAAGTCGAAAGAAAGGCTTCTGGCGGACCGTGTTAACGGTAGAGCTGATGGACATAGCCTTTAGTTTTGACAGTGTCATTGCCGCGTTTGGCGTCTCAAATCAAGAGTGGATTTTACTGCTTGGTGGAGTCATCGGAATTTTGATGATGCGGGGAGTCGCGCACCTTTTTCTTGCACTTATCGAAAAAGTGCCCGAATTCGAGACAACGGCTTTTATCCTTGTAGCGATTATTGGGGTAAAAATGATTGTTTCGGCTTTTGGATTCCATATGGATGAATTAGTGTTTTTTAGTATCCTAATTGGAATTTTCTTAAGTACCTTCCTTATTCATTTCATTCGAAAATTAGTTGGAAAAGAAACTACAATGTAATATTTAAAGAGGGAAGGCACTTAAAATAATGGGTTATACTAATAACTAATAAGGAGATGAAAAAATGGAAGAAGATTTTTATTTTTCAAATAAACAATTTATAAAAGGTTTGATGATGCCGAAAAGTATAGATGGTTTGATGATGAAAAGAGGTGATGTCTCACTCGCAAAGATTAATGGTGAGTGGAAGAAATATACAGAATCTGTACCAAGAGGAAGAAAACCGATATCAAGTCACGATGATCTTGTTTTGATTGGCAGCGGGAAAGATATTGAGATTGATCGTGAGCAACTTTCACAAAAACAAATAGATTTTTTGATTAGAAATGAAATTTAATGATAAAAAAGTTAAAGGTCAACTTTTGTTGGCTTTTTCTTTTGATGCTATTATGACATTAAGTCCGATCTTGCAAGTAGCACCGGATTATTCCGATGCATACTTAATTATTCCGTGTAAATAAATTGAGTCTTCTCGCTGTACACATTCTCTCAACTTGATTTTTCCTTCACTCTCTAATTCTCCAACCCATTCTTCAATCTTTTTTTTATTCTCGTTAGAAGCCTTAGGAATCTCTGTTGAAAAAAAATTACCTCGACTGGCATTGCGAAGATTTTTTAGTAAATCCACTTTATTCATTGGGTCAACCCCTTTATCTATAATAATTTCGACATATAGGTTGTTTTTTCCTTTAAATTCGCAATAATTATTTCAAGTTTTCTTAATTTTGTGCTTGAGTTTAAGAATATGGGGACATGTATAAAAAAAGTAATGGTCTTTAGAACAAAAAAAGAAGCATTAAAGCTTCCAAGGCGGAACGTTAATATCTTTTTTTTGCTTCTCATAATTTTGCATTCTTGAATATGAGTTAGCTATTTTAGACACTATGAATCCTTGTGGACTGGAGGTTATGACATGACCTTTTAATTCTTGAATTCTACTTTTTGCAAAGATATTTGCTACCTGAGCTAAATTTTCAATAGTATCCATTAATTCGGGGTTATCATTGTAATTAGATTTAGCTATAGAGTAAATATAATCAAGTTTATTCTCAATTAATTTAAGTATCTCGATATCAAACTTCTCATTTTGCATTAGTTTTCACTCCCCATTAATAAGCGTATGGAATAAAGGATAATAAAGAACGTAAAAATAAAAAAACTTATTTTAATGTTGAACGGTACCAACTAAATGTGCAGTAAAAGAGAAGGGGTTTGTTAAACTTACGGAGGCGTTAGTAAAAGAAAGCTTCGAAATTAAATTTTGAAGCAGCTAAGTTCAATTATGATTGGGCTATTTTATTTTCACATTCAAAAAGCACCACATTTTGTGGTGCAAGTTCATTTGCATTTTATATTTTCAGGTACAAGTTCACGTATTCCGATAGATTAGGAACCCGTTACACTTATAATGCTCCCTTTTTTCTTTGTTAAGATTGAAAATGAACGTTTCCATTTTCATCTATTTCAATCGTATTATAGCTTTTAAAGACATCCATGTTTGTAATTTCATGTTTCACCTCATGAGAAAAACTTTCCATATATGGCTGATATACCTCAGGATTTTTCACAAGATGATACATGGTGACTTTTGTTCCCTCGCGAATATCTGTTCCTCTTAGTAAAAACCGATCGCCGTAAAGGTTTTTGAAATAAGTGCGTGCTTCTTCATGACTTTTAAAGTTAGGCATCTGTTCGTGATTGATTGAAAAATCCTGATTCATAAACACGTTCACCGCTTTCCCATAATATAATAATCATAAACCGGTTTCTGCCAGTTTACATAGTTTACAACCAGTTTCACAACTATTGTTCCCTATTTTAAAAAAATAATGATTCTTGCCTACTGTTATTGGACTATACAGATTTTAAGTTCTTGCATAATTTATTATAAAAGGGATTATTCCAAATCTCGTTTATGATTTTTCGCCGTGTTTGCGGTCATCCTATTTTAAATAGTCGAGATTTTGGACATGATGGATAAAAGCAAAGGCGATTAAGAAAAGGAGGAGAAGAATTTGATGAATACCCCTTTTGATTATCCGGAAATTTTTTATAACGAAGTGATTATGTATTTAGAAACAAAATGGAACCGCCGTTTAACCGATCATGAACGACATGTGCTAATTGAAGGATATCGGTTTGGCAGGATGGTGGAGGCGGAGAGCGAAATCAAAATTCTGTTTGCCAATTAAATGTTGATAAAAGAGGGTGTCCAAATAAGGACACCCTTTTGAAATCGCATAGGTTATTGACCTTGCTGATTTCGCAATGCTTGCTCAGCGTATGCGACCAAACGTTTGGTCATTTCGCCGCCGACTGAGCCGTTTGCTCGTGCGGTCGTATCAGCACCAAGTTGAACTCCAAACTCGTTGGCAATTTCCTCTTTCATTTGATTAAGGACATCGCCTGAACCAGGAACCAAAAGTTTGTTTCTACCCATGATACATCACTCCCGACGATTTTTTTTGAGCAACTAAACAGTTGCTCGTATATAATTTAACCTATTTGTTTTTTCAAATTCATGTGGATCTAAACTGTCTTGAGCTTGGGTAAGGTTTATAATAAGGGAAAGGACTGGAAGAAGGAGCGAGTATAATGTTTATAGCAGGTCAAAAAGAAATGCAGCAAATGGACCAATATACGATGGACAAGTTTGGCTTGCCGGGAATCGTCTTAATGGAGAATGCTGGAGCAAGGGTAGTGGAGGAAATTATTTCGGGTTCTCCTTGTGAGAAACCGCGTATTTTAGTGCTCGCAGGGGGCGGGAATAATGGCGGGGACGGATTTGTTATTGCAAGAAGACTGTGTGATTTGGGATATGATTTGCAGTTAGGTTTGGTTGTACCCCCTGATAAGATTAAAGGGGATGCGAAGGTACATTTTGACGTCTATCGGAACCGGCAGTTACCGATTCTTTTTTTACATGACAGTGCGCTTGATTTGGTTCAGTTGGAAATAGAACAGGCCGATGTGATTGTTGACGCACTTTTAGGGACCGGTGTAAGTGGGCCTGTTAGGGAACCTTTCGGAGCCATCATATCCATGATAAATGAACAGGCAGGGAAAAAACTAATTGTCTCTGTTGATATTCCTTCTGGTGTTAACAGTGATAGCGGAAGGGTAGAGGGGACAGCAGTCAAAGCTTCAATGACAGTGACGTTTGTTTTTCCTAAAAAAGGGTTCTTTTTAGAGGATGGTCCAAAGTTTGTGGGTGAATGGAAGGCGGTTGATATTTCCGTGCCGCCATCAATAGTTGAGGATTTGGGTATAAATTTACCGCGTTTAATTACGGAGGATCTAGTTGCTAAATCGGTTCCGGTAAGGCCAAAGGATGGTCATAAGGGGACATTTGGTCATGTTCTGGTTGTTGGGGGATCCAAGTTCTATGTTGGTGCACCGATTTTTTCGGCAAAAGCAGCGCTCAATTCTGGTGCAGGGCTAGTCACATTAGCGTTACCGGAGAGTATCTATCCAATGGCTGCCGCACAAAATCCTGAGTCATTATATTTGCCGTTGCGGGATGAGGAAGGACATTTTTCTATCAAGGCGATTGATCAACTTTCAACTTTACTGCATCAATTTACGAGTGTGGCGATGGGTCCGGGGATTAGCCGATTTCCTGGTGGTGAGGCTTGGATGAAATCCTTGATATCGTTATTGACCACCCAGCCGGTTGTGGTTGATGCAGATGCTTTGTATTTGCTTCGGGACGAGTTGAATTTGGTACGGCAATATAAAGGGGATGTCATTTTTACGCCCCATCCTGGCGAGATGGCGAGGTTGTTAAATAAGACGGTTAAAGAAGTGGAAGAGGACCGAATAGGGATTGCGAAGACTTTCGCGAAAGATTACGGCGTTTATTTGTTGTTAAAGGGACACCGGTCGGTTATTGCTACCCCAGATGGCAATGTGTTTATTAATCCTCATGGCCATGATGCGCTTGGCAAGGGTGGGAGCGGTGATGTGTTGACGGGGATGATTACTTCGTTTTTAGCGCAAGGTGCTTCTCCTGTTGAGTCGATGGTTGCTGCGAGTTATCTGCATGCCAGAGCAGGGGAAGAGAGGTCCGTGACGCTTTCTAGTTACAGTGTAGGGCCTTTGGATTTAATTGATGGGATTAGGGAGCAGCTGCGGTTGTTGTGGAATTAAAATGAATCGGTCGCGTCATTGCCCAAGAGAGACAGTTTTAGTTTAGGACGGTCAATGGAACGNNAAACGGTCTGTCATTGTCCGTGAATGTGATTTTTTGGTTAGTACGGTCAATGAGACCTAACTTCATTAACCGATGGGGAGCCGATTCCTTCCTAACGGTCAATGAACTCTTATCTCATCAAGGGAATCCCACCGATTCATTGGACTCCGTATAATTGATCCACAGCCTTAGCAGGTCTCGAAGACTTATACCACTGATAGAAAAAGATAATAATCAAAACAAGCTCAATAACATCACCGCCATAATACATAACCATTCCGGCCATCTTAGCCTGTTCCGCACCCACTCCAGCTGGAGGGTGGGCATATATATATTTGGCTAAAATCCCATGCCCCGATAAAGCGGTCACAAACACCAGCCCTCGATGCACGAAGCTCAATCGATGCGGGGCAGGGTCAATATAGATAATCGACAAAGTAAAAACATATCCTGCCAGAAAAATATGCATATGCACCAGCAAATGCAAAAAAACATTTTCCTGCATCACATTATACAGGCTGCTATAATAAAGGAGCCATAGACCCCCGATATTCAAAACAGAAGCAATCATTGGGCTGCCTATAAATCGAAAAAATTTGTTTTTTAAAATCAAACACAGACGGCGAGCCAACACCACATTAACTGTTCGTAAAATCAATGTCATCGGTGCCGCTAGAACCATAAGTAGAGGCGCAAGCATACCTAGCAATAAATGTCCGATCATATGTACTGTAAATTCGGCATGGGCCCGTGCACCTATTGGTCCAGTTACGGCCCCAAGAGCACAGAATACACCTAGTACCCACCAGATCACACGGTAAAGGGGCCATGTTTTTCCTGAAAGAACAACTTTAACTACCGCCCCCAGATAAGCCAATAAGGCAAAAATAAACGGCACCATTAAGAGGAGGTGGAAACTGAAGTTATACCCTAAATGATGACTATTGTGCATTTCTCGAAACAGCTCCTGTTTTCTTAGCAAAACGAACTAAAAGAACAATGCCGATTAGCACCATCAAAACAGAGGTAATATGCCAAACCATATCATAAGGGACAATATCCACATGATAGCGGATCTGATGGAGCCGCATCAATTTATGCTGAATTATCCCATCATATAATTGAAAACCGCCTGCCCCAAGGAGGACCCCGGCGACCCATTTCAAAGGCTGCCAGACCTTACGGCGCCGGATATCTGCCACCATAAATAATCCGCCAACAGTCAAGAACCAACTAAACGCATGAAAAAATCCGTCCGAAACCAAACCTATTGCCGTCGTAGCTTTATCATAGAAATGATGCCAATGAAGGAGCTGATGGAATACCGTCTCATCAATAAATGCGACGAGTCCAATTCCAAAAAATACCCCTGACCAGAGATTTTTCTTCAAATGAGTTGAAAGATCTTTACTGCTTCTAGATTGAACCAAACTCTTCACCTTCGTACATTTATTTTTCATCATTCACTCTACCCTTAAAGGACTATCATTAATCAAATAAATATAAAAAAGACTGTCCCAGGGAGGACAGTCTTACAGATATTTAGAAATTAAAATTATCAGGATCAGCACCAAAGCGTTGATTTTCATTAAGGGCATTAATTTTTTCCATATCACTTGAAGATAACGTAAAATCAAAGATATTGGCGTTTTCTTTAATGCGGCTTTCCCTAATCGATTTTGGAATCGTCACGATTTCATTCTGGATATCCCAGCGTAAAATCACTTGGGCAATTGATTTATGATGGCCCGAAGCAATCTCTTGTAAGACAGGGTGATCAAGCAGTCTGCCTTGTCCAAGCGGCGCCCACGCCTCAATTTGAATCTGTTGTTTTTTACAGTAATCGCGCAGCTCAGGCTGCGAATGGAGAGGATGTAACTCGACCTGATTTACCATAGGCTTAATTTCGGCCACAGACATCAAGTCTTCAATGTGGTGGATGTTGAAATTGCTAACCCCGATTGACCGAACACGTTTCTCTTTATATAACTTTTCGAGAACCTTCCAAGCATCTTTATATTTATCCTTTACTGGCCAGTGGATTAAGTACAAATCAACATAGTCAAGACCGAGCTTCCTTAGGCTTGTTTCAAATGCTTCTTCAACGGAATCATTGCGAAGGTCCTCATTCCACACTTTTGTTGTGATAAAGAGTTCCTCACGGGGAACACCAGACTCTTTAATTGCTTGACCAACACTTTCTTCATTTTCATAAAGTGCAGCCGTATCAATGCTTTTGTAACCGGATTTGATCGCCATTTTCACAGAATCAAGGGCAACCTCACCCTCAGGTACTTTGTAGACACCAAGGCCAAACCATGGCATCTTAACACCATTATGTAGGGTAGTACTAGACTGTAAGCTGTTCAATGCATTCTCCTCCTTATCACTAATTCAACCATTAGTATAGTCTCTTTAATATGGAAGAATCAACCAAACAGATTTCATTCTATTCATTTTTAAGATTTAAGCCTTTTTAATACGGCTGTTTCAAGTAGTTTCCACGGCAGCGTCTTTTTAAGGAATAGATTCATTTTTACTCCTTTGCCAATCGGATAACGAAGGTCAGGTGTACCAGGATCAGAGGCAATTTGGGCTGCTAGTTTAGCTACATCACTAGGGTCGCCATAATCTGCTTTCCCATTATTTATTTCTTTTAAAAGACTATCCATAAAAAATGCGTAAGGTGATTCCTGATTATATTCGAGTTGATCAACACTAGTCCAAATATTAGTTTGGTAAGATCCAGGTTCTATTAATGAAACATCAATCCCAAAAGGACGAAGCTCGAGCCTTAAGCTCTCGCTATATCCTTCAAGCGCATGCTTGGAGGCGGTATAAGCCGATAAACCTGGAAACCCGAATCTACCACTTATACTGCTCATATTAATAATTCTGCCTTGCTTTCTAGCCCTCATGATCGGCAGAACAGCATTGGTCACGGCAATCACGCCAAAAAAGTTGGTCTCAAATTGCTGCCGATAGTCATCTATAGAGAGCTCTTCACTAAAACCACCTGCCGCAAACCCAGCATTGTTTACCAACACATCAATTTGTGAATAATTTTCTAGGAATATTTTAAAATCATGAATCGATTCAGTTGAGGTAACATCCAGTGAAGTGATATGAATAGAATTATCTACTTGCTTTTCTTTAGCCAGGTCTAAAAGCTCATTCGCTCTGTTTGTGTTCCTCATGGTGGCAATCACTGTAAATCCTTTTAATGCCAGTTCAATTACACACAGTAAACCAAAGCCGCTCGACGACCCCGTCACTATTGCTGTTTTTCCATTCATTCTGCTTCTCCTTTCAAGGCCCATATCTATTATTAAAAATGCATAAAGGAAAGATATGTATAGAAATAACCTAAAAAAATAAGGCTTACCTAAAAAGGCAGCCTTATTTTATTTAACTCACACTTACAAGTTTGTCAGTTGGCAGCAACTTTTCCAACGTTGATATTTCTTCATCGGTTAATGGTACCAATGGTAATCGTACATCACCGACACGGATGCCCGTCATATTTAGGGCGGCTTTAACTGGCGTTGGGTTAGGAGCAGCAAATAAGCCCTTCATTAGCGGAAGGAGGTTGCGATGTGCAGCAGCTGCTTCCTCGAGCTGTCCGTTTTTAAATTTTGTGACCATGTCCTGCATTTCGTTGCCGATAATGTGCGAAGCAACAGAAACCACTCCAGTCCCGCCAATGGCTAAAACTGGAAGAGTTAAGCCATCATCCCCACTATAAAGAGAGAAATGATCTGGGGTTTTACTGATGATTTCAGCCATCGCATCTAAGTTGCCGCTCGCTTCTTTAATGGCCACGATATTGTGAATCTTTGAGAGGCGAACAACGGTTTCAACAGACATGTTTACGCCACAGCGGCCAGGGATATTATACAGCATCACTGGTAGAACGGTTGATTCGGCAATCGCTTTAAAATGTTGATAGATTCCTTCTTGTGATGGTTTGTTGTAATAGGGAACAACTA
Organism: Bacillus sp. AFS037270; assembly: GCF_002585305.1. Next base: position 899 of record NZ_NUNF01000105.1, on the reverse strand, counting down.
GTAAAATACCATCAACACCAGCTTCGACAGCTAGTTTTGTTAAATGGATGGAGGCCCGTGTATTGTTTGAGCCCGTACCAGCGATAACCGGAACTCGGCCGGCGGCTTCCTCCACAACTAACTTAAATAATGCAACTTTTTCTTCTGTTGTTAAGGTAGGGGACTCACCAGTTGTACCGGACACAACTAACGCTTCAGTGCCATTTTCAATTAAATAGTTAACTAACAATCTTGCGGCATTAAAATCAACATCACCATTTTGATCAAATGGTGTAACCATTGCGGTTAATACTTGGCCAAAATTCATTTTTTCTCACCCTTTGTAATTTTTTATAAATTAGAGGGGTAAGGCCATTCTGATGTCAACGCAAAAAAGCAGCAACGAGGGTCGCTACTGCTGTAGAAACATCAAAATATAAGTTCCTATGCGTGAGATAGCCCTCCATATAGTTTCCTATATGACAATTCTGTGCTTATTCAACACAGAACCAGCTTCAAGATCAATGAGACTCTATCCGCTTCGGCAAATTCCCCTTTCCACAATCATCATAGGACCTCATTTTCCTCAAATAGTGTACTGATGGTCTTTGCGCCTCTATCCTCACTTCAAAAGGTATTGAAGTAAGAGAATATGTAATTACTATTAATATAGCAAATTTTCCGTTTCAATACAAGGGAAATCAACTGTAAATTTTTGAATAAATGAAAAAATCACAAAATAAATAGGTCTAAAGTTCACCAAAACAAAAGAGACTCTCCGAAGTAAATGTTCAGCGAGTCTCTTTTGTTTTCGTTTAGCGTACAATGTCAAATACTTTTTTCAAGTTTTAGGGTAACTCAAACACACTTACCTAATATTCGCTTGTGGATAACTGTAAAAAAAGGACTGTCGACGTCCA
>NZ_NUNF01000104.1 GCF_002585305.1 Bacillus sp. AFS037270 | reverse complement strand
GCCGGGGTAGCTCAATTGGTAGAGCAACTGACTTGTAATCAGTAGGTTGGGGGTTCAAGTCCTCTCGCCGGCACCATCTATATTTTTTGAGTGTGGAGGGGTAGCGAAGTGGCTAAACGCGGCGGACTGTAAATCCGCTCCCTCCGGGTTCGGCGGTTCGAATCCGTCCCCCTCCACCATTTATATTATTTAAAAAGTTGGACATACTAGAAGTAATTACATCTTTGGGCTATAGCCAAGCGGTAAGGCATCGCACTTTGACTGCGACATGCGTTGGTTCGAATCCAGCTAGCCCAGCCAAGAGCCATTAGCTCAGTTGGTAGAGCATCTGACTTTTAATCAGAGGGTCGAAGGTTCGAGTCCTTCATGGCTCATTTCTTAATAACTTATAATATTATCCGCGTTATGCGGAAGTAGTTCAGTGGTAGAACATCACCTTGCCAAGGTGGGGGTCGCGGGTTCGAATCCCGTCTTCCGCTCCAAATGGGGTCTTAGCTCAGCTGGGAGAGCGCCTGCTTTGCACGCAGGAGGTCAGGGGTTCGATCCCCCTAGACTCCACCATCACACTACATATTTTGCCTTAAATCATGTTAATGGTTTAAGGCTTTTTTTATTTTTTAGACGATCTAGCAGCTTTTATTAGGGACAAATTAGGGAGAAATCGATTTTATTAGGCTCTACGACAAGTTGAGAACATAACTAGTTGAAGTGAAGAAAGGAATGTCTTCAATAACCTTAGTTGAGGACAAAATAAATGCAAACCCAGCAAGGAGTGTCTCTATAGGCCTCCTTGAAGACAAAACTATTAAAAAACCAGTAAACAATGTCCCCAATCTTAAATTTTCGAACCACCCTTTCTTACTAATGGCTCTACCTCCTCTCTTATCGCAAGAAATAGTCACTGACGTCGTGTAATCGTTTAACCACAGAATTTTTTTACAATTACGCATATATATACAGAATTTTGTCGAGTTGAGTCATCACTATGAAAGCGGTTAAAATAGAGGGTATAACAGGCAAGGGGGAATTTGGGGATGACAAGAAAACTATCAATTATTGGAATGCCGATGGACTTAGGACAAATGAGACGTGGAGTAGATATGGGACCTAGTGCAATCCGTTATGCGGGAATTAACGAAAGATTAAAGCCACTCTTTGATGAAATCCATGACTGGGGTGATATCCCGGTTGGCAGACCAGAAGTCGTCATTGATAAAGAATCTAATTTAAGGAACCTAGATCTAGTTGCAGAAAAAAGTGCTTTGCTTGCGGGCAAGGTGGATGAAGCCGTTCAATCCGGTGCCTTTCCACTCGTACTTGGTGGAGATCATAGCATCGCAATTGGCACACTAGCAGGTGTTTCTAAACATTATAAGAACCTAGGTGTTATTTGGTATGACGCTCATGGTGATTTAAATACGGCCGAAACAAGTCCATCAGGAAATATCCATGGTATGCCTCTTGCTGTAAGCATAGGCTTGGGTCATCCGTTATTAACTGAAATTGGCGGTTATAATCCGAAAGTAAAACCGGAAAATATTGTCATTATTGGAGCGAGATCTCTAGATGACGGTGAGAAAGAATTAATTAAGGAAAAGGGAATTAAGGTTTATACCATGCATGAAATTGATAGATTGGGAATGGCTAAAGTCATGGAGGAAACTATAGCCTATCTAAATGAAAAAACAGATGGAGTTCATTTATCGCTTGATTTAGATGGTCTAGATCCGAGTGATGCACCAGGAGTGGGGACACCTGTTATTGGTGGGATTAGCTATCGTGAGAGCCATTTGGCTATGGAAATGCTCGAAGAGGCAGGAATCATCACCTCTGCGGAATTTGTGGAAGTAAATCCAATCCTAGACGAGAAAAATAAAACTGCTATATGTGCTGTGGAGCTAATGGGATCGTTATTTGGTGAAAAACTACTATAAAAATAGACAGCTGCATATTAAAATATGCAGCTGCGCTATTTTACCGGTACAATAATAGATGATATTTGTTAAGTAAGCAGTCAAGCCTTTTACTAGCTTCAATTACTTTGTGATTGGACAGAGAAGTCTCAGATGCTAATCGAACCATATCATTTCGTTGAATTTCTATTTCTTCTAGTAATCCACGGTATGGAGAAGACATCTCCTTCCACCTCTTTCTAGGTATATATTTCCTTTTTCCCCTGTATTAAAATCTTTAAACATATTTTGTCCCACATTGGTAAATTTTTGTTAATATTAAAGGTATTGAGAAGTTTTTCGTTTAAAAACGAAACCTTTTTTGCTGACGTTCGTATATCGTATAGCGACATTGGAGCTGAGGAAACTTAATGGATACAATAGTGAAAAAAAGAATAAAACAGGTCATCAAAGGTGATCAGAACGCCTTCGGAGAGATCGTAGAAATATATAAAAACAGTGTCTTCCAATTATGTTACAGAATGCTGGGTAATCGCCATGAAGCGGAGGATATCGCGCAGGAAGCATTTATCCGTGCTTATGTAAATATCCAGTCGTTTAAGCAGGATAAGAAGTTTTCAACATGGCTTTTTCGAATTGCGACAAATCTTTGCATCGACCGGATTCGCAAAAAGAAACCAGACTATTATTTAGACGCGGAAGTAGCCGGGACAGAGGGGTTAACCATGTATTCGCAAATCTCCTCGGATTCTCCTTTGCCGGAGGCCGAAGTAGAAAGTCTTGAGCTGCAGGAGACTGTTCAAAAGGAAATATTAAAACTGCCGGAAAAGTATCGTTCCGCAATTGTCCTGAAATATATGGAAGATATGTCCCTAAATGAAATAAGTGAGATTCTCAATCTTCCTCTTGGAACTGTTAAAACAAGAATTCATCGCGGCCGGGAAGCATTAAGACAGCAATTACGATATGTATAAAGAGGTGAAAACATAAATGTGTCCTGAACAAATCATCGAACTCATGCACGATTACTTAGATGAAGAACTAGACCCAGAAAAAGAAAGAGCCTTAAGAGACCACCTCAAAAGTTGTAAAGAGTGTGAAACGATCTTTAATGAGCTAAAAAAGACGGATGCATTTGTTAGAGGCATTTCTCATATGCAGGCGCCACCGGATTTCACAGCTAATGTGCTCGCCCGTCTGCCAAAAGAAAAGAAAAGGATTTGGATGCAGAGATGGTTTACAAATCATCCTATGCTCACAGCAGCTTCTGTTTTTATCATTCTGATGATGGGAAGCTTATTTTCAACATGGAGCCAAGATCAGGAATTTTCTGTTTCCAAGCAAAAGAACTTGGTGGTTACAAATAATACAGTTATAGTCCCTAAAGGTGAAACGGTTAAAGGAGATGTTGTAGTCCACAATGGGAATGTGCGGATAGAAGGCGAGGTTCAGGGTGATGTTACCGTGATTAACGGGGAAAAATACTTAGCCTCTGCAGGTCATGTAACAGGGCAAATAGAAGAAGTAAATGAAGTTTTCGACTGGATTTGGTATCATATGAAAAGAACTACTCAAGACGTTCTAGATATCTTTGGCCAGCCTGAAACCAAATAAAAAACAAATCACTCCAAGTGACGGGTGATTTGTTTTTTTAACCACAAACATATAATAAGTTGTATGGTGAAGTTATGGTATAATAAATTAGTTGTATGAATTGTATGTTCTTAGAAAGTTACGGAGGAAGAAACAATGCAGTTTGCTGATCTCAGTATATGGAAGTATCTAGCTAGTATTGTTGATATTGCCCTCGTATGGTACGTCATTTACAAACTGATCAATGTGATAAGAGGCACAAAGGCCGTTCAATTATTAAAAGGGATCCTTGTTATTCTTCTTGTCAGGGTGGTCAGTGAGTGGCTCGGCTTAATTACTTTAAGCTGGATGATGCAACAGGCCATAAATTGGGGATTTCTTGCGGTAATCATTATCTTTCAGCCTGAACTCAGGAGAGCGCTTGAACAATTAGGAAGAGGGCGATTCTTCTCGCGAAGCAGTACACAAGACGATGATAACCAGGAAAAAACAGTCGAAGCCATAGTTAAGGCAACTGATTATATGGCAAAACGCCGTATTGGAGCCTTAATTTCAATTGAAAGAGAAACGGGCATGAGTGATTACATAGAAACAGGTATACGATTAAATTCCAATATCTCTTCGGAATTGCTCATTAATATTTTTATTCCTAATACACCACTTCACGATGGTGCAGTCATTATCCAAAAAAATAATGTGTCAGCGGCAGCATGCTATCTTCCCTTATCTGAAAGTCCATTTATTTCGAAGGAACTGGGTACTAGGCACCGGGCAGCCTTAGGAATAAGTGAGGTTACTGATAGCTTAACAGTCATCGTTTCTGAAGAGACGGGGGGAATCTCACTGACAAAGAATGGAGAACTTCATCGTGATTTGAAAGTGGAGGAACTAAAAGAACTACTTACCCGAGAAATGTTGATTCATACTAAAGATAAACAGGCTTCTTCAGCTCGTTGGAACTGGAGGGGAAAACAGAATGGATAAAATGTTTGATAATCCTTGGTTTATAAAAATACTGGCCTTATTATTGGCGGTCCTATTATATTCCTCTATACCTCATACAGGTGGGAAGTTAACCGATGTTAATGTTCCTGGGGAGCAAACAACTGCGACTATAAAGGATATCCCTGTAAAGGTTTATTATGATACTGAGAACTTGGTTGTATCGGGGATACCGAACACGGTAGATGTAACCATAAAGGGTCCTATCACACATGTCCAATCGGCTAAGGCTTTAAAGAACTTTGAGGTATATGTCGATCTCACAAATGCAAAAATTGGAGATCAGAAGGTAAAGCTCAAGATTAAAAATTTATCTGATAAATTAAAGGCAACCATGAAGCCAGCAAGTGTGACGGTGTCTGTGCAAGAAAAGATTTCGAAGGAATTCAGGGTCGAAGCAGAATTCGATTCCAGCCAAATAGAAGATGGTTACTCAGCTGGTCTGCCGGTGGTTGAACCTAGAAAAGTAAAAATTACTGGTGCTAAAAGTGACATTGACCGAATTACCTACGTTAAAGCCACCCTTGAGGGGAATGGTAAACTAAAAGCAACCATTTCGAAACAAGCGCAAATTCAAGTACTTGATAAAAAATTAAATAAGTTGGATGTTACTGTTGAACCTGAAACAGTTAATGTAACCATTCCTATTAAGTCGAATAGCAAAACGGTTCCGATCAATATAGTGAAAAAGGGAACTTCTCCAGAAGGGGTTACGATAGAATCTATTGAGTTAGATGAAACGGAAGCCAAAATTACCGGAAGTGAAGAGGTCTTAAAAGATACAGAAAGTGTTCGAGTAGAAGTCGATTTAAGTAAGATCACGGAAAACACCACACTAACCCTGCCGGTTATTATTTCAAATGGGATTACGAAGGTGACCCCTCAATTAGTAAAAGCAACGGTAGTGGTGAAAAAAGAGGAACAGAAAACAGCCACAGATGAACAAGTAACGGCTACAGATGAAGAAAAAACGGTCTCAGGCATACCTTTGGAAATTCAAGGCTTAGCGGATAACTTTAAAGCAGAAGTAAATGATCCGACAAGTCAGACTGTTAATTTACAAGTGAATGGCCCAACTGAGTCGGTAACAGAGCTGGGACCTAGTGATTTCACGGTTTTTATTGACTTGTCCGGCTTGACCGAAGGAACTCATGATGTCAAAATCCAGGTAAAAGGGCCAACGGATATCGAGTGGACGCCTGATAAATCAACAGCAAAAATAACCATTACTAATAATGCCTAATATCTAGCAATAGACATGTCGAAGGAGAGATTTTTTAAAATGGGTAAATATTTCGGTACCGATGGGGTACGTGGAGTAGCAAACAGCGAATTAACACCGGAGATGGCCTTTAAATTGGGGCGCTTTGGCGGTTATGTTTTAACAAAGGATAAAGATCGCCCTAAAGTAATTATTGGCCGTGATACACGTGTCTCAGGTCATATGTTAGAAGGAGCGCTTGTAGCCGGGTTACTGTCAATTGGGGCAGAGGTCATGCGTTTGGGAGTCATTTCAACACCTGGGGTATCCTATTTAACCAAGGCATTAGGGGCTCAAGCAGGTGTTATGATTTCCGCCTCCCATAATCCTGTTGCGGATAATGGAATTAAATTTTTTGGTCCAGATGGTTTTAAGCTGTCAGATGAACAGGAATTAGAAATTGAGAACTATATTGATTTACCTGAAGACCAGCTGCCACGCCCAACAGGTGCGGACCTTGGTCAGGTGATGGATTATTTTGAAGGCGGTCAGAAGTACCTTCAATACTTGAAAAATACAGTGGATGAGGACTTCTCAGGTATCCATATCGCCTTGGATTGTGCAAATGGTGCAACCTCGGCATTAGCAAGCCATTTATTTGCAGATCTTGACGCAGATTTATCAACAATGGGAGCATCTCCCAATGGATTAAACATTAATGCTGGAGTAGGATCAACGCATCCAGAAGCACTGTCAGCTCTTGTAAAAGAAAAAGGAGCAGACGTAGGCCTTTCTTTTGACGGAGACGGCGACCGTTTAATTGCAATCGACGAAAAGGGGAATATCGTCGATGGCGATCAAATCATGTACATCTGCGGCAAGTACATGAAAGAACAAGGACGTTTAAAGCACGGTACAATCGTTTCAACTGTGATGAGTAACCTTGGTTTTTACAAAGCCCTTGAAACTCATGGAATCCATAGTGTACCTACAGCGGTAGGTGACCGTTATGTGGTAGAAGAAATGAAGAAAAGTGGTTTTAACCTTGGCGGTGAGCAATCAGGACATATCATTTTCTTAGACTACAACACAACAGGTGATGGATTATTATCAGGATTGCAGTTAGTTAATATCATGAAGGTAACCGGGAAGCCATTATCAGAATTAGCCGGTGAAATGAAAAAGTATCCGCAAAAGCTTGTCAATGTACGAGTAACGGATAAAAACCATGTGACCGATAATGCCGAAGTAAAAGCTGTCATTGAACAAGTTGAAGCTGAGATGGCTGGGAACGGGAGAATTCTTGTCCGTCCAAGTGGAACAGAACCGCTTGTTCGTGTCATGGCAGAGGCAGCAACCGAAGAACTTTGTGAATCCTTTGTCAACCGAATTGTTGAGGTAGTGAAACAAGAGATGGAATTAAAGGAATAGAAAAAATATAAGCTAGTGCGGAACAACTGCGAGTAACTCCTCAGCTGTACGCATTGCCTTTCTTTATGCATAAGGGAACGGATTATTTCCCTTATGCATATTTTATTATGTGTAATAATAATATTGGAAAAACTTTTAATTTCCAATATATAGTTGACGAAAGTCCATTATCATAGTAGTATTAACTTGCTTTGCTTAAAAGCAGGTTTTGCCATTTAGAGAAGAAAGGTGGGTTGTTAGAAGGCTTTATTAATTTTTAAAAGCGCCTGAACTAATCAAAGACGGTTGATTAGTTGACGAGGAGGAGGATTATCGAATGTTCGGCGGATACCTCCCGGTTGCAAACGCACAACCGAAAAGTTCTTCTTTAAAACATAGAGGCAACTCTATGCACAAAGAGAAGAATATGCGCATACAAACTGTAATGTTCAAAAAGGTATAGACAGATACCTTTATCAAAAACAGAGATGAGGGGGCAAGCACGCCTCCAAAGCATTCTTGCCCCCTGAATCTAGGGAGGAAAAAGAAGATGTGTGGAATTGTTGGATATATTGGTAATAATGATTCGAAGGAAATCCTATTAAAAGGTTTAGAAAAACTTGAGTATAGAGGCTATGATTCTGCTGGAATCGCTGTAAAGAATGAAAATGGAATCCATGTTTTTAAAGAAAAGGGCCGTATTGCTGACTTACGTGAAATTGTTGATTTAGATGTTAAAGCGAATATCGGAATTGGTCATACCAGATGGGCAACACACGGCGTTCCAAGCAAAGTAAACTCCCATCCACACCAAAGCACATCAGGCCGCTTTACGCTAGTGCACAATGGCGTTATCGAGAACTATGATCTTTTAAAACGCGAATATCTAACAAATGTACCATTCAAAAGCGAAACAGACACTGAAGTGGTTGTTCAACTGATTGAGTTATTTGTTAATGAGGGCTTAGAGGTTATTGAGGCATTTCGTAAGACGCTAGCCCTTTTACATGGATCATACGCAATTGCGCTTTTAGATGAACAAGACAATGAAACCATTTATGTTGCAAAAAACAAAAGCCCACTTTTAGTCGGCCTTGGTGATGATTTTAATGTAGTTGCCAGTGATGCAATGGCGATGCTTCAAGTAACAAATCAATATCTTGAATTAATGGATAAGGAAATTGTCCTTGTATCAAAAGATGAAGTTATCATTCAAAATCTACAAGGCGATATCATTAGCCGTAAGCCATATACTGCTGAATTGGATGCAAGTGACATTGAAAAGGGAACTTACCCGTACTACATGTTAAAAGAGATCGATGAACAGCCGCTGGTCGTGCGCAAAATTATTCAAACTTATCAAAATGAGCAAGGGGCATTGACAATTGACCCTGAAATCATTACCGCTATGAATGAATCTGACCGTGTCTATATTATCGCAGCTGGAACATCTTATCATGCAGGATTGGTTGGAAAGCAGTTTATTGAAACCATTGCTAAACTGCCAGTTGAAGTTCATATTGCAAGTGAATTTGTTTATAATATGCCGCTTCTAACTAAGAAGCCGTTGTTTATCTTCATTTCACAAAGTGGTGAAACTGCTGACAGCCGTGCTGTACTTGTAAAAGTGAAAGAGCTCGGATATCGTACATTAACGATTACGAATGTACCAGGTTCGACACTTTCACGTGAAGCGGATTACACACTTTTATTGCACGCAGGTCCTGAGATTGCGGTAGCTTCCTCCAAAGCCTATACAGCACAGTTGGCTGTGTTAGCGATTTTAGCAGATGTAACGGCGAAGAGCCAAGGAATTCCAGTTGGTTTTGACTTGATCCATGAGCTTGGTATTATTGCGAATGCTATGGAAGTACTATGTGACTCCAAAGAGCTAATTGAACATATATCAAGAGAGTTCTTATCCGTCACACGCAATGCCTTCTTTATCGGCCGTGGGGTTGATTATTATGTTGGCCTTGAAGGTGCTTTGAAGCTTAAGGAAATTTCTTATATTCAAGCAGAAGGATTTGCCGGCGGTGAGTTAAAGCACGGTACCATTGCATTAATTGAAGAAGGCACACCTGTTATTGCCCTTGCTACGCAAGAGAGCGTCAACTTAAGTATTCGTGGAAATGTAAAGGAAGTTGTAGCACGCGGAGCAAACCCATGCATTATTTCAATGGATGGTCTAAATATGGATGAAGATAGCTTTGTCATCCCTGAAGTACATGAATTATTAACACCGCTTATCTCTGTTATCCCATTACAATTAATTGCCTATTACGCTGCCTTACACCGTGATTGTGATGTTGACAAACCACGTAACCTTGCTAAATCGGTAACGGTTGAGTAAAACGGCTAATATAAGGTTGGAGATGAATCATTACTTGATTCATCTCCAGCCTTTTTTGTTTTTTTTGAAAAGTAAATGTTGGCAACAATCAGTGTGACAAAATGAAATTTTGTATCGATTGTTTACCTAATGAAACCGCTTTATTATTAAAAATAGATAGAGCAACAAAATAAGAAGGGGGAAAAGTAATGAGTGAAGCACTTAAGAAAGATATAAAAGTACCAAATGAAACAGCTAAAGAAAAATCAGATGTAAAAGTTAAAATACAAAAATTTGGAAGCTACTTAAGTGGAATGGTCATGCCAAATATTGGTGCCTTTATTGCATGGGGTCTAATTACAGCATTATTTATTCCAACAGGATGGATTCCAAACAAGGATCTCGCTACACTAGTCGGCCCAATGATTACATTCTTATTGCCATTATTAATAGGTTTTACCGGTGGCCGGATGGTATATGATATCCGCGGTGGAGTAGTCGGAGCTACAGCAACAATGGGTGTGATTGTCGGAACCGATATCCCAATGTTCTTAGGCGCCATGATTATGGGACCAATTGGCGGGCTTGTCATTAAGAAGTTCGACAAACTGATTGAGGGAAAAGTAAAGTCTGGATTTGAAATGTTAGTAAATAACTTTTCAGCAGGTATTCTTGGAGGCGCTTTAACACTATTAGCCTATAAAGGTGTTGGCCCCGTTGTTGAAGCCTTAAGCAAATTTTTAGCATCTGGAGTTCAGTTCATCGTGGATCATAACATGCTTCCACTTGCTAACATTTTTATTGAACCAGCAAAAGTACTATTCTTAAATAACGCGATCAACCATGGTATTCTAAGTCCTTTAGGAATTGAACAAGCAACAAAAGCAGGAAAATCCATTCTATTCTTACTAGAAACAAACCCTGGTCCTGGTCTTGGTATCTTACTTGCTTATTGGTTATTTGGAAAAGGAACAGCAAAACAAACGGCACCAGGTGCGGTAATTATCCACTTCTTAGGTGGTATCCATGAAATTTACTTCCCATACATCTTAATGAAGCCAATGTTAATTTTTGCAGCTATGGCAGGCGGTGTGAGTGGAGTATTCACATTTAACATTCTTCATGCAGGACTTGTCGCAGCTCCATCACCAGGAAGTATCTTTGCGCTGCTTGCAATGACACCAAAAGGTGGATATTTTGCAACATTAGCTGGTGTAATCGTGGCAACGGCCGTGTCCTTTGCGGTAGCAGCCTTGATTCTAAGAACAAGCAAGGCAACAGTTGAGGAGGACTTATCTTCTGCAGCTGCTAAAATGGAAGCGATGAAAGGCAAGAAAAGCTCAGTGACTTCTGTCTTAGCAATACAAGATCAAATCAAGCCTGAAAATGTAAATAAAATTGTCTTTGCTTGTGATGCTGGAATGGGTTCTAGTGCAATGGGTGCTTCCATTCTAAGAAATAAAGTAAACAAAGCAGGTTTAGATGTAACTGTTACGAACACGGCGATCAGTAATTTACCATCAGATGCAGATGTTGTTGTTACACATAAGGATTTAACAGACCGTGCAAAAGCTAAATTACCAAATGCCAAGCATATCTCAGTTGAAAACTTTTTAAACAGCCCTAAATATGATGAGTTAGTAAATAGCCTGAAAAAATAAGTCATAGGGGCCTACACATAATGTGATAGGCCCTTCCTGCCTTAAGGAAGGTGAGAAATGTATATTTCGGCAAGGGAACGGAAAATTCTTGAAATCCTATTAAAGACCACTGATGAAACAACCGTAAAGGACCTCGCAGATTTAATTGATGTTAGTGGAAGAACGATCCATCGAGATTTAAAAAACATAGAAGATATTTTGCACGATTATAACCTGACATTACAAAAAAAATCAGGAGTCGGTGTCCAACTAACCGGCGAGAAAAAAGGAATTGCGGATCTGGAACTCTATTTGTTTAATCTGTCACATACAGAATATACACCAGATGAACGACAAACCATTATGCTATGTGAGCTTTTAGAAACAAATGAACCTGTAAAGCTTCTTGCACTTGCCACAGACTTAAACGTAACCATTGCAACTGTAAGCTCTGACTTAACAAAACTGGAAGAGAAGTTAAAATCGTTTGGATTAGATCTTATCCGAAGAAGAGGATACGGTGTAGAAATCGCGGGGGAAGAAAGTGCAAAAAGAAGGGCAATGAGCCATTTAATTTCCGAATACCTTGATGAGTCTGAGCTTCTTTCCTTAACACGGGATAATATTCAAATGAGATCGACACAGCAAATTCACACTATTTCTGAAAGACTAATGGGACTGGTTGAAAAAAGGAAATTAGTTATTGTTGAAAACATAGTTAAGTCTATAGTTCAAGAGCTGCCCTTCTCAATGGCAGATAGTGCTTATATTGGTCTTGTGGTTCATTTAGCTCTGGCTTTAGAAAGAATCCAAAAAGGGGAAGGTATTAAAATAAATTTGGCCTATTTGGAGGACCAGAAGGTAACCAAGGAATACACATATGCACAAAAAATAGTCTCCCAATTGGAGCAGGTATTTCAAATTAGTATACCGGATGCCGAAGTAGCCTACATTACCATGCACTTAAAGGGAGCTAAACTAAGGCATGAAAATGAACATGTAATAGAGGATGCAAGTTTACAGACCGCCATAAAAACAAAAAAGCTGATAGAAATAGTAGGGAAGTTAGTTGGTATAGATTTATCGGCCAATCGTTCTCTTTTTGAAGGTCTTATTGTACATCTAAAGCCAGCAATCTATCGGATAAAGGAAAAGATGGGCATTAGTAACCCTCTGCTAGATAAGATAAAAAAGGATTATGAGGATTTATTTGCAATCGTCAAACAAGCTGTAGACCAAGTGTTCCCTGAGTTTTTTGTTCCGGATGAGGAAACAGGCTATCTAGTCATGCATTTTGGGGCAGCGATAATGGGTAATAAAGACCTCGGAAGCTTTAAAACACTTGTCGTTTGTTCTAGTGGCATTGGCACATCTAAAATGCTGGCAACAAGATTACAAATAGAATTCCCAGTCCTAAAACAAATCCATAATGTATCGGTAATGGAATTTCAAAAAATGAATAAGGAAGAATATCAACTTGTTATATCAACCATCCCTATTCCGGAGTATGATTCGGATTATATAGTGGTAAATCCATTTTTAAATAAGGATGAAATTGAAAAAATCCAGTTCTTTTTAAATGAATACAAATTTGCTAATCACTCAGAAAAACAACTTCCAGTAACATTTCAGACAAATAAGATTGCAAAAAATACTTTTAGATTTATAGAGGAAATGAAAAGTATCAAGGAATATGCAAGCACGATTGCAACCGTTCTAGAGGGATTTGAAGTAATAGAACTAAATGGCTGCCACACGGTGGAAGGGCTCTTAACTATTGCCTGCAAAAACCTGTCTGGTCAACAAAGGATAAATGATGCCGATAAGGTAAAACAGGCCATCCTTGAAAGAGAGAGTCTGGGGGGAGTTGGTATCCCTGAAACAGCCATGGCATTATTTCATGCCCGTTCGCACCATGTCCTGCAGCCTTGTTTTACAATCAACACACTTCATACACCGATCGTGGTTATCGGTATGGATGGGGTAGAAATGAACATGAAATCTCTGATTCTGCTTTTATCACCTAGTCATTCAACCGATAAGACTTTAGAGGTATTAAGTTTTTTAAGCTCATTGTTAATCGAAAGCGAAGAAACGATAAGAATTTTTCAATCTAATAATAAAGAACAAATTACAGGATTACTGACGGGAAGATTTGAGCAATTTTTTAATCAAAAATTAACAGAATTAAGGAGTGTATAAGAAATGGCAAATTCAATTTTAGCAAAAGACAATATTCAATTAAACATAACGGTTAATTCAAAAGAGGACGCAATTAGATTAACGGGAAAAATTCTTGTTGAAAAAGGCTATGTAGAGCCTAACTATATTGAAAAGATGCTCGAGAGGGAACAGTTAACTTCTACTTATATGGGGAACTTTGTAGCCATTCCACATGGCACAGAGGACTCGAAGCCTTTTGTAAAGGAATCAGGCATATCGTTTGTTCAAGTACCTCAGGGGGTAGACTTTGGCGCAGGAAATATTGTTAAACTGCTTATTGGTATTGCTGGAAAAGATAATGAACATCTAGATATCCTATCTAATATTGCCATTGTTTGTTCCGAAGAAGAGAACATCGAGAAACTTGTTTCCGCACATTCTGTTGATGAAATACTTGCTATCTTTGAAGATGTTAATTAATTTCATCGCTATTGACCTAAGTAAACCATAAAGGAAATAGATTGGCCATCTATCTTGCAGCGCATACCTTCATTTATTGCTAAAAAGAATAGGTGAATATTTCATATTCTTTGAGAAACAATATGTTTGTCACTTTGACTGTGACAAACATCACTTTCCTCTTTATTGTATACAGAGGTCTAGTACTTTACTATAAATAATGTACTATAACAATGAAGGGATGAGAGCAAATGGCTCAATCAAATATAAAAGTAGCGGTCCAAAAGTTTGGTAACTTCCTAAGCTCAATGGTTATGCCGAATATATCCGCTTTTATAGCATGGGGTCTAATTACGGCCTTATTTATTCCAACAGGTTTCTTTCCGAATGAAAGCCTTGCCAAAATGGTCGGCCCAATGGTTAGTTACTTACTGCCACTTCTAATTGGATATACAGGCGGTAAGCTTGTACATGAGCAACGCGGAGGCGTAGTTGGTGCCATTGCAACCATGGGGGTCATTGTGGGGGCACCAGATGTTCCAATGTTCTTAGGTGCCATGATCATGGGACCATTCGGCGGGTGGGTGATTAAGAAATTTGACCAATCAGTCGAAGGGAAAATTAAAGCTGGCTTTGAAATGCTGGTTAATAACTTTTCAGCAGGTATTTTAGGTGGATTGCTGGCCATTCTATCTTTCTTGGCAATCGGACCAGCAGTAGATGTGTTTACAGGCTGGCTTGTTGCAGGTGTCGATTGGTTAGTTAGTACAGGGTTATTACCACTAACAAGTATTATCATTGAACCTGCGAAAATCTTATTCTTAAATAATGCGATCAACCATGGTGTTCTTTCACCAATCGGTGTAGAGCAAGCAAAAACAGCAGGAAAGTCATTACTATTCCTTCTAGAAGCAAACCCAGGACCTGGTATTGGTGTGCTGCTTGCCTACTGCATCTTTGGAAAAGGTACGGCAAAAAGAACGGCTCCAGGTGCTGCCATTATTCAATTCTTTGGCGGAATTCATGAAATTTACTTCCCATACATTTTAATGCGTCCAATGTTGTTCTTAGCAGTTATACTAGGCGGGATGAGCGGCGTATTTACGCTGGTTCTTTTAGGCGGCGGATTACTTGCGCCTGCATCACCAGGTAGTATCCTTGCTATTATGGCAGTCACTCCTCATCATGCAGGAACATACATTGCCAACCTCGCAGGAGTACTTGTAGCAGGAATCGTATCTTTCGTTATCTCGTCTTTTATTCTAAAAACAGGTAAAGAACAAGAAGAAGATATCGAAGAAGCGGCAAGAAAAATGCAGGAAATGAAAGGGAAGAAGAGCGCAGTCTCTAACGTGTTTGAAGCTAATTCCGGCACCATGCCTGAAAAAGTAAACAAAATTGTTTTTGCTTGTGATGCAGGTATGGGTTCAAGTGCAATGGGTGCTTCCCTGCTGCGTAAAAAAGTAAAAGAAGCAGGCTTGAATATTTCCGTTACAAATACGGCGATTAGTAACTTGCCAGCGGATGCACAAATTGTTGTTACACAAGAAGAGTTAACACCTAGAGCGCAGAATAAATTGCCAAATGCATACCATATTTCGGTTGATAATTTCTTATCAAGTCCAGAGTATGATAAATTGATTAACCAACTTAAAAATCCGGAAACTGCTCAACTTCAAGAAATCGTAGAAGACGCTGAAGCGAATGTTCCAGAAGCAGACAACCAAGCGAACGACGCACTACTTCTTGAGGAAAATATTTTCTTAAATCAATCCTTCTCCTCGAAGGAAGAGGCAATTCGATTTGCAGGAAGAGCGTTGGTTAATGCGGGATATGTTAAAGAAAGTTATATTGAAGCCATGATCGCGAGAGATGAAATGACATCGACTTACATGGGTAACGATGTAGCGATTCCCCATGGAACAGAAGAGGCAAAAAAAGATGTCCTAAATTCAGGATTTACCGTTTTACAAGTACCAAACGGTGTTGATTTTGATGGTCAGAAGGTTCGGCTAATTTTTGGCATCGCAGGGAAAGATGGTACACATCTTGAAATCTTATCTGGTATTGCGGTAACATGCTCAGATATGGCTAATATCGAAAAATTAGTTGAAGCAAAATCAGCAAGAGAAATTATGGATATCTTAAATAGTAAATAATATAACGAATGAATACAAAAACCGGCAAAGCCGCTTTTTGTATTCACTTTTTTATAATTCGTAAAATAAATCCCGTAAGGCTCATTTATGTTACTTCACAGAATCGAGTTGGTAGCATGTATATTACTACAAGGGAAAAGGCAATTATCGAATTACTTGTTAAAACATCGGGTAAACATTCAGTAACATCACTTGCAAACCACTTGAATGTAAGTGTTCGTACGGTTCACCGAGATTTAATCGGGGTAGAAAAAATTCTACATTCCTTTAATCTTCACTTAGTTAGACATCCAGAAACAGGGCTTAAAATTGAGGGGAAAAACGAAAATATATTTCGTTTGGTTCAAAATGTAACGACTATTGTCCCAATTGATCAAACCCCGGAAGAAAAGAAATTACTGCTGCTGATAGCCCTGATGCAAGAGGAAGCCTTTAAGATACAAGCTTTAGCCAATGAACTTGGGGTTAGTAACGCAACTTTAACAACTTATTTAGAAGAATTGACCGAATGGTTAAGTTCTTTTAATGTGACGATTACAAGAAAAAGGGGAGTTGGCGTTGATCTGATAGGATCGGAGTCAGCTAAACGAAAAGCACTAGCTAGCTACTTCTTGTTGTTTTTTAACGAAGAGCTAATTGAAAGTTTATTTTTGTTAGAAAATCATAAATACGCAAAAGAATTAATTTTACATTATTTTCATCCGGAGTACATTGTTGTTATAGACCGGATAGTAAATACAATTTTTGATCGTACCCAGCAGCGTCTTGCGGATAATGATTATATCGGACTTATAGTACATATAGGTATAACCATGCAAAGGGTAGATGCCTCTTTTTTTCTAGAAGAAGATGAAGGGTCTATCCATAACTTAACTAATGAATATAACCTGATCAATGAAATATGTGCTGAACTTGAAACTGCCTTTTCGGTAGCCTTTACGGAACAAGATATAATCTATTTGGCTGTTATCCTAAAAGGCTCAAAGCTTCAGGCAGTGAATGTCGTTCCCTATGATAGTCTTGTTTTAAGTAAAATGGTCAAGAGCCTGATACAGGATGTTTCTTCGCAGCTTCATATTGATTTGACGAATGATTTTTCCCTGTACCAAGGCCTATTAGCTCATATGGAACCATCACTCTATCGGATTAAGCAACAAATGGGATTGTTTAATCCTTTAAAAGAGGAAATAAAACAGAAGTATCCGTTCCTGTTTTTGGCGGTAAAAAATAGCGTTGAGCAGCTGTTTACGGAGATTGATTCAATCCCTGATGATGAGATAGCTTTTATTGTCCTGCATTTCGGGTCTGCTCTCGTCATGAGGGAAGAGAAATTATCGATACAGGTATTGGTTGTTTGTCCCACCGGTATTGGAACATCAAAAATGTTAGCAAGCAGGATTAAAAAAGAGATCATCGGAATTGATCATATAGATATTAAATCTATTAAGGAAGTTCAAGATCAAACAAATATAAAAAATTATGATTTAATTATTTCTACCGTAAAACTTCCATCTTTAAATAATGGCTATCTCTTGGTTTCACCTCTTTTAACAGAGGAAAACATCCTTGCGATTAAGAGCTATCTTAGAAATAACTTAAAAAAACTTACTGAAAAAAGAGAGTATATTCCTATACCAAATACAGAAGTTTCTTCAACAGGCATTGCATCTAGTGGAACAATAGTAGAACTTCTAAGCCAGCTCAAGGCCGTACAGGAAAGTATAGAGGCGGTACTAAATAATTTTCGAGTATATAAAATGCACCATATTAATAATCATGAGAAAGTGTTGGCAGAAATGGTCATCACCGCTCAAAAGGAAGAGCTTTTAAACTCTGCGATAGATGTCCTAACCTCGTTAAGGGAGAGGGAAAGAAAAGGAGGACTAGGGATCCCTGGGACTGGTATGGGTCTTTTTCATTGCAGAGATAAGAATATTCGTAAGCTTATTTTTCAAATCTCTCATCTACATGCACCAATTTTGGTAAAGGGTATGGACGGCAGCGATATGTACATGAAAAATTTACTATTGCTGCTAGCCCCTGAGGATTTAAGTGTTAGAGAGCAGGAAATAGTAAGCTTGATTAGCACTAGTTTAATTGAAGACAGTGAAGCTATTATGATTTTTTCATCCTCGAATGAAGAAGTTATTCGCCGAAAATTAGAAAATATTTTTTTACATTACCTTCAAACAAAAATAATAAAGGAATGATTAGGATGAAACTAGCAGTTCATTTTGGAGCAGGGAACATTGGAAGAGGATTTATTGGGGCACTTTTTTCACAGTCCGGCTATCACGTAACTTTTGTTGATATTGCCGATCAAGTTATCAATCAGCTAAATGAGGAAAAACAATATCAAGTAAAGTTAGCCACAGCTGAACAAGAAAGCATGACAATCAAGAATGTATCTGGATTAAATAATATGACACAAGAAAGTGAAGTAGTTGAGGCGATCCAACAAGCTGTTTACTTAACTACTGCGATAGGTCCAAATATTCTTCCTCATATTGCACCGCTCATTGCAAAGGGTTTGGCTGAGAGAGTAAAAAATAACGATGAGAAGTTGTATGTAATAGCATGCGAGAATCAAATTTCAGCAACCGACCTATTAAAAGGATATATCTTTGAACATTTAGATAGTGAAACAAAGGAGAAATTAGCAGGCAAAGTGTATTTCTTTAATTCCGCTGTTGACCGAATCGTACCTCTTCAAAACAATCAAGGTTCTCTCGATGTTTTAGTAGAACCTTATTATGAATGGGTAGTAGAAACAAGTGAAACCATCCCGCCCATTGAAGGGATGACCTTGGTCCGTGACCTTGCCCCTTTTATTGAACGGAAGTTATTTACGGTAAACACTGGCCATGCTGTTATTGCCTATTTAGGTTATTTGGAGAAAAAGTCGACCATTGACCAAACATTAGCAGACCAGGAGATAGTGAAACAGGTTGAAGCGACTCTTGGCGAAACAGGCGCCTATTTAATCCATCAATATGGCTTGAAACCTGAAGATCATAGCCAATACATTGATAAGATTATTCATCGTTTTCAAAATGCTTATTTAAATGATGACGTGACAAGAGTAGGCCGTTCACCAATCCGGAAACTTGGTCCTAATGACCGTCTTGTACGCCCTGCTGTCGAAGCCCAAAAGGCCGGACTATCATACACGAACCTTGCAAAGGCAATTGCTTCAGCTTTACTTTTTGATCATCACGAAGATCCAGAAGCAGTTAAACTGCAAGCAATGATTAAGGAAAATGGAATTTCTGCTGTTTTAAAGGAAGTAAGCGGATTGGATGAAAACAGTGAAATTTCCAAAGAAGTCATTAAATATTATGATATGTCAAAGAAATAAAGGAAAGGTGTCAGCCCCGCTGCTTTAAAGCAGCGGGAGACTGACCCTTTTTTTGCTATTGAATAATAGATATTTTCTCTTTAAGATAGTAGAAAGGTTGGTACAAGGGGGATGGAGTCAATTGGAACAAAAAATATTACCTGCTTCTGGGAATATGAAAGAATTTGAAAATTTCCTAAAAAGCCCATATAAAATCGGTGTTTATTTAGATATGCATATAGCGCAACTAAAAAATATTAGTTTAATGGCAAATCAACATAATAAAAAAATGATTTATCATGTTGATTTAATCCATGGAATTAAAAATGATGAATATGCAACCGAATATATCTGCCAAGAATTCAAGCCTTACGGAATAATTTCAACCAAGTCAAGCGTCATCCAAAAGGCAAAGCAAAAGGGTGTCGTTGCCGTGCAAAGGATTTTTTTAATTGATAGTCATGCGCTTGAAAAAAGCTACAAGCTCATTGAAAAAACACGGCCGGATTATATTGAAGTACTCCCTGGAGCCATGCCTAAGATGATAACAGAAGTAAAAGAGCGAGTGAAAATACCTATATTAGCTGGAGGACTCATTCGAACATCTGAAGACGTATATGCAGCATTAGAAGCCGGTGCCGCTGGAATTACGACTTCTAAAAAAGAGCTATGGAACCTATTTGCTAAATAAATTTTCAATTTTAATACTATATTAATCATAAAAATGTGTTGACACCGCTTTCACCCGCGTAATATACTTTTCTTAAGTTAATAATTTGTGACGGAGATAAGGAGATTCACACAGAAACCCAATTATGGGTTCATTCTGTTGTGGATCTCTTTTTTTCGTTTACAGCTTGGACAGACAGAAAAAAATAATATTATAAGAGAGAGGGAAAGAAAAATGACACCATTCGTTGGGGAAATGATTGGAACAATGATTCTTATTGTGTTTGGTGCAGGAATTGGGGCTGGCTCCTCTTTAAAGAAGTCATATTCCAATAATGCGGGATGGATCGTAATTACAGTTGCATGGGGACTTGCAGTAACAATGGGAGTTTTTGCGGTAGGGTCGGTGAGTGGAGCTCACTTAAACCCAGCTGTAACGATAGCCTTAGCATTAAATGGAGATTTTCCTTGGTCTGATGTGCCGTCCTATATTTTGGCACAAATGCTTGGCGCTATTTTAGGATCGGTGTTGATTTATTTACATTACCTGCCTCATTGGAAGGAAACGGAAGATCCTGCAACAAAGCTTGGGGTGTTTGCAACAAGTCCTGCTATACCGCATACTTTTTCAAATCTATTAAGTGAAATTATTGGTACTTTTATCCTTGTGCTTGGTCTATTATTTATTGGGGCTAATAAATTTACAGAAGGATTAAATCCACTTGCAGTTGGTTTATTAATCGTGGTCATCGGGATGTCCTTAGGTGGGACAACTGGTTATGCGATCAATCCTGCTCGTGACCTTGGTCCGCGAATTGCCCACTTCTTATTGCCAATCAGTGGTAAGGGAAGTTCTAATTGGGGCTATTCTTGGATTCCGGTTGTCGGACCGCTTTTAGGCGGCTGCCTTGGTGCAGTTTTTTATAAAGTAGTCTTTTTAGGAAAAGCAACAGGGTCTCTTTGGATTGTATTAGGAATCAGTCTTGTGGTACTATTACTTTCATTTGTTTCTAGTAAAAAGCAGAGTTCTCTTAGAAGTCAGGCTAATCAAGTAGCTTAATAGTAAGTTATTTTTAAATGGGGGAATTTATCATGGAAAAGTATATTTTATCTTTAGATCAAGGTACAACAAGCTCAAGGGCTATTCTTTTTAATAAAAATGGAGAAATTGTTCATACTGCTCAAAAGGAATTTACACAGCACTTTCCGAAACCGGGATGGGTGGAACATAATGCAAATGAAATTTGGGGTTCTATTCTTTCTGTCATAGCTGGAGTGCTCTCTGAGTCAGGCATCAAACCTGAACAGATTTCCGGAATTGGTATCACCAACCAGCGTGAAACAACGGTTGTATGGGATAAAGAAACGGGAGAGCCAGTATACAATGCACTTGTTTGGCAGTCTCGCCAAACAAGTGAAATCTGTGAACAGCTTAAAGAGAAGGGATATAATGATCTTTTCCGGGAAAAGACAGGGCTTCTCATCGATGCCTATTTTTCTGGAACCAAAGTGAAATGGATTCTTGACAATATAGAGGGTGCACGCGACAAAGCAGAGCAAGGCAAGCTTTTGTTTGGAACAATCGATACATGGCTGATTTGGAAGCTCTCCGGAGGCCGTGCCCATGTAACGGATTATTCTAATGCATCTCGTACACTAATGTTTAATATTTATGACCTTAAATGGGACGATGAATTATTAGAAATACTTGGGGTTCCAAAGTCAATGCTTCCAGATGTACGCCCTTCATCAGAAGTTTATGCAAACACCATTGATTACCATTTCTTTGGCAAAGAAATCCCAATCGCAGGAGTGGCAGGGGATCAGCAGGCAGCATTGTTTGGGCAGGCTTGTTTTGAAGACGGAATGGCTAAAAACACATATGGCACAGGCTGCTTTATGTTAATGAATACGGGAGAAAAAGCAGTCCGGTCTGAACATGGCTTATTAACTACCCTTGCTTGGGGATTAAATGGCAAAGTAGAATATGCACTCGAAGGCAGTATTTTCGTAGCAGGCTCAGCAATCCAATGGCTTCGTGACGGCTTAAGAATGTTCAAGGACGCCAAAGATAGTGAGGAATATGCGAAAAAGGTTGAATCTACTGAAGGTGTATATGTCGTCCCTGCTTTTGTTGGATTAGGAACACCTTATTGGGATAGCGATGTCCGCGGAGCTGTGTTTGGTTTAACAAGGGGAACAACGAAGGAACACTTTATCCGGGCAACACTTGAGTCATTAGCCTATCAAACAAAGGATGTATTATCCGCAATGGAAGCAGACTCCGGAATTGAACTGAAAGCGCTTCGTGTTGACGGAGGTGCTGTAAAAAATAACTTTTTAATGGAGTTCCAAAGTGATCTATTAAACGTCCCTGTTGAACGTCCGGTTGTAAATGAAACGACTGCATTGGGAGCTGCTTATTTAGCGGGACTGGCAGTAGGTTTTTGGGAAAGCCAAGAGGAAATTGCAAAACAATGGGCGGTAGACCGTAAGTTTGATCCAAAAATGACAGATGACAATCGAAACAATCTATATGATGGCTGGAAAAAGGCAGTTAAAGCTGCAATGGCCTTCAAATAATAATAGTTGTATCTAGATGATTCAATATGGTAAGATTAACTTAAGTTAATATTTGTCAGGAGAAGTCGGAGAGACCACAAAAACATTATCGGAATTTGATAATGTCTTTTGTGGTCTTTTTCTATTTCCATCCTATATATCAATGCATAGGTAAATAATAAGACACGTAATCGGGAGGAAGAGACGATGAAATTTTCAACTTTACATCGGGAAGAGATAGTCAATAAATTAAAAGGTGAAACATTTGATGTATTAGTTATTGGAGGCGGTATTACCGGCGCAGGGATAGCATTAGATGCTGAATCACGTGGATTAAAAACGGCTCTTGTTGAAATGCAGGATTTTGCAGCAGGTACATCAAGTAGATCAACAAAACTCGTTCATGGCGGCTTACGATATTTAAAACAATTTGAAATAAAAATGGTAGCGGAAGTTGGAAAAGAGCGGGCCATCGTTTATGAGAATGGTCCCCATGTAACAACACCTGAATGGATGTTATTACCGATCCACCAAGGAGGAACGTTTGGTAAGTTTAGTACATCAATCGGCTTGCGGGTTTATGATTTTTTAGCGGGAGTGAAAAAGCAAGAACGTAGAAAAATGCTTTCACCTGAAGAGGCACTTGCCAAAGAACCGCTGGTTAAGAATAGTGGATTAAAGGGAGGCGGTTATTATGTAGAATATCGTACAGACGATGCTCGTTTGACGATTGAAGTAATGAAGGCTGCCGTTGAAAAAGGTGCCACTGCCACCAATTATACAAAAGTAATGGAGTTGCTTTACAACAATGGAAAAGTGATTGGAGCACTTGTACAAGATTTGTTAACCGGTGATAAATACGAGATCCATGCGAAAAAAGTGATCAATGCTGCGGGACCGTGGGTTGATAAAATCCGCGAAATGGATCATTCAAAAAAAGGGAAGGTGCTGCAGCTGTCTAAAGGTGTCCACCTTGTGCTCGATCAGTCACGATTCCCTTTAAAACAAGCTATATACTTTGATACACCTGATGGCAGAATGGTATTTGCAATTCCTCGTGATGGTAAGGCGTATGTTGGAACCACGGATACTTTTTATAATGAGGATGCAGTAAATCCTAACATGACTGTTGCTGATCGGAGTTATATTATCAATGCTATCAATTATATGTTCCCAGAGGTAAAGATAAGCGAGAAAGATATTGAATCAAGCTGGGCAGGTGTTCGGCCGCTGATCTATGAAGAAGGAAAAAGTGCCTCTGAGATCTCTCGAAAAGATGAGATTTGGGAATCGGAATCAGGATTACTTACCATTGCTGGAGGCAAATTAACTGGTTATCGTAAAATGGCTGAAATTGTGGTTGATCGATTAGTATCTATATTTCAAGTTGAAGAATCAAGAAGTTTCTCACCTTGTCAAACAAAGCATCTTCCAGTTTCCGGAGGCGACGTTGGAGGTTCGAGTAATTTTAATAGTTATGTTGATAAGATGCTTAAAAAAGGAGAAGAAGCTGGATTAACAAAAGCAGAAGCGGAACATTTAACGAGAATGTATGGTTCGAACGCGGCTGCTGTTTTTAACATCCTCGAGGAGAATGCAGCTGATGCAGTGAAATATAACTTGCCGCTGCCTCTTTTTGCAAAATTAATTTATGGAATTGAACATGAGATGGTTGTAACACCAATTGATTTCTTTAACCGCCGTACAAGTGCTATTTTGTTTGATATTCAAACAGTGAAAAAGTGGAAGAAGCAGGTACTTGCCTGCATGGCAAAGAAACTAAACTGGACGGAACAAATTAAAAATAATTATTCACTATTACTCGAACAAAATTTAACTGCTGCTGTCATCCCTGTAGATGAACAAGATGTATCTCTTCGTGTAGTTAACGGGGACTAAATATCCCCTTTTCAAGAAGGCATAAAAAAACAATCCAGTTT
>NZ_NUNF01000103.1 GCF_002585305.1 Bacillus sp. AFS037270 | reverse complement strand
ATGGCGCCTGGAGCTGGACAGTTCTCGAAGTCAAAATTTATACCTTCTAATCTTTGTACAAAAGGCTGAGAATACTTCCAGCCTTTTGTTTTAACTCCCTAGGTACTTTGCATACAGCTGTTTTGCTTTTACAATATCATTTGTACCATGAATTAGAACCCGGGCATCTCTAAAGATTACAATGGATACTTCTTCTTCATCCGGAGAAAAGCGAAGTAAAAATTCGTTAACCGTTACTTTTCCACTTTTCCGAAGATTCTCTGCTGTCTTCTTTAACTCCAACTCTCTAGAATGTCTCGGACTAATTTGCACTGTATCACGTCCGCAAAGTGTGGTGTAAGCAACCTGCTGTCCTGAGGAACGATCCAAAAAATCAAATTGGCCTTGTGCGCAAGCAGGGCAATTAGGATTTTTTCCTTGTGATATATCCATTTGCATGGATGAATGATCCCAAATATCAATTTGTTCTAAATTAGGAGTCGTTTCTGCACCTAACAGTAGTTTAATGGTTTCCATAGCCTGATAGGATCCGATAATATCGGTTAATGGTGACAATACCCCGACAGTATCACAGGTTTCTCCATTGCTGCTTGGAACGTTTGGGAAGAGACAACGATAACAGGGAGTTACCCCTGGTTTTATAACAGCAAACATCCCCCGTGAACTTACTGCCGCTCCATGTACCCACTGAATTCTATACTTTACTGCCACATCATTAATTAAAAAACGGGTCATAAAATTATCAGTTCCATCAACAATTACGTCCATACCTGATAATAGATCCTCGGCATTGTCTAGATTTAAATCAGCAATAACAGCATCCACCGTAACAGTAGAATTGATACCTAACAGCCTTTTTTGAGCAGCAACGGCCTTTGGAAGCTGCATGCGTGCATCTTCCTCCGTATAAAGAATTTGCCGCTGCAAATTAGACCATTCGACTAGATCTCGATCGATTAGCTTTAAGTACCCAACCCCAGATCGGACAAGATGATTAGCGATAACAGTACCGAGTGCACCTGCCCCGATAATGGCAACGCGGCTCTTCAGCATCTTCTTCTGTCCCTCTTCTCCAACCTCTTTAAAAAGGATTTGTCTAGAATACCGTGCTAAATCATTCATTGTGCTCCCTCATTTCTATCCCAATTCAAGTCCAGCTGTAATAGATTCATTTACTTTTATCTTATCAAAAAATTATAATCTATAACTAAAATTTTTAATTTTATAACAATTCGAAAGAGTGTATAATTAAACTTGGGTTATTAGCAAATTTTGGAGAAGTCTTTTAACCTTTTTAGTAAGAAGGTTAGGAGATTTATATAAAAAGAATAATAGAAAGAAGGGAAAATATGAGTATTGGCGGTTTCAAAAACAAAGAGGTTCTAGTGGATTTAACAAGTGGAACAGTAGATTACAGACCCATCAATGAAGATGATGCCAGAAAATACATAGGCGGCCGTGGTCTCGGTGTCAAATATGTATTAGATAACGGCCCAGAAGTCGAGCCATTATCCGCTGAAAACATCTTATGTTTTATGACAGGACCTGTTACCGGAACACGTTCATCCATGAGCGGGCGTCTTTGTGTCGTAACCAAATCTCCACTTACAGAAACGGTTACAGATTCTCACATTGGCGGTTGGACTGCTGCACGTTTAAAATGGGCCGGCATTGATAACCTTATTTTTAAAGGGAAAAGTGACAGGCCGGTTTACCTTTATATTGAAGACGGTAAAGCAGAACTCCGCGATGCTTCCAATCTTTGGGGAACAAGTACGAGGGCATTTATTCAGGCTATGAAAGACCAATACGGTGAACAAGACCTAAGCGTGATGACGATTGGTCAAGCTGGGGAAAACACTGTTCGCTTTTCTTCCTTTATAAATGAACATGATCGTGCAGCAGGCCGTGGCGGTACTGCAGCAGTGGCTGGTTATAAAAAATTAAAGGCGATTGTTATTAAGGCAGCTCAAAAGGGGAATATGCCGGCTCCTAAGTTAGAGGCTGAATATAAAGAAGCCAATAAGAAAGCGGTTAAAGCGATCTTAGATGGCGGCTTAACAGCACCAAACAAAGGTGGCTTATCCGTCTATGGAACAAACGTGCTTACAAACTTAATCAATGAAGTGGGAGCGCTTCCAACTAAAAACTCACAGCTAACTCACTGGGATGAAGCAGAAAAACATAGTGGTGAATATGTTAATACACATCTTCGGGTTGCTAATAACACCTGCCATGCCTGTCCGGTTGGCTGCAAAATCGAAGTAGAAGTAAAAGATGGCAAGTACAAAACTCGGGTTGAGAGTGTTGAATTCGAATCTGCCTGGTCCCTTGGCTCTAACTGCCTTCTAAGTGATGCCGAGGCAATTTCTTATTTAATTGACCGCTGCAATGAATACGGCCTCGATACCATCGAGCTTGGTCATTGCTTCTCCGTAACAATGGAAGCATTTGAAAAAGGAATCATTACGGATGAATTAATCTGGGGCGATGCCGACTCCATGATTGAAATGACAAGAAAAATCGCTCTTCGTGAAGGCTTCGGCGGCATTCTTGCTGAAGGCCCTGCCCGTGCAACAGCTGCCTGGGGTGCACCAGAGCTATCTATGTCGGTTAAAGGTCAGTCAATTCCTGCCTACGATCCACGTGGAATCCAAGGTATCGGACTTGGTTATGCCACTAGTAACCGTGGTGCATGTCACTTACGCGGCTATACCGTAGCAAGTGAAATTGCAGGTATACCTGAACCAACTGACCGTTTAAAACCAGAAGGTAAAGGGGAACTATTAAAAATATTCCAAGATATGCTGGCATTCTCAGACTCTATGAATATTTGTAAGTTCTCTTCATTCTCGGAAAACGCTGAGCACTATGCTGAGCAATACAGTACAATGACCGGTATTCCAATGACTGCTGATGATGTGATGAAGGCCGGGGAAAGAATTTATAATCTTGAACGTTACTATAATAACCTTGCTGGTTTCAATACACGCGAAGATGATTTCCTTCCAAAACGCTTTACAGAAGAACCAGCATCTGGGAACAGTGCAGGTCATGTAAGCCGAATGGATATTATGCTTGAAGAATATTATCAAGTCCGCGGCTGGAAAGATGGTCTAGTACCTGAGCAAAAGCTTCGTGAATTAGGCATTATCGATTCAGAAAGTCAGTTGGTTTAATATAAGAAAAGCGCAAGGCGCCCGCCTATCGGCGACAAGCACAAGACGAGCCGGCTGAAAGGTTGTTCTTTAACCCTTTGGACGGATTGGCTTGTGACCTCGAGCCGATGGCGCCTGGAGCTGGACAATTCTCGAAGTCGAAATTTATACTTTCTTATCTTTTGAAAAAAGCATCTGCGAATGTAAATTTCGCAGATGCTTTTTTATCCGCCTATCCTCGTTGTTTTATAACGATAATTCTTAATCACCCGCACTAGCGTATCCTCATCTTCTGCCATAAAACGGACCTTTACAGCATTAATTTTAAAGATGGAAGTAAATGAAATTTCCTCTTCTGATAAGATTTGGCCGCTCCACCCTTCGGCCTCATAAATATAAGGAAAAATATCAGTTACTTGTTTTGCCCCAAGTTCTTGAAAATACATGCCGAGATGGTCTTTGTTTATACCGCGAAACTCTAAATCTTTTTCTACCATCTCAACCACCTGCAACTGGCGGGAAGAGGGCAAATTGGTCTTCATCCTTTACGATAGTTTCAAGGTCATCAAGATGAATGATGTTCCTTCCATTTACATATACGTGAACAAACGGAAGCAGCGTTTTATCAGACGTAAAAATTTCAGCCTGTAAATCTGGAAACATGTCTACCATTTTATCTAAAACATCGATTACGCGATTACCGTCAGGTTTTACCTCTACCGTTACCCCTCCGCAAATTTGCCGGAGATTTGCAAACACTTTTACTAGCATATGTAAATTCCCCCCTATCATAAATATTAAAACCAAACTAACAAGTTGTCACTAGTGAATCGTTGATCACCCCACTTTAAATCAAAAAAGCTGCCGGAAACTCCGACAGCTTTTTTAATTATGGATGTAAAAATGACATTGGCAATTTTACAAATCCTAAATATAGTACTAGTAACCATGCAACAACAAACTGAATCCAAAAAGTAGAAGTTCTTCGCTTGTTAATGACGCGGCCAAGAATCATCTCAAATAAACCAATAACCCATAAACCCACAACCGCTTTTAAAATATACCACACATCAATTTTGTACACTGAGAAAAGAAGTCCTACACCTGTCGCAATAATCAGCAGGTATAGTACTCTTAAAATCATTTGAACAATTTTAGCTCCCTTTGCTTTACCGCTTTTAGTTAATGAAATAGCCACAAAGAATAATATTAGAGCTAAAACCCACGCTGTAATATGTGCATGAATCACGAAAATTCCTCCCTATGTATGTGCTGCTCCACACTATCATACCATAGGAGAAGTTAAATTACGAAAATAAGTAAGGCAATCATCGCACCAAACTACTTAGAAATTACTTTTCAATCACATTTCTTAACGTGCCGACTTTTTCAATTCTTATTTCCATTTCATCCCCAGGTTGTAAGAACTTAGGCGACTTAAAGCCCTTGCCAACCCCAGCAGGAGTACCTGTCGCAATAATATCGCCAGGTTCAAGTGTCATCCCTCTTGATAGAACAGAAATTATCTCTTCTATCGAAAAAATAAAATTTTTCGTATTTGAGCTTTGTCTCACTTCTCCATTAATTTTGGTTTCAATATCTAAACTATTTGGATTATCGATCATACTCTTATGAACAATCCAAGGGCCGAATGGGCAGGTTGTATCAAGACTCTTGCCTATAAAAAATTGTTTATGCTGCGATTGCAAATCTCTAGCTGTAACATCATTGATAATACTGTAGCCAAATACATAATCCATGGCATCTTCTTTTTGGATCGCCCTTCCCTTTTTCCCTATGATGACAGCTAATTCACCTTCATAATCTAACTGATTAGTTATGTCGCGGTGATTTAAGACCTGTATCTCCGGCCCAACAATTGTTGTCGGTGCTTTTGTAAATACCATTACATGATCAGGGATATCCTCGGCGCTCCCCATTTCAATTGCATGTTCTGCGTAGTTTTTTCCAACACAGAAGATATTCTTCACTGGCCTTGGAATCGGTGCTAGTAAGGTCACCTCTTCTATTGGTATGTACCATTGACTCGTTGGTCCTTGCCCACTAACCCATGAAAGCAAATCAATTACTCTTCAATAAACTCCTGGCCCAAAGCAATACAATCAGTCATAGATTCAGGAAATTTTTTTTCCCCACTTCTTATTTCTTCTGCTTGATTTAATAGCAGGACACCTGTTTCATCAGAGTCTACGATTCCTACAGATGTTTGATCTTTATACACAACAGTTACCAACCTCATATATAAATCCCCCCGTAAAGAATTAACCAGTCACTTATATAATAGAATAAACAGAACTGGCTAACAAATATAATTTGGGCAAATGATTCACATTACAAATGCCCAGTCATAAGATAATAAAGAAATTTTAAACGCTAACTCTAGATGCTATCTTTTACGAGAAAATTTGAAAATAAAAAGGGTGTTGTTTATGCCAGCGATTGTTGGAGTTGCACAGGTTATCACACTAGGGAGCAGTTCTGTTTTTCACATTGGGGATGTTTATAAAATTATGCCATTTGCTACTGCTAAAACATTTTCTGGTGCTGGTTCCTTTAACACCGGTGAACAATTAAACGTTCATAACCAATTAAGTTCAACAAATACAAGTGACCCAGATGTCATTGATCAAAACAATTTCCTTAATATGTAGTGATTGGGGGATTTAATAATGAATTTTTATATCCAGCAATCCATTCATATAAATTTCATTAAAATTGGTGGTATAACCAACTCCAGTGTTTTACAAATCGGCAGTGCTGGTATCATAAAACCTCAAGCCAATTTGTTTAATACAGGAGGATTTACACAACCCGCACCGCAAGGAATAAAGCCCGGCGGAGTGCCATTCTACCCACCTGGATCACAAATATTAGCCCCTTCAGTACCTCTACAAGCAGCTGTTCGAACTTCTTAAAAAGGGGAAATCACAAAAGTTGTCCCTGTTGAACTTATTTAAATTATGCAAATCGAGTGTTGATTGTGCATATAGTTAAAAATAGGGGATAAAGCGGGTGAGGTGATTTATATGTATCAGGATTTGAACCAATATCTTCAATGGATGCAAATGTATATTCAAGCCCAAGAAAAAAGGATTGCTGCGTTAGAACAAGCCATCCAAGATTTACAAAAGGATTTCAAGCAGGTTAAAGAAAAGCCTACGATTCATGTAGATAGAATTGAATATAGCTTTGATCAATTGAAAGTAGAGACCCTCGAAGGCACATTAAATATTGGTTTAAATCCAAATGATTTGTCTAACATCGAAGACTTTGCCGTCCAAAACCAGTCATTAAAATCACCAATACCTCCAAAAGAGCAAATGCAGAGATCAATAAAGATAGAAGAAGCCATTTATCATTATTTAGAAGCTGACTTACCTCAAATAATTTTTGATGCTCAAAATAGGTTAGCTATTCAACCAAACGATTCTTATCTAGCTTTTATTAAGGAAGATATTATTCGCCAGCTGCCTACCAGAATTGATCATCATCTAAAAGTTAACACTGGAAAAGTTCCGTCCAATGAGAATGGTCCTTCAATTGATGAAATTGTCATTACCGCAATCAAACAGGAAATCCAAAATGGCGTTTGGACCTTTTTAAATAACCTGCCTGAAAATATGAAAGGAATGAAGCAGAATGAATTTTGAAGTTTACAACCATATCCTCCATGTAGAAAACATAAAAGTTATTGGGGTTGCAAGCTCCTCCTTATTTTTAGTCGGCGATGCAGAAACCATTCAGTTGGCCTCTGCTTTTGATACACCTGCTGAATCCCTAATCATTGGACCTTTTGTTCCATTAGAACAGGACGTGACACCTGGCTATGCTTAACCGAATCTCTAGTGTCGACACTTTTAAGAACATAATTCTTTCATTCTCATCTGTTATTCAACTAGGTGATTCCTGCATCCTGAATGGATTCTCTCGAGCTCTTGCCGTTCAAAGGGAAGCTGAAATATTTTTAGGTAACGAAGGAAACTTTCCTTCGTATTCCATTTTTAGAATGCCGCTCCAACTCCCTCCTATCAATGAATCTATCTCTTTTATAAGACATAATCGAACTCCCATTATTAAAGCAAATAATATTAATATTACAGCCGTATCAAACTCATCTATTGTCCATATTGGAAACACAAAACATGCTTCAATGGAGGTAAGAGTTAAACATATCCGCCAGCTTCTTCCACGCGGACATGAACAAGAAATGGGATAATGCATATGTTAATGTATGGCCCAAAAATGTAAGTTAAATAGTAAAGGATGTTTTTCATGCCAGCAATCCTTGGTCCAGTACAAATTGTTAATGTAGGCGGAGGAATTGTACAATTTGGTGATACTGTTTATATCTCCCCGAAAAGCAGTTCTAAAACGTATGCTGGCTCGGGTGCATTTGATACCGGCGGAATAATTGTGACGAATAACGGCTTAAGCGGCACCAATGTACTTGACACGAATCTGATTGACCAGCCTATAGCGGGTAATAACTAAAAATGACATAAACCACAATGGTCTATGTCATTTTTTTTATTTTTCTACCTTCAATATATGGGCACCATCAAAGAAAAATAGATACCTTTCAACTACATTTCTTTTCCAAATTTGTTCTATCGCTTTCGTATATAAGTTAATCTGTAATTTGTAGCGATCTTCAAGGATTACCTTAGCCTGCTGGAAACCGCCTTTATATCTGTCCGTTATCCCGTCTGATTTATAGTCAATCAACACAAGACCATCTTCATCCTCTAAGATACAGTCTATAATCCCTTGTACAAAAACAGAATCATCCCCCTCATTCCAATCGGGATAAACCTCACTTGCAGGCAAGGAAACCGTAAAGGGAACTTCTCTGTGAACAGTTTTGGCCTTATAAAACCTTTGTCCAAGCGGTGAAGTAAAAAATTGGGCAATTAATTTATCATCAATCACTTCACTTTGTTCAGGGGTTAACAGTTCATTGGTAACCATCCAATTTAATTGGTCAACAATTGTTTTTTGATTCACTTCTTTTGTCAAATCCACATGCTGCATGACCATATGCATGGCTGTCCCACGTTCAGCGGGACTTAATTGTTTCTCCTGCATAAACTTAGG
The DNA here is from genome assembly GCF_002585305.1 of Bacillus sp. AFS037270. The sequence continues at coordinate 23,840 of NZ_NUNF01000103.1, read as the reverse complement.
CCGTTTCAAGATGGATTTTCGAAAACGCCCAACCAGTTCTGTACTGCTATATTCATCGGTTAATTCCCGGACACGTTTTATTTCCGAAACTGATTGCTTTGACCGATGGCTTGCAGCACCAGGGAAAGGATATTCCCACGTAAGCCGTGCATGTATTTCATCCGTTAGATTTGAATCAGATGGCACCTGCTCTAAATTTTCAACCTTTTTAAGAAAGTGATCCTCTTCATTTTCGATGGAAATAGCCTGTTTTTTTATTTCATCAGCATGTTGTAACGTTATATTCCAAGAAGATGGATGGTTTGAGATTTCCTGCGGCATCCGCCAATTACCCTTTCCTCCATTCCATAGTTCGCTAGCATCTTGATGTCGGATGAGTGCCGGTCCAATCCAGTCTATATAACTCATGGCAGAAGCTCGCTCATAGTCTTTCAAAAGCCATTCGTTATGCAAGGAAACTTCTTTCCACTTGTCAATTTGTTTGCCAGCATCTTTTAATGTTGCGGTCACATACAGCTTTTCCTTTGCCCTTGTCATCGCAACATATAGAACTCGCATCTCTTCACCGAGCATTTCCATCCTTTTTTTCTGCTTAAAGGCGATTTGCGGCAGTGATGGATATGATATCCTTTTTTCAGCATTCACGTATTTCGCTGCAAATCCATGTTCTTTATCGAGCATATATGGTTTGCGAATATCAGTCATATTAAAGTTTCGTGCCATTCCCGCCATAAATACAACAGGAAATTCCAACCCTTTACTGCTATGGATAGTCATAATTCTGACAACATCCTCTTGCTCGCCAAGCGCTCTGGCAGCCCCGAGATCGTCTCCTCTTTCCATCATGCGCTCAATAAAACGTAAGAATCGAAACAGTCCTCGAAACGATGTCTGTTCATATTGTCGAGCCCTGTCATATAAAGCGCGTAAATTCGCCTGCCGCTGCTTCCCGCCTGGCAGCCCTCCAGTAAAGTCATAAAATTGAGTATCACGATATAACTGCCAGATCAACTCTGAGAGCGAACCTTGTCTTGCCAACGAGCGCCATTCTGTTAATAAGTCAAAAAAAGCTCGAACCTTTTCATAAAAAGGTTCATTTACTTCTGTAGTTTTACTTAAACAAAAGGCAGTAACAGCCTCCCAAAACGAACCACGTTTCCTGCCAATCCGTATTTTCGATAGTTCCTCCTCGTTTAACCCAACAATAGGTGAACGGAGTACAGAGGCAAGCGGGATATCCTGATACGGATTATCAATAACCCTAAGAAGTGACATCATAATGGATACTTCGGTCGCTTCAAAATAACCAGTTGATAAATTTGCATAAATAGGAATTCCTTGCTGTTTGAACTCCTCCATAAATTGCGGTGCCCAAGTCATCGAGCGGAGAAGAATCACAACATCCCGGTACATTAACGGTCTTTCTGTTTTGGTTTTGGCGTTAAAAACAGGAACACCATCGCTTATTAATTTCTTAATTTGAGAAGCGATCACCCTCGCCTCTAGCTGAGATTGTTCAAGATCGGCTGTGTCGAATTCTACTACTTCATTTTCGTTGTCTGTTTCTAGTTCTTCAGACTTGTGACTCTCAGCATTTTGGTCAATGAGCATTAACTCCACCGGAAATTCTGTATTTTCAGGATATGGCGCACCATTCCGCAGTTCCGCGGCCTCATCGTATTGGATTTCTCCTACCTTGACCCCCATAATCTGTTTAAAGAGATAATTAGTGGCATCAAGGACCTCTTTCCTGCTTCGGAAATTTTGAGCCAGGTCAATTCGGAGACCAGATGCGGACCCATCCGCTGTGAAACGATTATATTTGGAAAGGAAAAGCTGTGGTTCAGCTAAGCGAAAACGGTAAATGGACTGTTTAACGTCACCGACCATAAAGAGATTACCGTTTTCTTCTTCATCCTGTGCCACCAGCTTCAAAATGGTCTCCTGCACCAAATTCGTATCCTGGTACTCGTCGCAATAGACTTCTTTAAAATGAAGTCTGTACGCAAGGGCTGCTTCGGATGGAAGAAATTCACCCTTATCCGAAATTCCCTCTGTTAAAATAGCGAGGCAATAATGCTCGAGGTCGTTATAGTCGACCAGTGCTTTTTCCTGCTTTGCCTTCTCAAATCGCTTTGAAAACTCTTTTACAAGATAAACTAATGTTGCAATTAAAGGACGCATTTCCACCATATCCCGTAAAAAGCTTTCAGGCCGGCGAGAAAAGAGTTCATCTTTTATACCTTGAATTTTTTTCTTAGCTTTGTCCCGCAGTTTCTGTGCCTTTTCTATTAATTCCTTATCATAGTGATCCCCTTTTACCTGTTTAGCTCTTGTAAAAGACCATGTTTGCATTGCCTGGTAAAGTGTGTTCCAGGAATCCTGCTCGGCTTTGATAAGGGTGTCAATGACCTCTAAATCATCTAAAAAGTTTTCCGCACGAGGTGCCGGTCCATTTGGCTGCTTTGTGATTTCAAGAGCTTGCTTAATCATTTCTTTAGCAGCTTCTAATTGCAGCTTAATATCAAAAAGGAGTGCATTGATAAAGGGAAGCTCCTCAATAGACGCTATTTCCTCCACTTGATACATAGCGACTATTTTTTCCAAATATCGGTCAGGAAGAGGATTTGACTGAGCAAAGTCGTAAATGGAACGAACAATATCCATTAATGCAGCATCACTGCGGTCACTTGTAAACGAATCTACTAAATAAAAAAATGCTTCATTCTCTTTTTTTCCATATTCCTCTTCAAATAATTCTTCCATCACTTCATCTCTAATTAATTGGGCCTCTGTTGGATCGGCGATGCGGAAGCCGGGGTCAATATCAATTAAATAATAATATTTACGGATGACTTCCATACAAAAAGAGTGCAGCGTCGAAATGGAAGCCTTGTTTAAAAGATTAAGCTGTTTTCGTAAATTTCTTGATTCTGGATTTTGGTCGATTGCTTTTTCTAGTGCCTCCCCGATTCGGTGCCTCATCTCTGCAGCGGAAGCACTCGTAAACGTAACGACTAATAATTGATCGACATCGATTGGTACTTCTTTCGAAAGAATCTTTTGGATGATTCTTTCGACAAGGACTGCCGTTTTTCCCGAACCGGCAGCTGCAGCGACAAGGATATCCTTATCTCTCGCTGCTATGGCCTTCCACTGGTCATTCGTCCAGGTAACCCCTTCTGGTTTTGGAGGAATCACAATACTATTCATTTCCAGAAACCTCCCCTTTGATCAATTCCAATACCTCATCCTTTGAATGTGGTGTTAGAATCCGAAAATGATTACTATCAATAGATTCATCAAACTGACAAACAGATTTATAGGAACAGAAAGTACAAGGTGTTTTGTCTTTCAATTTAAATGGTGATATATCAATTTGACCATTTATAATGGCGTTCCCAGTTTTCTGATAGATGGTACGGACATGGTTTCTTAGCTGATTAAATTCTTCTAAGCTGGCAACCTTTGATTTTTTGGATATATTTCCATCTTTCTTGATTCCGGCTGCTATAATTTGTGAGTCCCCAGACTCCAAAGATTGGTCCATCAGCTGGATTACTCTTTGATCGCTAAGCATTAACCCATTCATTTTAAACTTTTTCATAATTTCATTTTCAATTTCATCTATGGTCAGCATTTTCTTTGTATTAATAAAGGGATTATGAACATGAAAATAAAGGACACCTGCAGGGCTCGCTTTCATTTCCACCAATTCAGTAGAGTGTGTCATGACGATATCTAGGTAGGTAAGCATTTGTAAGGCTAAACCATAGTATACTTCTGTTAAATTAACATCTTTTTCACTTGATTTATAATCAATTACCCTTAAAAAGACACTATCATCCTCAGCTTTTGCTTGATCAACCCTATCAATCCGCCCTGCTAACTCCATTCTTTTGCCATTTTTCAAAGAGAAGCTTAGTGGAGGCAGTTCCCCATTAGGTCCAAAAGCTAATTCCAATCCAATCGGCGAAAAACCACTTACCTTTGCATGCTCGCTCAAAACGATCGAGGCACGGGTAATGATTTGTTCTAACTTGCGCTGAATATAATGATGTCTTTCGGAACTTAGTAGAATTTCATTTTGCAGCTTTGGAGCAAGGGTTTTGACAGCATCTTTTGCTAGATGTTCACATTGCCCGCGTGTTAACTCTGCCCATGATATATTCTGTTCATTTACTGTCTCAGCAATTTGTTTTAAAGCAGCGTGGAATAATTCCCCAATATCTGGTGCTTCTAACCGGAAGATTTGCCGTTCACGAAGCTTTAGTCCATGCTGGGCAAAATGAGAAAAAGCACAGCCATTGTATAATTCCATTCTTGAAACACTAGCCTGAATGATATCACCATATAATGCATCTGCTACCTCAATGGACAATTGGACTGTCCCGTTTGTATAAAAAAGACTTGAGAACACTTTGGCTGCCCTATTTTTCCACGAGCTATGGAGGTAGTAGTTATACACATCCCACCACAAATCAGCAATGGGATAGTTTCTCTTTTTCAATTGCAATTGTGCGTTTAGGTAAGAAAGGGTGGTCGTAAAATTAGATACAAACCCTAGCTGCCCCTCCTCGTCAAGCTCTGAAGGGTCTGCAACATAATAAGCCTCCTGAATGTCCGGGAACAGTTCCTTAAGACGCTTAATGTATGACGAAGGAATTAGAGCTTTACCTTCATCATTGGCAAGAGGATAGCTGACATAAAGAAACTCTGACGGTGCCGTAAAAGCTTTATAGGCAAGGAAGTTTTCATCTAACAGACGAGTACGGCTGCTTGGTGCCACATTCATTCCTTCTGCCAACAATAGTTCCCGGTCCTCATCAGCTAGAATGCCCTCGTCTGAGATTTTGGCTGGTAATACACCTTCATTTACGCCAACAACAAAAACAATCTTACTATCATTTAGCCGCGATTTTTCCAGGTCGCCAATTAAGACTTGGTCAAGTGCAGGGGGAATAAGTGAAAAATATAAGGAATCAAAGCCTGCTTCTAAAATAGCAGCAAAGGCCTTTAAGCTAACTTGGTCATCCCCTAATATTTCTACATATTGATCGAGAAGATCTACCACGGCATTCCATACTTGCTCGTGTTCTCGCATTCTTACAAGGTTTCCACTTTCCTCTGCCGTCATTTTCCAATGCTCTAGTTTATCGGCTATATCCAATTCTTCCAAATATAAATAAATCGCCTCGCACAGCTTTCGTCCGGTATCGGCTTTTTTCAAGCGTCTGGACAAACGTAATATTGGAGCTGTAATGAGAAGTTTTAATTCATTTAATTCATTCTCCATCTCTTTTTCGGCATCTGTCTGGCCGCTTCCCGTTAATTCCAGACCTCTTATTCTCCGATAAACCCAACGATCCTTTTTCGTCCATTTGCTGCCATTAATTCCATAGGCCAAACAATAATTTTCAAGCCTGTCCATCTTTTCGCGCATTTTAGCAGGATTCTCCTGGAGAGGATAGAGCAATTCTGTTTTAATCGCTCTAAATACGGGTTCATAGCGCCAAAAAGAGTTCATGATTTCTAGCGTTGAGCGAATTAATTCAATTAAGGGATGATTAAGCATGGTCCTTTTCTGATCAATAAAATATGGTATCTGATAATCGTCAAAAACCGGTTCAACGATTTCATGATAGTCTGAGCCATTTCTAATTAACAGGGCAATATCTCGATAACGGTACCCTTTTGTTTGAACCACATGACGGATTTCCCGGGCGATTCCTTCAATCTCTGCTCTACGATTAACGGCCTGGCTAATTTGAATCTCTGTTCCCCCACGAAAGGGTAGAGCTGGGCGAGTATCAAAATGTGCCTCCAAATGGCGTAAGGAGGGAGATGGCCACTTTTTTTGGTCGTTCAGTATGATAGATTCTTCTATTTCAATACCACATGTTTTAGCAATATCATAAAGGCTGTAACAGGCATCTGCCGAAGTGCGGAATAAATCGAGTTCATCTGGCGCTGAATCAACAGACAAGCGGTCTGTTGTCATCGCAATCGAAACTTGTTTACACTGACCCATTAATTCTGCGATAATTTGATATTCCTGAGGCGTAAAGCTGTAAAACCCATCAATATAAATTTCCGCCTCTTTTAAGTAAGACGAGACTGATATTTTCTCTGCCAAAAGGCGGAAATAATCTTCCGAATCAATATATTTCCCAAAGATTTCATCCTCAAATTTCGAATAAACCTTCTCTAAATCTGTTAATTTATCATGTAATGCTTTCGATACGGAGCTATCTGTTCCAAGCTGAGCTGCTTTTTGGATTAGATCCTCTGGACTAATACAATACCGCTTAAATTCAGTAATCATTTGCTCAAGCTGCTGAACAAACCCATTTTTATCAGCAGCCCGCTGGAAGATGTTTAAATTTTCTTTTTGTTCATCAATTATTTTACGTATCAACATGTTCATACCAACACTGCTTAAATGATAACGAGTGATCCCGCCTGTCTCTTGCAGAATCCGCCATGCCAGACGGGAAAAGCTGAACACCTGAGCACGAATCATCCCGCCAACGAGCGAGTCTGTCGCCAAACGATATTCTGTTAAAAATGTCATTTGTTCCGGTACGATATAAATAATCGGTTTTCCTTCCGGATTTTCTAAAAGACGTTCGCGGATTTCATTAAGGAAAAATGCAGTTTTTCCACTGCCGGACCGGCCTGTAATGACTCTTAATGACATAAGAAAACCTTCCTTTCCAAAAACTCTGTATCTCCCATTCTATCACAAAAGAGTACAAATGTTTGTATTTCAGGTTGACGGGTTTTAACCAATAATGGTAAATCTACCTAGAAAAGCGGAAGCGCCTTGACCAGGGGCGCAAGGCTACAAACGAGCCGGCGAGATGGCTGCTTTTAGCCCTCTTGAGGGATTGACCTAAATGTGAGGCGAGTAGAGCTGGATTACTAGAAAAAGCTCCAATCGCCACGTACAGGCGCTGCTGGACAATCTCAAAGAAAAAACACGATTCATTAAATCGTGTCGTCATTATTCCTTATTTAAAAATGAACATTTATTTCATTTAACGGCCAATAGCGCAAATCGACTTTACCGACGACCTTACTGGCATTGATAAAGCCAAATTGACGGCTGTCCCAGCTTCCTAATCGATTATCACCGAGAACGAATAATTTCCCCTCGGGTACAATATCTTCACCGGTAATTTCCTTTAAACTAAAATCTCCCGTTAACTTCAAACCAGGGGATTTCCTTTTATAATTATCTAAGAAGGGTTCTTCATACTTGTGGCCATTAATATATAACGTATCATTCCGATACTCAATTTTATCACCAGGCAGTCCGATTATCCGCTTAACAAAGTCCTCTTTTGCATTAGCATGAAAGACAATCACATCAAATCGGTTTAACTCGCCAACCTGATACCCTAGCTTATTAACCACGAGTTTGTTTCCGTCCTGGAGAGTCGGCATCATAGATTCTCCTTCTACTATATAATTAGAAAAGAAAAAAGTTCGAATAAAAGCAAAAATAATAATCCCAATCGCAAAAGCCTTAACCCATTCTAACCCTTCTTTTTTCCATTCAATCTTCATTGACACTCCTCCGTTTCTCCTTTTCTTTCTTTCTATCTATTTCTCCATTATGGTCAATTTCCAAACGCTTATTCATTCTAATTTCAATTCTTTTCCCTACTAACCAAAGAATAAAAATAACAAGCAAAACAATGACCGTCCGAAGAGGTTTAGTTATCAATGAATGAAGATCATAACCGATAAAGCTAATTGTAAAAATCATCACCATTTTCCCAATACACACTGCCAGCATGTACTGAGCAAAGCTAATTCTCGAAAGACCAGCAACAATGTTCACAACTGCTGATGGGGTAAATGGAAAACATAATAGTAAAAACAGCGGGCTAAACCCATGACTCTCTACCCAATCCATAAGTTTGCGGACTTTTGGATGCTTGGGCAAAAACGATAATAACCGTTTTTGCCCATACTTTCTAATTAGAAAAAAAACAAGCATTGCACCTAAACATGCCCCAAGCCAAGAATACAAAAATCCGAACCATAAGCCAAAGGCATTAGCATTTGCCATTACAAACACAAATAAAGGGAGAAACGGTAAAAATGCTTCCACAATAATCAACAAGATGCCTGGTATCGGTCCAAGAGCCCGATACTCTTGTATGAGGCTCATAATATGTTCAAGTGTAAACCAAGCTTTAAGTGATTCGAAGTCCATCCTGCTTTCTCCTTTATTTTATCTATCTTACTTTGTTATAAATTGATGGAGAGCCTCTTTATTTTTCTCTACGTCAATATCAAGGACCGCTCCTTCTCCACTTATCCGTTGATCTGTAAAGCTATTATCAATCGGAATCCGAAGGGTCTCAATATTTTGTTTGTTTGAAAGGAATTCTTTACCCATAAATAACCCATCAGTGGTTGCCATATTGGTGTTTATATACGGTGTAACGACACCAATTAGTTTTGGGAGTTTCGCAATCGTTTGAATTCCACTCAGTTGATCCTTTATAGCCTGAATCGCTTTTTGTTGTCGTTCGACACGTCCAAAGTCACCAACAGCATCATGACGAAAACGAACGTAGCTTAGCATTTGAGCGCCATTTAGTCTTTGAAGACCAGGCTCTAATGGTGTGTCCACATACTCTGACATTTCTTTTTCAACATTAATCTCTACACCATTGGGAAAAACTTCATCAATAAGCTGGACAAACCCTTGAAAATTAACAATAGCGTAGTATTGTAAATCAATATCAAAATTCTGCTTAATAGTTTGTCTCATTAACTCTGGGCCTCCGCGTGCGAAAGCAGAGTTAATTTTATGTTTGGCATGACCTGGAATGGCTACATAGCTATCCCGCATAATTGATGTTAGCTTAAAGGTCCCTTTATCTTGGTTATAATGTAAAATCATAATGGTATCAGCGCGCGATTTTTCGTTTCCCCTTGCATCACTTCCAAGCAGCAGCACGTTTGTATCACCATATTGATCTTTCTGCCCTTTAAAATCATAAACCACATTAGCTTCTTTTTGATCTGTATTAATGTCTTTCAATGATTGATTAACGCCTTGTTTATATTGATAATAAGCATATCCTGTTACTCCACCAATTAACAGCAGGCACACAAGTAAAATGGACGGCCATCTTTTCCTTCTCTTTTTCTGATGTCGATCAGCTCTCATTTGTTTATCACCCATTCGTCCAAGTTATTTCCCTTCAACTTTTATATGACGATGTCTTTTTTAGTTTCATCATGTTAATTCATTTTCCCCTATTAAATATCCTTCTATTACTAAAAACTTTCTCATATCTTTCCCTATTTTTGCAACAAAGAAAGCTCGTCCTATGACAAGCTTTCATAAATTAATCTCCTATTGCATTTTTTGGTCTGTTTTTGTTAAAATTATTAAAGAACACTTGTTCGTTTTTTTAAAAAGAAAGGTGAAGATGAGATGACCAGAATTCCGGAGGATGAGCGTGACATCATGGAAAAGGCCATTTATTTACCAATGGTACTTATAATCCTTAACCGTGATTTATCCGTAGTAACAAACAGCCCTTTTAAATTAAAGAAGCCCTATTTGAATTTAATTGAAGAAACCATGAAGGAAATTCAACGGGAGTTAGCTGAAGTTAGACAATACATGATGAAGAATAAACTTCAGGTAATTGAAACAAAACGGGATGATGCTTTTACAATGTATATGTTTATCTATAAAGGCTACGAAGAAAATCATAATTATTTTAATCCAAGAATTCGAAACAAAGTCCAAGAATTATTAGAAACATACTTATCAAAAAAACACCTATCGTAATAGCTCTTATTTCTTATTCAAATAAAGCTCATGACTCTCTGATGCCTTTGAAGGCTTGGAACCATGAAGTAAAAAAGCTAATTTTTTCTGACTAAACTCTACTCTTTGCATTAACTTCATTTGTAAGTGAGAAGTCCGTAACATTTGGGTATTGAATGTATTATAGGAAACAGGGAAAATATGTGATTGATTATTGCGGAAAATGACCAATGTTTCCCGTGCGGAAACACGGCGATAATCTTTGATATGTTCTGCGAAGAACCAGATACATTTAGGGCTCTCAGGGGAAGCGGTACAGAATGTATAGATATTGTTAATGGGTTCAATTAGAATCGGAAGCTTACGTGAGTAATCAATCAATAGCCGTGTCCCTTTCCTTCTGCCTTCATAATCGACACCATAATAAGCACAGCTTTTTTGAATAATACTGAATGGTTTAAGCGGAGATAGGATTTCATCTTCGATTTCACCAATGAGTGAAAATACTTTATTTCCATACTCTTCTGGTTTTATATACATGGTACAGGAATTCACTATATAATCTCCGGTTTGATTGTGTGTCAAAATCCCACTCCTTTTGTTACATTTATCCACCATATCTTACCACTTTTTACTTTTAACTCCCTTACTTTCTTTGTATTGTTCAGAAAATATTCACAACTATTTGTCAAGAACAAAACTATTAGAAAATTTTAAAAAGTATTGATATTATAACAAAAAGACCATATACTTTAAAAAAGCTCAGAGGTGATTTTCATGAACGATAAATCATACCAAGAATTAATGAAAATTGGTGCCATGAAACGAACCCGTATGAAAGAGAACTTCGTCCAAGATTTATACATCGAGATGCTGTTGTCGGAAATCCAGTTAAATGTGGAAAAAGAAAAGCTTCTGCAAAAAATTGACAAAGCCATTGATACTCGTGATAAAAAGACCTTTCAGCTACTTTCAATTGAGCTAAAGAAGATTAACAAACGATTCGGAACCTAAAATGTTAACCGCCGTTATCAACGGCGGTTTTTTATTTTGTAACACTTAATGGCTCCAGCTCCCGTTAGAAAAGGCCAGGGATAAAAATCCTTGGCCTTAAAATGCTCTCATACTATTGATTACGATGCTTAATTTCATATTGCTCAAGCATGGAAATTCGATCTAGCATCGATGGATGGGTATACCGGAATATTTTTACTAGTAATGGCGGGTTTACCTCACTTAATCCAGACCGGGTTAATTCTTGGAAGGAGCTAATGGCAGCCTCCGGATTTTTGGTCATTTCAATTGCATACTTATCCGCACGCGTTTCCTCATAACGTGAAGCAAGATTAGTCAGTGGACTCGCAGAAAATAATAGCAAGGATAAAATCATAAAAAATAACGGCAAGGAGCGAATATCTCTTACATCATCTATTTTCAGTTCCTTGCCCCATTTTCTTACAGCCCAGTTCATAATTTTGTAAGTTAGATAAAGTCCAAGTAGTGAGAGCAGTAAGTAACCAGCTATCCCAAAATAAATATGTTTTTCAACGTAATGGCAAATTTCATGAGCCATGATAAATAAAATTTGGGCATCATTTAACCTGTTTAATGTGGTATCCCAAAGGACAATCCTAGCATTTGAACCAATCCCGCTTACATAAGCGTTTAACGCGTTGGTCTTATCCGCCATGTTAACCTCAAAAACATGCTGTGCCGGGATATCTGCTTTCTCTGCCAATACTAAAATCTTTGTTTCCAATTCTTTGTTTTTCAAAGGATAAAAATCATTGTATAACGGGTCAATCACAACCGGCTGCAAGAACATCATAAATAATGTAAAAGGTACAGATAACAGCCAGCCATAGAGCCACCAGCGCTTTTGGCTTTTCTTCATTAGCCAGTAGAGAACTGGAACAATAATCAGCCAGGTACCATAGTTGATCCAGAAGTCAATTAATTCATCTTTCATCCAGGAAGCAAATGTCTGGGTTGAAATATGATAGGTCCGAGATAATGAATAGCTGATATAATTCAAAGGAAAGGTGGCCACAAATGCAAAAAAGGATAGCCAAATTAAATAAATTGGCATTCGCAATACCTTATACTTTGCTGACTGATCTGCCCAACGCTTAAAGGCCTTTGAAAACCCAAATAGCAGGATAAGAAAATAGAAAAGCCATTCAAATGGAGTCGATAAAAAAAACAATAAATTTCTAATCTTTGAATACTCTTCGCTTAAGTCTAACTCCCTTCCATTAAGGAAAGTTGATGGGTCTGCTTTGGAGCCTTGGAATTCAAATGGTAATGAGGTATTAGCAAAATGAAATAAATACCAATAAATAAACAAACCATATAAACAAAAGGCCAAAACCGCATAGACCCCCATTTTCCGTACCATGATTTTGTCCCCCTTTTTGTACAACCTCTCTATACTTAGTTTAGTTTAAAAAGGAGGATTTAGAACTAAGAAAACGAAAAGCCAGTCTTATTACTGGCTACAGAAGATAAGAGTATAGGGCAAGGACAGCAATCGAGCCTAGGACGACCACTATTACATTGGCTCCTAAAAACGCAGTGATAAAAGCAGCGGCTGCTCCCAGAACCCCATACCAAATGTCGTCGTCTTGAATAAAGACAATAGCTGGAAAAATAAGCGCACCGAGGGTGGCATAAGGAACATTTTTTAGTACCCCTTGAAGAAATGGCGGAAGTTCCTTCCCTTTAAAGAGGAGAAACGGAAGCATCCGCGGAATATATGTAACCAATCCCATTCCTATGATCATCCATAATATTTCACTCTTCATTCTGAACCCCCCGATGCTTACTTTTAAGGACCTCAACAATCTCCATGATAATGGCAGACAGTAGGGTTGCACTTACAATTGACCATCCCTGTGCCATGATGTGGCTTAGGGTAAAAATGGAATTAAACACTGCCCCTAGCACTGCCAAAAAAATAACCTTCGCACTTTTTTTCATGGATGGAACAAGAAGCCCGATAAACATGGCATAAAGTGCTACTCCCATACTATCCTGTAGTGTTTGCGGAAGACTGGCACCAATTAAATGGCCAACCCCTGAAAAGACAACCCAGCTAGAATAGGAGACAGAAATGATTCCAAACATATACCCTGTTGTCACTGAATTTCCTCTTGTTGCTGCAACCGAAAAGGTCTCATCCGTAATTCCAAAAGCATAGACCAGTTTGTTAAGAAGGTGGTCCTCTTCCACCTTCTCATTTAATGTGGCAGACATTAAAAAGTGGCGTATGTTTACAATAAAGGTTGTTAAAATAATCTCAAAAATTCCTGTTCCGTAAGCAATAAGACTTAACGAAATATATTGTGCAGCACCCGCAAACACAATTAAGCTCATCAGAACGGTTTCATAAATGGACAGACCTGATGTTTTAGCAAGGAGACCAAATGTCAAGGCAATCGGAAAATAACCAATCCCGATGCTTACACCAGCCTGAATACCCTTCTTAAATTCTGATGATTCTCTCCCTATTGCAAAATCAGCCATCCTGATTTCCCCCCTTTATTTCTAAACTTCATAAACATAAATTTTAGCAAACTTTTATTCAGAACGGAATAAGAAAAGCGCTGGAGCTAGACAATTCTCAAAGTCAAAAACTTTACTTTCTTATCTCAAAAAAAAACATGGTGCCAGGCACCATGTCACTTCCCTTTAAAATTTGGTTTTCTCTTTTCTGAAAAAGCTTGTAATGCTTCAATTCGGTCCTCTGTTGGGAGAGTTATCTCATATGCCTTCCGCTCAATTTGCAGACCAGTATGCAAATCCGCATTCATACCATTTTTTATCGCAAACTTAGCCTGCTGTAAAGCAACTGGTCCGTTAGCTAGCAGCTGTGAGCAAAAGGCAAAACATTCACTTAACAAATTACTCCGATTGACAACCCTTGTAAGCAGTCCATAATGATTGGCTTCGTTTGCTGTAAGCCGTCTTGCCGTCAAGATGAGTTCAAGAGCTTTTGCCTGTCCAATAAGTCTAGGAAGCCGCTGTGTGCCGCCAGCACCCGGAATAATGGCTAGACTCGTTTCTGTTAATCCCATTACCGCATCATGAGCTGCAATCCGAAAATCACAGGCTAAAGCAAGTTCCATCCCTCCGCCGAATGCAAAGCCATTTATAGCTGCAACCGTGGGCTGGGGCAGCTGATCAATATCGGTAAAAACCTCATTGATTTTATTTAAATTTCGTTTGACTTGCTCCTCTGTTAAATGCCTTCGTTCTTTTAAGTCTGCGCCTACGCTAAAGGCTTTCTCCCCTGCGCCGGTGAAAATAACCGCCCTTACCTCTTGATTAACTCGGATGGATTCTATTTTATGTTTTAATTCCAGTAAAGTGTTATAATCAAAAGCATTTAGTGCTTCTGCACGATTAGTGGTGATGACTGCTACATGATTTTGAATCTCAAGTAAAACTTGCTCCATTTTAACCCCTCCCTTTATTAAGAGAATTCTAAAAAGGCAGGGAAAATGCCTGCCTTTACAAGAAAATTTTTAATTATTCACCTTTTGGGAGATTTGATATTTAAGAGCCCGTCTAAGTATTTTTCCAGTTGTATTCTTGGGAAGTTCATCTAAGAATTCAATGGTTGTTGGCACTTTATACTTGGCTAGGTGTTCTCTGCAATATTCTTGAACCTGTTCTCGTGTTAGTCCAGGCCTTTTGCTGACGACATAAGCAGTAACCATTTCCCCTTGATTAGGATCCGGCATACCCACCACGGCCACCTCAAGCACTTCCGGGTGATTGTAAATTACTTCCTCTACTTCGCGAGGATAAACGTTATAGCCGCCTACAATAATCAAATCCTTTTTCCGATCAACAATATAAAAGTAACCTTCTTCATCCATTCTGGCCATATCACCGGTATGAAGCCAGCCGTTCCGAATAGTGACTTGTGTTTCTTCTGGCATCTTATAATACCCTTTCATCACATTTGGCCCACGAACAATCAGCTCTCCAACACCACCGATTGGAACATCCTGCCCAAGTTCGTCGACAATTTTATTTTCCACTCGGAGAATCGATGTGCCAATCGAACCAGGCTTGCGCGGACGATCAAGCGGATTAAAGCAGGTTACCGGTGATGCTTCCGATAATCCGTACCCTTCTGAAATTAACACATTAAATTTTTTCTCAAAATTCTTTAATAACGCAACCGGCAGGGAGGCACCACCGGAAATACATAAACGTAAGGATTGGAGATCATAAGGGTCTCCATCAGGATATTGATAGAGGAAATTATACATGGTCGGCACACCTGCAAAGACAGTGGCCCTATGGTCCTTTATTAACGAGAAAACTTCTTTTGGACTAAATTTCGGTGCAATTAATAAGGTTGCTCCGTTTAGTAATGGGGCGTTTAAGGAGACAGTCAAACAAAAAACGTGAAACATCGGAAGAACCGTGACAACTCTGTCATCCTGATTCATTTTTAAGTAATCGCCAACATCTTTAGCGTTACTAAATAGATTTTTGTGAGTCAACATAGCGCCCTTTGGTTTTCCTGTTGTCCCAGAGGTATAAAGGATAATCGCCACATCATCTTCCTTCAGAGCTGGACCTTGGAATGATAGCTCACCAGAGGCAATCACTTCTGTAAACGATTTCATTTTAGAGCAAACAGACAATTTCTCTAGTTCTGATTGTACGAGACAATCGGGCTTTGTTTCACACAAAATATAGCGCTCTACATTTGGGAGTAAGGTATGCATTTTTTCTGCAAGTGGTAATGCTAAATCAAGGGCAACTACCGCTTTTACATCCCCATTATCTAAGATATAACCAATTTCATCTGCGGTGTAGATAGGATTAACGGGAATAACGATTACCCCAAGCCGTAATGCCCCATATAAGCTGATGACAAAGTGCGGTGTATTTCCCAATAACAAGGCAATATGGTCTCCTTGCTTGATTCCCATTTTTTCTAAACCAGAAGCAAACTTTTGGATAGCAGTTTCTAATTCTGCATAAGTACTCTGCTGCCCCATAAAACAATAGGCTGGTTTGTCGGCAAATTTCTTGGCGGTTTCTTGAAGCTGAGCTGAAAGATTCATCTTTTCCCTCCCCTGAATGAATAATCATTCATATTAAATTTTCTAAATATATTATATTGCTTGAATTTTAAGTATTCAAGTATAATTCGTAAAAAATGGAAAAAGATCAGCGATGTCTAAGTGACATCGCTGATCTTTAATAGATTAAATTAATAAATTCCTCTTTTGATATATTTCCGAAATAATGCTTTGTCTCTATGTCGTCAAGAGCCTGCTCAATTTCACTTCTTTCATAGCGGATGCCTGTTAATCTTTTCTCAATCTCACTTACCTCACCAACACCAAAAAAGTCACCATATATTTTGCAATTTTCAACTTTTCCTTTATTTACCTCTAAGCGAACGTCAACCGAACCTACTGGGAAACGATGCGAATGCTGAAGGTTAAATTTTGGGGATTTTCCATAATTCCAGTCCCAGTTTTGGTAACGTTCTTTTGAAAGCTGATGGATTTTTTCCCAATCCTCCTCTGTTAAAATATATTCTGGTATTTCATCTTGTCCGCCGAAAATATTCTTTAACAGTAAAGAACGAAATTCTTCTATACTAATTTTTTCTGTTAAAAATTCGGAAATATTAGCGACTCGGCTGCGAACAGATTTGATTCCTTTTGATTCAATCTTATCCTTTTTAACTTTTAGAGCTGACACCACATTCTCTATTTCCGAATTAAGCATCAAGGTTCCATGACTAAACATTCGGCCCTTTGTAGAAAATTGGGCATTACCAGATATTTTCCTTCCCTCAACTTCTAAATCATTTCTACCGCTCAACATCGCGTTTACCCCTAATTTTTGCAAGGCTTCAACCACTGGCTCGGTAAATTTACGGAAATTATGGAAGCTCTCCCCGTCATCCTTTGTAATAAAACTAAAGTTTAAATTCCCCAGGTCATGGTAAACGGCACCACCACCAGATAATCTGCGGACGACATGAATTCCATTCCTATCCACATAATCCGTATTTATTTCTTCAATCGTATTTTGATTTTTTCCAATAATAATCGATGGTTCATTTATGTAAAACAATAAATATGTTTCGTTTATATCCAGGTTTTTCAAAGCATATTCTTCAATCGCCAGATTGATACGAGGATCAGTAATCCCTTTGTTATCGATAAATAACATGGTCACATTCCCTTCCTTATAGTGTGATAGAAAGAAATTCTTCTGCAAGTTTTATTATACCGCTATATTCCCGGGATGCTTCCGTAATTAGCTCATCAAGGTTCCCATAATGGGGCAGATGTGTAAGAATTAGTTGCTTTACCCCAGCCTTCTGTGCAAGCTGCCCCGCCTCAATACTATTCATATGCCCAGCAGACTTGCCGTTTTGATTTCCATAAAAGTTACATTCGCATAAAAGGATTTCTGCATCATGACTGAATTCAATAAATTCCTTTTTAAATGAACTATCCCCAGTATAAACAAGGGTTTTTCCGCCCGCCTCAATTCTCATTGCATAACAGGAAACGGGATGATTCGTTTTTAAAAATGATATTTTAAACGGGCCTGCTGATAGGGTATCTTTAGGATTATACGGTACTCCTTTAGTAATGGTTTTATAGGTCAGTTTGCTAAATTCATGTTCATCAAATGAATGCCCGTAAACAGGCAGATTAGGGATCTCCTTTCCAAGGAAGCCTTGTATTAACCTGGCATGCTGTAAAACTCCAATATCCGCAATATGATCCGGGTGGTAATGTGAGAGGATGACTGCATCCAATTCCTCAGGTTGTACGACATTTTGCAGTTTTGAGAGAACACCACTCCCACAATCAATTAGTAAATGAAATCCTTCATGTTCCAATAAATAACCAGAACTTGCAGCATTCTTCTTGGGGTAACCTCCCCAATATCCGATAACGGTCAATTTCATGAAATCCCCTCCAAATCTTAGTCTAACTTTAATATATTCAAAAAACGGCATCTATTCATTCTATAAAAAAAGAAGCTGATCTTATTGGACAGCTCCTGATGGATTTTTTCATTTTAAAAATTCTAATACATTTTGGACTGCTGCTTCACCCTGATCGATGCAATCTGGGACTCCTACTCCTCCATAAGAGGCGCCAGCCAAAAAAACACCTGGTAATTCCTTTTTCATATGCTCCTGAATCTTTGCTAAGCGTTGTTTGTGTCCCACCGTATATTGAGGCATCGACTTCTTCCAACGTGAAACAATCGAAAAGTCAGGATTTAACGTAATATTCATCGTCCTTTTTAAATCATCAAGGACAATTTTAATAATCTGATCATCTGACAAATCAACGATTGTCTCATCCCCAGCTCTTCCAACATAACAGCGGAGCAGAACCTTTCCCTTTGGTGTGGAGTGCTCCCATTTTTTATGTGTCCAAGTACAGGCAGTTATCGAATAATCGCTATTTCTTGAAACAACATAGCCAGTCCCATCGATATCATTTTTAATAGCTTCCTCAGGAAAAGCTAATGCAACGGTTGCAACTGAGGTTGACGGCACCGATTTAAATGGGTCAAAGAAACGATAATCCGAAAACATCGATTGAGTTATCTGGTGTGGTGTTGCAGCGATAATAGTATCAGCTTTAATTGACTCTCCATTGTTGAGAAGAACTTCGTAACCATGTTCTGATTTGATTATTTTATCAACACGGTGGCCTTTTAAAATTATTTTGGGATTAAGCCTAGCCTCAATCGCCTCTACAAATGATTGTAGACCTGTTCTGAAGGTTAAAAATCCGCCTTTTTTCTTGTCCATCGTATCCTTTTGTTTTGGCTGTGATGGCGTTGTTCTTTTCATCCCCATGATCAAGCTTCGGTATTTTTGTTCGACCTCATAAAATTGTGGAAATGTTGACATGAGACTTAATTGGTCAATATCGCCGGCATAAATACCTGATAATAATGGTTCAATTAAATTTTCAACTACTTCATCTCCCAATCTTCTTCTGAAAAATTGACCTAGAGATTGGTCCTTTCCGCTCTCAGAACGAGGCAATATAAAATCAGCTGCCGCTCTTAGTTTACCGGGAACGGAAAAAAGACCAGTTGTTATAAATGGTCCAATTTCTGTTGGAATTCCCATAATTGATCCGCCGGGCATTGCATGAAGCTTGTCGTTCACCAAAACGTATGATTTACCTGTTGCATTTGGCACCAATTGGCCTTCCATACCAACTTCCTTTGCCAGCTTAATGATACTTGTCTTTTTTGCTAAAAAAGAATCAGGACCTCTTTCAATCGTATACCCGTCTCTTCTGACGGTTTGTAATTTGCCGCCGAGACGGTGTGATGATTCAATCAGCTGAATTTCGATGGGGAGATGATCTTCTAGAATCATTTTTTGCAGATAAAAAGCTGATGCTAGTCCAGCTATTCCTCCACCAACAATAACAACCTTCTTTTTATCCTCCGCCACGGACTCACCTGCTTCCATAAAAATTCCTGTCTATTCCATTTAAGCTAAACTTTTTACGATTACAGTTGCTAAACAATCAATAAATTCGCCTTTAGCATTAGGCATTTCCGGTCGATAATACTTTGCCCCTAATTGATCTGTTACTGTTTTACATTCAATATCATTATCATAAAGCACTTCAAGATGGTCACATACGAATCCTACAGGTGCAAAAACGAAAGACTTGTAATGATTCTGGTTAAACAGTTCTCTCGTTAAGTCCTGTACATCCGGACCAATCCACGGTTCTGGTGTATTGCCGGCACTTTGCCAGCCAATTTCAAAGTTTTCAATTCCAGCCTGTTTGGCTATTAATTCAGCCGTTTCTTTCAGCTGACTTGGATATGGGTCGCCAAATTGAAGAATCTTCTCCGGCAAGCTGTGGGCAGAAACGATCAAAACAGCCTGCTCCTTTTCAGTTTTAGGCATTTGGTCAAAGATTTCTTTTATTTTATCAGCCCAGTAGCTAATAAATTTCGGTTCCTTGTACCAGCTTTCAATCGTTTTAATTTTAAGTCCACCTAATTTTTCTGCTTCTTCAACCGCTCTTCCATTGTATGATTTTACACTAAAGGTTGAAAAATGCGGGGCAAGCACAAGACTTACAGCTTCTTCAATACCATCTTCATGCATTTTTTTAACTGCATCTTCAATAAATGGTTCGATATGTTTTAACCCTAAATACATTTTAAATTCAATTTCATCTTGGATCTGATTAAGATGTTCTTCAAGCTTTTCTGCCTGATCTAAGGTAATTCTAGCTAATGGAGAGATTCCCCCTATTGCTTCGTAACGGTTCCTGAGATCCTCTATCAGTTCAGGTGTTGGTTTACGGCCATGGCGAATATGGGTATAGTATGGTATTAAATCATCTAATGAATATGGGGTACCATATGCCATTACTAACAGACCCATTCGTTTCTTTGTCATCTC
This sequence comes from Bacillus sp. AFS037270, assembly GCF_002585305.1. Next base: position 3,576 of record NZ_NUNF01000103.1, on the reverse strand, counting down.
ATTGCACCTCGTTTTAAGTCCTACTTTTTCTGGTTTATGTAAAAAGGCATTATAGGCTTACTATCCTTTAATGCCTTTTTGAAACAGCTTATTATATTGTGCCAAAAAATTGGACTGCTTACCAATTTTACGACTTACTTTAAGAATTAGCGGCTTAATTTGGATTCCGAATAGTCATGAATAAACGAAGTTAATCTTTTTAATGTGTCTGGATTGACCGATGGGAATACACCATGACCTAAATTAAAGATATATCCGTCTTGGGCCATTCCTTGATCTAATATTTCTCTAGCTTTCTCTTCAATAACCTCCCAAGGAGCTAAAAGGATCGCCGGATCAAGGTTGCCTTGAACAGTTTTTTGGATACCCATTTCTCTAGCCTGACGAATGGGCAGACGCCAATCAAGACCAACCACATCGAGCGGAAGTTCATTCCATTCTAAGGCAAGGTGACTTGCACCTACGCCGAACATAATGAGCGGAACATTTTCCTCTTTTAAGGATGTAAAAATTCGATTCATGACTGGCTTGATGAAGTAACGATAATCTTCTACATTCAAGGCACCAACCCATGAATCAAAGATTTGGATGGCTTTTGCACCAGCTTTAATTTGCGATTTTACATATGTAATAATCATATCGCCGAGTTTGTCCATTAATGCAAACCATGCCTTTGGCTCTGCATACATGAAAGCTTTGGTCTTATTATAGTTTTTGGATGGACCGCCTTCAATCATGTAACTCGCAAGTGTAAAGGGCGCACCAGAGAAACCGATTAATGGTACATTTAACTGTTCTTGTGTTAGTAATTTGATCGTATCGAGCACATATGGAACGTCTTCTTCCGGATGTATTTCACCTAATTTTTCTACATCAGCTAAAGAGCGAATCGGTTTATCAATGACCGGGCCAACTCCACCCTTTATTTCTACTTCCACGCCTATAGCTGGGAGCGGTGTCATGATATCTTTATATAAAATGGCGGCATCGACGTTATATTGTTCTACAGGCAAGCGTGTAACATAAGCACATAGCTCTGGCTGATGTGTAATCTCAAATAAGGAATATTTTTCTTTTATTTCTCTATACTCTGGCTGTGAGCGGCCAGCCTGGCGCATATACCATACAGGCACATAGTTTGTCTTTTCGCCTTTAGCGGCTTTTAAAAATGTTTCATTAATTGTTCTTGTCATGAAGAATATCCACCTTTCAAAGACTGTCTGTTTTCCATTTTAATATATTGCAGGTAAAATTAAAAACCATTGGTATACATAGCTGTTCTCAATATAACGATTATTCCTTTTTCTGTATAGCGTACGAAATGATCTGTCAAAAAAAAGTCGTTTTTAAGTGACTAAAATTGTGTAAATAAATAGAGAGCATACTGAGATTGAATATGTATAAAATATGGAAGATTTATTAATTAGGGGTGACAAAAATGAATGTTTATATTACGGCTGGAACACTAGACTTCTTACAGAAGATCGAAAATAAATATCCTAATGAACGAATGTTGGCGATGCTGAATGAAAATGGGGCAATACTGCTGCATGAAACCAATGGTCAAACCGTTTTTAATGAACCACGCAGGTATGAGGTTTTAGAATCCTATGGAGACTTAAATAAAGAGGGTTTTGTTGTTATGAATAACATTTCCGTTACTGATGAAGGCCGTCCTTTATTTGAACACCAGTTTAAACAGCTGACGGGAAATGTAGTAACCGCCCAAGGTTTAACAGCATTACGACTGCTACGTCCTATATCCTCAAATCCTTATATTATTATGACTGTCTGGGAAGACAAAGCCTTGTATCAAAAGTGGCAGGGTTCTAATTCCACATTTGATGCACTTAAAGCCGATTTCAACGGGCAGCAAAAAATCTTCACAAGCTCACCATATATAAACAAATATACAATCGCAGGTAACAGTTAACCTTAACCTAAAATGGAGTTTTGCTCCATTTTTTTATTGCTCCATTTTTTTATTCCTCCACCTCACCACTTGATACAGATTACATATTCTGTATTACAGTCAAAAAGGGCTATAGCCCTTTTTGGAAGAAAGGAGGATTTTCAATGCTAATTGAACTTACAGCACTTCATTGGATATATGTGGCCTTTATAATTTTAATTATTGGCTTTATGATCATGAGAAGGGACACAACCATTGTGTGTATTGTCGGGATATTCTTAATAGCCTTGACAGCCACCGGCAGTTTAAGTCATTCCGTCAGCAGTATTTTTAACAGTTTTAGCTATGCAATAACCGAACTATTATCTACTATTCTTGTTATTTCGATTATTGTCGCGATGAGCCATACCCTAACGTCCACTGGAATAAATGATGTGATGATTTCACCATTTCGAAAATTAATCCGTAATCCAGGCCTTGCCTATTGGACGATTGGGATCCTAATGATGGTAATTTCCTGGTTTTTTTGGCCATCTCCTGCTGTTGCCCTGCTTGGCGCCGTCCTGCTGCCGGTAGCAATTAGAGCGGGGCTTCCTGCACTTGGGGTCGCCATGGCAATGAATTTGTTCGGGCACGGAATAGCCCTATCAGGTGACTTTGTCATTCAAGCAGCTCCTAAACTTACGGCGGATGCTGCCGGACTTCCCATCCAAGATGTCATAGAAGCCAGCATTCCACTAGTTTTTGTTATGGGGTTAGTAACAACCATTACCGCCTTCTACTTTTTAAGGAGAGATATGAAGCGTGGAACTCTTCAAACAGCTTCATCAGTATTAGAAGATATATCTGATGAAGAAAGGAATAAACCCACTCTCTTATCACTCACCCAGAGACGTTTCTTCGCAATATTAGTACCAGTTCTATTTGCAGCGGATGTAGCTGCTATGTCCGTCCTCAATTTAACCGGTGGAGATGCTACAGCCCTAATTGGTGGAACCTCCATCCTTATCCTTCTTCTCATTACCATTATGAGTCACAAGAACGAAGGCCTAGAAAAAACAACTCAATATTTAATTGAGGGTTTTCAATTTGGGTTTAAGGTGTTTGGTCCAGTTATTCCAATTGCCGCATTCTTTTATTTAGGTGACAGCGGTTTCACAACTATTATTGGAGATTATTTACCGAAAGCTTCCCAAGGAATTGTGAACGATTTGGGGATTGCCCTTGCCAACATTGTTCCTCTTAGTAAGGTGGTAGGTGCTGTGACACTCACAACCGTTGGGGCAATTACCGGTTTAGATGGTTCAGGCTTCTCAGGCATTTCGCTCGCTGGATCGATTGCCAGTTTGTTTGCTGCAGCGATTGGAAAAGGTGCCGCAACACTAACTGCCCTTGGACAAATCGCCGCCATTTGGGTGGGCGGCGGAACCTTGGTGCCATGGGCCTTAATTCCTGCAGCAGCAATTTGTAAGGTCGATCCGTTTGAATTAGCCAGACGAAACCTACTCCCAGTATTAATAGGACTGGTTGTAACTACGATTGTTGCTATGTTTTTAATATAAAAACAAAAGCGCAAGCGCCTTGAACAGCCCCGACAAGCATAAGACCAGCTGGCCGAAACGTTGCTTTTTAACCTTTTGGACGGATTGGCTCATGACCTCGAG
>NZ_NUNF01000102.1 GCF_002585305.1 Bacillus sp. AFS037270 | reverse complement strand
CGCAAGTCTAAGCCACCCCCTGAAGAAGGCAAAGAACGCCTTCTTACAGGGTGCGTCTTATGCCTACGTCCCATAACAGTCGCCTCCACATTTAGATCAATCCGTCCAAAAGGTTAAAGAACAACCTTTCGGCCGGCTCGTCTTGTGCTTGTCGCCGAAGTCTAAGCGCCTTACTCTTTTCTTAAATACTTTCTACCTTTTCGTGCTCAGACTCATAAGAACCAACGGTGGTTAACTCAAGGACCTGTGCTTCCTGTAAGCCATCAATTAATTTTAAGACTTTGATAACATTTGCACTTAACGTTCTATCTAAGGTTAATACCATGATTGCTTCCCCGCCAACCTCTGTACGGCCAACCTGCATTGTACCAATATTGATATCATGGTCACCCAGTAAAGATCCGACCTTACCAATCATGCCTGGTACGTCGCGGTGTTTAATGTACAAGAGATATTTTTCCGGCTTCACATCAATCCGGTATTGATTAATTTTTAAAATTCTAGCTCCATAACCATTTAGAACCGTAGCGCCGATTTTGGCTGTTTCTTGGTCATTAGACACACTTAATTCCATATAATTAGCAAAGCCTTTATTCGTCGCATGCTTGACAACATTATAGGAAACCCCTTGTTCTTTTAGCAAATGGAGGGCGTTAATTAGATTGACAGAATCACTTAAATGATAGGATAAAATTCCTTTTAATAGAGTACGCGTTAGTAACTCTGTATCTTCATCAATTAGATTCCCATAATAATTGATTTCAATCTTTGAGGGTGCCTGCTTATTTAATAATTGAATTACTAGCTGCCCCATTTGATCACCTAACAATAGGTAAGGCTGAAGCTTTGCTTGTGTTTCCCCTGACATTTGTGGCATATTAACGGCATTCTGAATCGATTGCTTTTCAAAAATCTCAATGATTTCTGCACTCACCTCTTGGGCTACCTTTTCCTGTGCTTCTATAGTTGAGGCACCAAGATGCGGTGTGACAATGATATTTGGATTTTGCAGTAATTCTTCATTGGCAACCGGTTCTTTTTCAAATACATCAAGAGCAGCACCTGCTACATGTCCTGATTGAATGGCTCTCACTAAAGCCTTTTCATCAATGATTCCGCCGCGGGCACAGTTGACAATTCGGACACCTTTTTTTGTTTTACTTAAATAATCATCGTTGATAAGACCTCTTGTATCATTTGTTAATGGGGTGTGAACTGTAATGAAATCCGACTCCTCGGCAATTAAATCTAAGCTTGCTTTTGTCATACCTAATTTTTTAGCACGTTCCTCTGTTAGATAAGGGTCAAATGCTAATATGTTCATGCCAAAGCTTTTAGCCCGTTTGGCCACTTCAGTACCAATTTTCCCCATCCCGATGACACCAAGGGTCTTTTTATACAATTCAACTCCTTTAAAGGAGTTGCGGTCCCATTCGCCGGCAGCTGTTTTTTGATGGGCTTGAGGAATCTTTCTTGCTAAAGCTAACATCATCGCTAATGTATGCTCTGTAGCAGCCATCGTGTTCGCACCAGGGGCATTAATCACAATAATCCCTTTGCGTGTAGCTGCATTTACATCAATGTTGTCCACTCCAACACCTGCTCTGGCAATTACTTGAAGTTTATCAGCGGATAAAAGCAAGTCTTCTGTAACCTTTGTTTGGCTTCTCACAATCAATGCATCGTAATCACCAAAAATTTTTTTCAATTCCTCTGTTGGCAAAGTTGGCTGTCTTTCTACTACAAAATTTGGATGATCAAGTAAGCTTTTTAAACCTGTATTGCTAATCCCATCTGTTACCAATACTTTATACATGATCGATTCCTCCAATGTTTTGTTTTAGTAAATAAAAACGCCCCTCATAATAGACAAAGCTGCCTTATTATGAGGGACGTGAATGAACGTGGGCCGTCTTTATCATTACTTTTCATTTATAAGATAACATAAATAGATTGAAATTTCAAAAATCAGCCGAATATAGGGTTTATTCTACAGCCACTCTTTCATTCTTGTAAAGGCTAATTTTAAAAAATACTTATTTAATTCAGAAAAATTTTACAAGTTAGTAGTAACCCATTTACAGCAAGGCTTTAAGCGGTTAGAGTAAAATGTATAGAAAATAAATCTATTGTAAAAAAGTAAAGAGCATCATATAATGTCTACTATATAAAAACAATTGTACGTTACAGGTAGACAGTGTAGGAGGAGAAAACATGGAAGCAATCTCGATTGGTCTTTTAGGATTAGGTACCGTCGGTTCAGGCGTAGTACAAATTATTAAAAATCACCAAGATAAATTAATCCACCAAGTGGGGTGTCCGGTTGTCATAAAAAAAATTCTTGTACAAGATGTACATAAAAGCAGACCGGTTTATGTTGATCCTACTATTTTAACATCCAATCCGGAAGAGATCATTTTGGATCAAGATATTGATGTAGTAATAGAGGTAATGGGTGGGGTCCAAGAAACAAAAGATTATTTACTAACAGCCCTCAGGCAAGGTAAACATGTCGTCACGGCGAATAAAGATTTAATGGCCTTACACGGATCAGAATTGCTAACCGTTGCTTCAGAATATGGCTGCGATTTGTATTACGAAGCAAGTGTTGCTGGAGGAATTCCTATTTTACGTGGGCTGGTCGATGGTCTTGCTTCCGATCGGATTACGCAAATGATGGGGATCGTTAATGGTACAACCAATTATATTTTAACCAAAATGAGTGATGAAGGCCGCTCCTATGAAGAAGTTTTAAAAGAGGCACAAGAACTTGGCTTTGCCGAAGCAGATCCAACTTCTGATGTGGAAGGATTAGATGCAGCAAGAAAAATGACCATTCTTGCAACGCTAGGCTTTTCGATGCATATTGATTTAGACGATGTTAAGGTCAGTGGTATTTCTAGCGTGACAGAAGAAGACTTAAGTTACGGGAAACAACTCGGCTATACCATGAAATTAATCGGATTTGCTCACAGAGAAGGGGAAAAGGTAGAAGTGAGTGTCGCCCCTACCTTTTTATCGAATAATCACCCGCTTGCTTCTGTACAAAATGAATACAATGCTGTTTATGTGTACGGGGAAGCAGTAGGTGAAACGATGTTTTACGGCCCTGGGGCAGGAAGCCTGCCGACAGCAACTTCCATTGTTTCAGATTTAGTTGGTGTCATTAAGAATTTAAGGCTTGGTGTAAATGGCAGGAGTGCTGTAACACCGCAATATCCGAAAATGCTAAAGGAAAACGAAGAGAAGTTTTCGAAATACTTTTTACGGATTCATGTGCAGGATGAGGTAGGAGTATTCGCTGATATTACCTCTATTTTTGCCAAATACGGTGTAAGTTTTGAGAAAATTCTCCAGCTTCCGATTAAGAAACATGAAACATCTGAGATTGTGCTAGTGACACACAAGGCTTCGTTAACAAATTATGATAAAATTCTACTTGAATTAAATGATTTACATGCAGTTAAAGAAATAAAAAGTGCCTATAGAGTGGTAAGAAAATCACTATGATAGGGCAAGGGTTACTTGATTCATAGTAGCTCTATCCAACTCCCTAACGCTTAAAAGGGCAGTTACAGAACATTTTCAAGGAGTTGTACACGCATGACACTTCGTGACCGTATGATGATTAAGGTCCCGGCAAGTACAGCGAATCTTGGCCCAGGTTTTGATTCAATGGGTCTTGCGCTTGATTTGTATTTGACCTTAGAAATAGAGAAAAGTAAAGAATGGCATTGCTATTCCTTTTGTGAGGAGCTAAAAGACTTCCCTACGGGTGAAGATAACTATATCGTAAAGGTTGCCCTTCAAACAGCAGCTCACTATGGTGTGGAGCTGTCTCCTTGTAAAATCAAGGTTGAGAGTGATATTCCGTTAGCGAGAGGGCTTGGTTCTAGTGCATCGGCCATTGTAGCAGGGATTGAGCTGGCGGATGCAGTGGGCGGCTTACACTTAACGAAACAACAAAAGCTCCTTCACGCGACAGAATGGGAAGGACATCCGGATAATGTCGGAGCATCGATTTATGGAGGGCTTGTTATTGGCTGTTATAAGCAAAATGAAGTAGATATGCTATCATTTACAAACCTACCGATCGAAGTGGTGGTCCTTATTCCGCAGGAAATCCTGCTAACAAAGGCATCTCGAGATGTGTTGCCGGAATCTTATACTCGTCAGGAGGCGATTGAGGCCTCTTCGACTGCCAACCTATTAGTAGGCGCCCTATTAACGCAGAATTGGGAGCTTGCCGGAAAAATGATGGAGAGTGATCGTTTCCATCAGCCATATCGTAAATCGCTTATTCAAGGCTATGATGAAATTGAACAAATGGCTAAAGCCAACGGGGCATTCGGGACCGCATTAAGCGGAGCTGGACCAACGATGATTTGTTTTACCGAAAAGGGCAGAGCGGCTGGACTTGTGAAGGCCTTGGAAACGGGATTTCCTGCCATGACTGCCAAAAAGCTATTAATCGATTATATTGGCAGCAGTGTGATAGAATTAGTAAAGTAAGTGTAAGGGCAGCTAATGGGCTGCCCTTTTCATTGTGTTTTTTTTCCTTTACCTGTTTCAAAATCGAAAAGAAACTTCTCAAACTCAGCACTGCTTAAAGGCTTGCTAAACAAATACCCTTGCATAAGGACGCAATTTTTTGTAAGCAAAAATTCTTTTTGATGTTCTTTTTCCACACCTTCTGCAATTACATCTAAATGGAGGCCGCGGGCCAGATTAATAATCGCCTCAGGTATTTCTGTATTTTCTAAGCCCTCATTAATGTTTTGGATAAAGGATTGATCAATTTTTAATGTGTTAATCGGAAGGTCCTTTAAATAACTTAGCGATGAATAGCCTGTCCCAAAATCATCAATAGAGATGGAAATGCCTTGATTTTGCAGTGTTTGAAGTGATTGGACAATTTCAGCTGAATTATTTAACAGGATACTCTCCGTTATTTCTATCTCAAAATGGTGCGGCGGGAGATTTTTCTCGGCAAGAATTTTCTTAACCGTTTCCAGCATTAGGTCTGGTTCCTGAAATTGCCGTGCTGAAAAGTTGACCGAGACCGATAAAGGGTGCGAACGAGTTTGATTCCATTTACTCACTTGTTCACAGGCCTTTTCCATGACAAGTTCCCAAAGCGGCTGGATAAATCCTGTTTCCTCAGCTATAGGGATAAAAATGACCGGTGAGACATTTCCGAATTCCTCGTCTGTCCATCTCACCAAAGCTTCTGCCCCAAAAACAACCCCAGTATCCACTTTAATCTTAGGCTGATAAAACACATCAATTTTTTTATTCTCAATCGCCCTTCTAAGATGGGCTTCAAGCCGAGGTCTATCAATATCTGAATGCATCGATTTTTCCGAATAGAAGATGGCTTTATTTCCGCCGTTCTTCTTGGCATTGTACATAGCCATATCTGCATAGCTAATCAGTGTGTCCATGTTGTTTGTATGCTCCGGATAGAGACTAATTCCTATGCTGGCGCCCAGGTAAAATTCATTACCATCTATCATGTAAGGTTTTTTCAGGGTTTCAATTAACCTTTCGGCCGCCGCTTTTGTTTCCTCTTTATCATGGGAGAGGAGAAGGATAATAAATTCATCTCCACCTTGCCTGATTAAGATACTTTTTTCCGAATCAAGACAATTCTTTACCCTTGCTGCAATAATGTTTAGGAGTTCGTCACCCTTGTTATGTCCATAAGAGTCATTTACTTGTTTAAAACGATCCATGTCAATGAACAAAACGGAGACAGTTTCCTTATTTTCATCTGCCTGAATCATAATGCTGCTCAATTTTTCTTGTAAAAACCGTCTATTTAATAACCCGGTTAATGGATCATGGTTTGCCTGATATTCTATCAGTGCTTTACTTTGCTGTAAGTCCTCGACATAACGATGTAAATCGGTCGACATCGCATTTACATTTTCGGTAAGAAGGCCTAATTCATCTTTTCGGTTTAAGTGAAAGTGCTTGCCGAAGTTTCCTTGAGCAATCTCATTAACTTGTTCAACAATATAACCAATTGGCTCAGTAATCGAACGGGAAAAAATAAAACTGACAATTAAAACGATCAGCATGATGGCGAGCGAAAGGAGAATATGCATAAATAGTTCATGTCTAAGCTCATCTTGAATAAGGCCATAATTATAGGCAAGGCCAATAACGAAGGGCTGACCCGATTTCGGGAAGACAGGAACAAATGTTTTTAAAACACTTTTCTTGTTAAGGGTATCATTGTATGATTGCACTTTTTTTGTATTGACTGCCTTCTTAATATAGGCAGCATCTGTCTCGATATTGCGGTATTTATAAGTACCATACCAAATAGGTCTAGCTGAAATGCGAATATAACTATTTCCGTTTAGGTGAACCACTTCACTCTTTTTCCCAAAGTTTTTGGGATTAAATACGGATATTTCTAAAATGCCTCGTTCCTTTGTGTAACCTTCGATGATTTTCCCGGGACCAAATCGTTGCTCAAACTCCAAAACTTCATTATCCCGAAAATAGGGATTGATGATATAGTTTGTTGTCCCATCATAATAATAGCCCCATTTATCAATATGATCAGGATCGGATGAAGCAATTTCAATGGGGCCAGACCAATAGTGCGGTAATGTTAACCCTTTTCCTACATTGACAGGTTTTAGTGCCAACAATTGTTGGTAGGCGTCATACCAATAGCCCCAGCCTTTTGTTGACATGTTAATTTCTTCAGGGTCAGATGAACGGACACCAATAATATCGCCCGGAGTTTTGGCTAATAAGGTGATGTGAGATACACGGACCTCACCAGCTAGTTTTTTTAATTGATCGTTGGTAATTTCCTGATAGGTTGGAGGAAGAGATTGTTTGATTGCAAGGGATGCAATTCTCAAGTCTCTCCCCAGAATATTCTCTACATATAAGGAACCCTCTCTTGTTTTTTTCACTTGGAACGAGACTTCATTTGTAATGACAGAGATTTCTCGTTCGTTATATTCTAGCAGCTGGCTTTTCGACCAAAAATAATGAAAGGTATTATTCGCTAATAAAATAAACAAAACGAGCAGAAAAAATATCAAGGGTATTTTTTTCTTGATCGACAATGATGCCACACTCCAGTAGCTGACTTTAGAGGTGATTATAACTACCTTGAGATTAAATAATTACCCCTTTATCCCATGCAGCCATTCCTGGTAGCATTCATCACATAGCGCTTCATCTCTTTCCTGATTCTTGGAAACAAATGGGACATAATGCAATTGTCTTTCCTCAATATCCTCTGTACAATAAAAACATTTTTCTGCCATAATCAGTCACCTTTCTCATTATTCCTTTTTTTGTAGTTTTTTCCGGTTTGGAAGTTTTATTACTTAGAAAAAGTATCCATTTAATCCAAAAACTTTGTGTCTATATTTCTGACTATGCTATAAAGAAAAGGTAAGAGCTTAACAAAGGAGGTAAAAATAAGTGGATTTTCTTAATAAAGTTGTCGTGGTAACAGGTGGAGCGAAAGGAATTGGCCGTGGAGTAGCTGCTGCCTTTTCAAAAAAAGGTGCAAAAGTCATTTTGGCAGATGTAGAATCTGAAACTGGAGAAAGAACTGAGACTGAAATTAAAAAGCAGGGTGGAGAGGCCCTTTTTGTAAAAACAGATGTCCGAAACGAAAAGGACATTATTCACTTGTTTGAAGTGGCAAACCAGACATTTGGAAGAATCGATATCCTAATCAATAATGCCGGAAAAGGTGTATTTAAATCTCCTTATGATTTAACAATTGAGGAGTGGGACGATTGTCTGAACACCAATTTACGCAGTGTTTTCCTTTGCTCACGGGAAGCAGCCCGATATATGAGAGAGAATCCAACTGGCGGTGCGATTGTGAACATTGCTTCAACGCGTGCCTTAATGTCAGAGCCTAACTCCGAAGCGTATGGAGCCTCTAAAGGGGGAATTGTCGCGATTACGCATGCGCTCGCTGCTTCATTTAGTCAAGATCGGATAACCGTTAACGCAATCTCTCCGGGCTGGATCCACAATGGTGATGAGGCTGAACTTTCACATGCTGACCATGAACAGCATTTATCAAGACGTGTCGGCAAACCTAGTGATATTGCCCGTGCCTGCCTCTATCTAACGAATCCTGATAATGATTTTGTGACCGGCGTTAATTTAGTGGTCGACGGAGGAATGACCAGAAAAATGATTTATGTAGAGGAATGAATTTAAATAAGACTCGTTAAAGATTACTACATAAAAGAAGGTTACCTTGCTTGTTCTAAATATGGTAAAATAGTGTAAATAGTAAGAAAAAGGGAAGGGGGTTGAAGATGAAGCTACCAATTATTCAATCAAAGCTGCGAATCCCTGTTGTAAAGGATGATTTTATTAGGAGGGCACAGCTTACTCGAAAATTGAAAACGATTCTTGAGTTTCCCTTGACTCTTCTTCATTCCGGAGCTGGTTTTGGAAAGAGTACGGCACTCGCATTATTTTTGAGGGATGAAAAGCATCAGGGATGCTGGTACTCTATTTCATCCTTGGATGATGACATCCTGACCTTCCTATCCTATCTGCTACAAACGATACAACAGGTAGAGCCTTCTTTTGGAACAAAGTTATCAGCCTATATGGACAACATTGAACGTTATATCCGCGAAGAGGAATTAAGTATTTTATGTTCCCTTTTTATTAACGAAATTCTCGAGTGTAATGCCGAGATTACGCTTATCTTGGATGATTTCCACCAAATTGAACATTCTTATACGATAAATAGTTGGATGGAAAAACTGATAGAGCATATCCCAGCTAATTTACATATTGTTATTTCGAGCCGCAGCCGTCCTAACTGGAGGCATTTAACCAAAATGAAGGTGTGCGGCCAATTATTAGAAATAACAAGGGAAGATTTAGTTTTAACGATAGAAGAAATGGAATTATTGTTAACGGATCTTTATGGATTAGAGATTGAGGCAGAGTATCTGCATTCCATATATGAAATAACAGAGGGCTGGATCATTGCCCTTTGCATGATTGCCACGCAAATACCATTACAAAACGACAAACCTAAGATTTTTAAACATTCCTCTCAATCTCTCCAAGATTTTTTTCAGTATTTAGTCATGGAAGTTTTTTCGAAACAGCCGCCTATGATTCAACAATTTCTCGAGCAAACTTCCATCTTTGAGGAAATTGAGGAAGAAATTTGTGATGAAGTGATTGGACTTAACGGAGCCTCAAGTTTACTTGAGCAGCTTAAAGACCGCAATTTATTTATCCAAAAGATTGGGCGAACCCATTATCGTTACCATGCCTTATTTAAAGAATTCCTTGAAGATATTTTTCAGAAAAATAATGTGACTGCCTATATGGGTCTCCACGAACGCTGTGCCCGTTATTATGAGCGAAAACATCAATGGGAGAAAGCGCTTCATCATTATAAAAAAATTAATCACCACAAGGCAATCTGTTCTATTTTACAAGAAAATGGTCTGCGGATGCTCGAAAGTGGAAAATTGGAAAGCTTGTACGATCAATTAATCCTCTTATCAGAAGAAGACATGGAGCCTTATTATCTTCTCTGGTATTTAAAAGCGGAAATTCATCGCTATCGATCACACTATCAGGAGGCACAGGAATGTTACGATAAGGCCTATGCTGGTGCGGAAAAAAAACAAGATCATCTTGGAATGAGCTTGGCGTTAGAAGGAAAAGCAAAGATATTCCTCGATACCATACAGCCTCATCATGCGGAAAAACTTTTATATGAGGCGATTTTTCAACGGGAAAAACGGCCGGGAGCAGATCACGATAAAGGGAAATTATATCAATTGTTATCTGAGAATCTACTAAACTCTGGTAAAGCATCAGAGGCGGAAAAGTGGATACAAAAAGCTAAGGAAGCAAAAGTACCTCATTCTGATGGGAATTTAGAAGCCAGATTATACTTAAGAACGGGCCGTTTTGAGACTGCAAAGAAAGTTCTTCTCCTAAAAAAAGAAGAATTAAAGGATTCAACTGTCAATACATTGCCGCAATCCCACCGCGAAACCGACTTATTACTCGCTTTAATCGAAGCCTTTATGGGAGAAGGCTTAAAAGCAAAGGACCTTGCCCAAGCAGGGATTCAGCAGGGTATCAGCTATAAAGCCCCATATGTGGAGGCATGCGGTTGGATTCGCATGGGGCATGCCGTACAAATATTGAATAAGTATGATTCGAGTTTAGCAGAGAGCTGCTATCAAACCGCTTTAGAAATCATGGAACAAATCCATGTTGACCGAGGGAAAGCAGAGCCCTTGATGGGCTTGTGTATTTTGTACGGGACTAGGGGGGAATTGGAGCGGGGGGTAGAGGCCGGCAAGAAAGCCCTACAGGAAACTGAAAAGGTCCATGACGTGTGGCTTTCATCACTTATAACCCTTTGTATGGGAATTGCCTGTATATATAATGAGCGGGTTCCTAAGGCACTAGATTTCCTAAGGAGAGCAGAGGTACTTTTTGAGCGATGTGAGGATTGCTATGGACAAATGTTAGGTAAGTTTTGGCTTGCCTACGTCTTTTACCTTGAAAAACAGCCAGGTTTGTTTAAAGAAGCAATAAAAGCCTTTTTAAACTTGGTGCAGATCCACGAATATGAATTTTTTTTTCACAAAAGGACAATATTTAGCCCGAGAGATTTACAAATCTATGTGCCACTGTTAATTGAATGTTTGAAAGAAGAGATTCAATCATCCTATGTCAAGAAAATCCTGCAGGATATGGGAATAACTGAATATGATGCTCATCCGGGTTATTCCATCCGAGTTCAGACATTGGGGCATTTCAAATTATGGCTTGGTGAAAAAGAGGTGGGCGACAAAGAATGGCAAAGAGAAAAGGCTAAGGAGCTTTTTCAATTATTGATTACGGTAAACGAATTAATGGCCAAGGATGAAATTATTGGGCTCCTCTGGCCTAATCAGGAGAAAAAAAGTGCGGACCGTGATTTTAAAGTCGCACTTAATTGCCTCCATAATGTGCTTGAACCGCACCGTAAGGCACGTGCCGCACCCTTTTTCGTGATTAGAGAAGGGATGTTTTATGGATTAAACCCGGATGCAGTCATTGAAATGGATACGACACAATTTAAAGAATTAATTGAAGCTGGACTAGAAGAAAATAGACCGGAGAAGGCTATTCCATTCCTAGAGAGAGGATTATCGTTCTATCATGGTGATTATCTTCCAGACCGTCGTTATGATGATTGGTGTATTAGTAAAAGAGAGAGCATGGCCGTATATTTTTTACGGGGTGCGGAGAAAATGGCGCAGTTGATGGTACGATCTGAAAAATATGACGCTGCAATCAATTGGTGTGAAAGAATCTTGGAACGGGATCGAACCTGGGAAGAGGCCTACCGCTTATTAATGTACTGTTATTATCGAAAAAATAACCGCCCGCAAGCGATGAAGTGGTATCAAAGATGTAAAGAAGTACTCGAGGAAGAACTCGGTGTAACTCCATTAGAACCAACCAAGCATATGTATCAAATGATCATTGAATCCGAAAGTATCTTAAATTCGATTGAACAGCCTTAGGATTAGGGCTGTTTTTTGCGTCCCCTGGTCAAGGCGCTTCCGCTTTTCTTGTTGTCTAGCTTCAGCGCCTAGGGGCTCGGGNNTATCCAGTTGCGGCTCCTTGGGACTCGAGTCATAAGCCACCCCCTGAAGAAGGCAAAAAGCGCCTTCTTGCAGGGTGCGTCTTAGCCTAGAGTCCCAAAACAGTCGCCTCCACATTTAGGCCAATCCGTCAAGAAGGCTAAAGGGCAGCCTTCTCGCCGGCTCGTCTTATGCCTGTGGCCCCTGTCAAGGCGCTTATGCTTTTCTTGTGATCTAAGAAATTATAGATTTACTACTTGTGATAATTTTTTACAGGTTTAGACACGTCCAGCTCCAGCGCCTAGCCCCTCGAGGCCATAAGCCAATCCGTCCAAAAGGTTAAAAACAAACCTTTCGGCCGGC
>NZ_NUNF01000101.1 GCF_002585305.1 Bacillus sp. AFS037270 | reverse complement strand
AAATTTTATACTTTCTTATCTCATGAGAAAAAAAGAGCAAGGACCTCGTCCTTGCTCTGCTAACGTTTATTGATGATTATAGCTTCTTGGCTTTGATGACTTACCGCCAGTTCGCTTTTCACCGCTTCTTGGCTTTACCGGTGCCTTTTTTCTGTTACGATCAGAGTTGTATGAACCTCTAGAATCGTCTCTTCTGCGGCGGTCGCCACGGTCAAACTGTTTTCTATCTCTTTTTTGTGGCAGCGGAGATTCCTCCGTCAATTTTACAGGAGTAGTATCCGGCTCTTTTGTTAGCATCTTTAACACTGCAGCCACAACAGTTTGAGCATCATTGCCTTCTAGTAATTCCTGTGCTGCTGCTTTGTAATAATGAAGGTTGTTGGATTCAATTGTTTGAACAATTTTATCTACAACTGCACGTTGTTGACCTTCTAGTGCTTCATCAAGAGTTGGAGCCTGCATTCTTTCCATCTTTCTCTTCGTTGTTTTTTCCACAACAGCAAGGTAAGATTTCTCACGTGGTGTGATGAAAGTCATCGCAACACCCGTCTTTCCGGCACGACCTGTACGGCCGATACGGTGAACATAGCTCTCCGGATCCTGCGGAATATCAAAATTATATACATGTGTAACGCCGGAAATATCCAGACCCCTTGCCGCTACGTCAGTTGCAACAAGGACATCAACTGTTCCTTCTTTAAACTTTCGAAGGACCGACATACGCTTCGCTTGAGTTAAATCACCATGAATACCCTCTGCTGTATATCCTCTTAAAGTCAATGCTTCCGCTAATTCATCAACACGGCGCTTTGTCCGACCAAAAACAATGGCAAGTTCCGGTGATTGAATATCAAGAAGTCTTGTTAACACGTCAAATTTATTTCTTTCTTGCACTTCAATGTAATATTGTTCAATTAAAGGAACGGTCATTTCTTTCGTTTTTACACGAACAATTTGCGGATCCTTCATGAATTTTTCTGCCATTCTTTGAATTGGTCCAGGCATTGTAGCAGAGAACAATAGTGTTTGGCGCTCTGCAGGTGTTGAAGCGAGAATCGATTCAATATCTTCGATGAATCCCATGTTCAACATTTCATCTGCTTCATCAAGAATAACGGTATTAACGGTATCAAGACGCATTGTTTTCCTATTAATGTGGTCTAATACACGTCCAGGAGTTCCCACAATAATATGTGGAGCCTTCTTTAATGAGCGAATTTGGCGGCTGATATCCTGGCCACCATAAATTGGCAAGACACGAACTCTTTTTCCTGCCCCAATTTTGTAAAGTTCTTCCGAAACCTGAATCGCTAATTCCCGAGTTGGCGCAATAATAATCCCTTGGATGGCATCCATTTTCACGTCAACTTTTTCCACCAACGGAATTCCAAAAGCAGCTGTTTTACCTGTTCCTGTTTGAGCTTGCCCGATCAAATCTATACCTTTTAGCCCCAACGGAATCGTTTCTGATTGGATTGGTGTAGCTTCCTCAAAACCCATTTTGAGTACAGCTTTTAAAGTGGCTTGACCTATGCCTAATTCTTCAAACTTTGTCAATGTTTTCATTCTCCTTCATCTATATAAAAAATATTTGGTATATAAGTGCTGAATATACAAACATACGCATCAAAATGCGGTAATTTTCACTTCTTTATTTTACCAAAAAAAGACATTCTCCAAAAGAGTATGCCTTCAATCATCGTCCTTTAGACACGTTGATGAATATCATACCACTCTTACTATTAATTTGCAATAATGACATCTTTTAAACCGTCTTCAAGCCTTAAATAGGCTTTTTCTCCATTAAAAAGTCAAACACTTGAGAAAACAGGGAATCTCGTTCCTCACAGTGGCATATGAGATGCTTAGAATGCTTGATATAGGTGAGTTTTTTCTGCTTTGCACTTATGGTTTGGAATAAATATTCAGCACTTTTGGGCGGCACAATCCCGTCAGATTCCCCTTGTGCAATAAAGGTGGGTACATTTACCTGATGCAATAGAGGTTTAATAAAAGAAACAAGTCTACGGAATTGCATTGTAGCCGCAAAGGGTGTTTCTGTTATTTTTCTTTTATAACGGAGAAATAATTCATTAGCTCGTAAGTTTCCATTCAGGGAATCCTTGGCTATTTCTTTTATGTCGACAGCTAACTGTTTCGGGTTCAGATAGAAAGCCGCTGCACTCAGTAGAATCAGCTTTTTTACAGGATACTTGGCGGCGAGATAACTGGCTATCATACCACCCATAGAAAAACCAACGACATATACCTCATTACAGGTATCAATCAGCTTTAACATTTCAGCCTCGGCATGATCAATCCATTCCTGATATTGTACTCCTTTTAAGGAGCCGGGAACACCGTGTCCCGGCAATGTTGGAACACTAAATTTCCAATCCGTCCGTTCCTGCAAATACTCTGCCAGCGGCTGTACTTCATAAGGAGCACCCGTGAAGCCATGAATAAGTAAGCAGCCAATCATATTCTCACCGCCTATCCCCTTTACTTCTTTTGTAAGGCTTGAACAATCTCCTCTAATCTCATCCCGCGTGAAGCCTTAACAAGAACAAGTGTAGTTTCATCTACATATGTCTTTAATTTTTCAATCAGTTTTGACTTATCTTTAAAGGCAAATACTTTCTCTTTGCTTAAAGCCTGATGGGCTCCTTTGGCAATCTGGCTGCCTAACTCACCATATGTGAACAGATAATCAATTTTTTCCGGATTTAGTCCTGTACCTATTTGCAAATGGTACTGCTCTTCCTCCGGACCAAGCTCGAGCATATCCCCCAGCACGAGGATTTTCCGTTTGTATCCCTGAAGATTGGATACCAATTCAATCGCCGCCATCATCGATGTAGGGCTGGCATTATAAGCATCGTTAATGATCTTTTCACCTTGTTTTCCTTCAACAAGTTCCATACGCATGTTAGTAAGCTTAATGTTAGCCAATCCTGCGTTCATTTTTTCAAATGGAATGGAAAAATAATGGGCGATTGACATAGCTGCGAGTGCATTCAATATGTTATGTGTACCAAGAACAGGCAGCTCAAAGACCGTCTCTGAGACATTTATTTTAAAGGAGTTGCCTTGCTCAATTTGTGTTATATCCTTAGGATAAAGGTCATTCGTCGAATTTCGTCCAAACGTTTGGATATTGATGTTTCCTTTATATTGGAAAATTCTTTCCATTAATAACGGCTCATCACCGTGAAGAACGGCAAGTCCACCCTCACGCAGCCCTTGAAGAATTTCTAGTTTCGCTTCCGCTATTCCTTCTCTTGAACCAAGGTCAAGCAAGTGCGATTCCCCAATGTTAGTAATTACAACGGCATCTGGGCAGGCAAGTTTAGTCAAGAAGGCAATTTCCCCTCGGCCGCTCATTCCCATCTCCAGTACCGCAATTTCAGTGTCTTCACTTAACCCTAAAACCGTTAACGGAAGACCCAGGTGGTTGTTATAATTCCCCTCGGTTTTTTGAACTTTATATTGAGTCGATAATAAACTTGCTGTCATATCCTTTGTTGTTGTTTTACCATTACTGCCCGTAATCCCAACTACTTTGACCGATAATTCCTGCCGATATTTTCGAGCCATTTCCTGCAAGGCTACAAGACAGTCGTCAACAACTAAGATTGGCAGCCCTTGCGGTGGATTTGGAACATCCTTCTGCCATAGAGCCGCGGCTGCCCCTTTTTGGATTGCCTCCTCCACATGCTTATGACCGTCTGAACGTTCACCTTTAAAGGGTACAAATAAATTTCCTGCCTGAATTTTTCGCGTATCGATGGTAACCCCCTCAATAACAACATCTGCGAAAGGGGTAATATCATTTATGGCCGAGGCCATTTCTGAAATCTGTTTTAAAGAACGTTTGATCAATTGGATACCCTCCTTTTTATCATTATAAATCTACCCACTTTTCTTAAATAGAAACGGACACGGCGTACAAGCCGTGTCTCAATCAATTTATTAAAACGTATACTTAATTTGCTGTTTCTCCGCATGTCTTTCTTGTGCTAGCTGAACCAGGCGTTCAATCAGCTGCGGATATTCTAAGCCTGTATGCTTCCATAAAAGCGGGAACATACTGAAAGGGGTGAAGCCAGGCATTGTATTTACCTCGTTAATTAACGCCTTGCCATCCTTTGTTAAAAAGAAATCTGCACGAACAAGACCGGAACAGTCTAGTGCCTTAAACGCACGAACAGCCATCTCCTTCATTTGTGCATATTCTTCCTCGGTAATATCCGCAGGGATAATTAGTGCTGTTTCCCCGTCTTCATATTTCGCTTTGTAATCATAAAAATCCTTTTTTGGAACAATTTCACCAGCCACAGAGCATTCTGGCTCATCATTGCCAAGAACAGCAATTTCAACTTCGCGAGCAACAACACCTTCTTCAATAATGACTTTGCGGTCAAATTGGAAAGCTTCCTCAAAGGCTTTGTCTAACTCAGTACGATTCGTGCATTTGCTAATTCCGACACTAGAGCCAAGGTTTGCTGGTTTCACAAAACATGGATAACCAAGCTGCTCTTCGACATGGGAATAGGCCTCTTCCTTTGCCTGTGCCCATTCACTTTTAATAAAAGAGACATAGTTTACCTGCGAGAGCCCCGCTTGTGCAAAAATGTTTTTCATCAACACTTTATCCATCCCGGCGGATGAAGCAAGAACACCATTTCCAACATACGGCAAATTGAGGAGCTCTAATAAGCCTTGGACGGTTCCATCCTCGCCGTTCGGTCCGTGTAACAATGGAAAAATAACATCAAGCGGTGCAGATTCTTGCTGATCGGCCTGAAAAAGGGCAGGTGCTAATGATAATGGTGATAATTGTGGCGCATTGGTAAATTCAAGTGCCTGCACATTTTCAACCGGCTCAAGTAACTGTGGCCCTTTAATCCACTGTCCTTCAACATTTATGTAAATTGGATAGATTTCAAATTTTTCAAGGTCTAATGCTCGGATGACAGCAAGTGCTGTTTGTAAGGAAACCTTATGCTCCGCGGATTTTCCGCCATATAATAACCCTAGTTTTGTTTTCATTACTATTCCTCCAAATTCTCATTCACATTATATTTTAACACTTTACTAAATAAGATAGGAAATGTAGCAGACCTGTTTTTAAATGTTTTTTCTCATTCATTATTTTATGATACCTAGTGCTTGCTTCAATACCATCTATCCACATTTTGTCACAATTTCTATCCCACAGGGCTACCTAGAAGTATATACATAAACTGACTCTAGACAATGATCATTTTTTACTATAAGAAAAACAGTCCTGCTAATAGGACTGTTCTGCACACTATATGACATTGAGCTTCCACTCTTTAGTTCTTTTATCAAAGATTAGTTTGGCATGGTAAGGCTTATTGGAGATTTGTTGGTACTCTTCATACATATCATCCATATTGTCAAAATCGCCCATGACCCAGATTGGAATGTCAATTCGTGTCCGCTGGTGTTCCGCATCCCGTAAAGAAATACAAATCCCCTCTTTTATAAACGGGGTTAATGAAAGCAGGATTTCCTTATTGACCTGCGGATACGTTCGTTTTTTCCTAATCCCTAGAATAGATTTTTCAAGCTTTAATTCACCAAGCTTACCTGCAATCACTTCACTTAGTAAATGAAAAAAGTCCTTAAAGCTTCGATAGTAAATTTTGTTATACCAGCCATCATCATGGGCTAGATAAACAAAACGGTTGCTGAGTTTGTTGTAAAAGGGCAACTTTAAGTGCTGCTTCTGATGGCCAAGGAATAATAATTCAGCTAACTCCTGACCTGAAAGTTCATTCAATACTTCTTCCTCGGTAAAATCAATCCAGCAAAAGTTTCCATATCCGTATACATCCTCGGCTGCTAACTTATCAATTCGGTCGTCCGGACAATATTCGAGTAGTGTATGCATATTAAAATCAGCATCATCAAAACGGTGCTTTAGTAAAAGCAAATGATTTAATGAACCTGAAAAAGCAGCAGCAAATTCGCTGAATTCGATACCGTAGGACATTACATACTGGTCTGATTGATTAAGATGTACATAGATGAGATCCCGTATGTCTTGATGATGCTTTTTCAAAGCCAAACTCCTCCGATCAACCACATGTAATATGTTAACGGACAGTTTCCATGAAACTTCCAATTATTATTTATAAATCCTTCCTTATTTTATCAAATTATAGGCCTAATAGCATATTTCATTTCTTTTACAAAAAATTTTCATCAGTTACACATACTAATTTTATATATCCTACTCCTTATTATTTGTTCATCTACCATTTTTAACAGCTAATTTTTATCGGCACCCACAGAAAGGGGCAAATAAGTATGATAAAAGATATGACTGCGGATGAAATCAGCCTTTATATTATTAAAACCCTAAAGGAAAACAAAAAAGCAGAATTTGAAGCCATCCTCGAGGAGCTCCAGCCCTATGATGTGGCTAAAATTTATGAAGACCTTCCGGAAAAGCATAAAGGGAGATTCCTACTATTTTTAAACACAGATGTCTTGGCAGATTTGATGGAGGAGCTTGATAAAGAGGAGCAGCTCGAGTTATTAAATATTCTTGGAATCGAAAAGACCAGTAAAGTATTGGACTTGATGGACAATGATGATTTGGCCCTGTTGTTAAATGAATTGTCTCCTGAAAAGAAGGATTCGCTCCTATCTGGTATGAAAAAAGAAGAATCAAGTGCCGTTCAAGGCATTATGAATTATCCGCCGGAAACAGCCGGACGGATTATGACCAACCGTTTCGTTTGGATTCGTGACTATTTTACTGTCCGGGAAGCCGTAGACAAGTTTAAGGTATTTGCTGAGTTTGCTGAATCCATTAATTATCTGTATGTCATTGATGAGGCCCGCAAGCTTGTGGGTGTTGTTTCTTACCGGGATTTATTGCTGGCAGAACCCGAAGAAAAGATCCGTGAGATTATGTATGAACGGGTGATTTCTGTTTCAGCTGCAACAGACCAGGAAGTCGTTGCTCAAACAGCTGAACGGTATGATTTCTTAGCTATACCTGTAGTCGATGAAAACAACGTCTTGGTCGGGATTGTGACGGTCGATGACATCATTGATATTTTCATCCAGGAGGCAAATGAGGATATTGAAAAATTATCGGCATCAGGGAAATCGATCGATTTTGAAACGAAAACCTTAGTAGCAGCCGCGAGGCGTTTGCCATGGCTGATATTATTATTATTTATCGGTGTTATTTCGGGAAGGATTATTAGCAGTTTTGAGGAAACCCTGCAACGCGTTGTGGCGCTCGCCTTTTTTATGCCAATGATTGCCGGGATGACTGGGAATACCGGGACCCAGTCGCTTGCGGTAGTGGTGCGGGGGCTGATTACACAGGATATTGATAGAAGGGTGATCACTCGCTTAATCGCACGGGAACTTGGTGTTGGGATTACGATTGGTGTGACCTGTGCGATTATTATTGCAATTATTGCTTATATTTGGCAAGGCAATTTAATTTTAGGGGCTGTCGTAGGTTCCTCACTCTTTTTTACACTGATTATCGGCACCCTCGCCGGTACGATCATTCCTTTAATTTTATACCGTTTGAAGATTGACCCGGCAGTGGCATCAGGACCGCTGATTACCACTTTAAATGATATCTTTTCGCTGATGACTTACTTTGGGATTGCGACTATGTTTCTGAAGCATTTGATGTAATTTCACTATAAAATGAAACCTTTCGCCTATCTAATCGTTAATATAAATGTCACGCTGCTAGAGAAAGACTTGATCTTTAAAAAAACGATTGATAATTAAGCATGATTTCTTTAGTACCACCATATTGATTTCAATATGAGACAAACTGGTATAAAATAAGAAACATAATTTGTTAAAGAAGAAATAAGCGAAGGTGAACTATGACAGACTATATTAACTCAATTTTGGAATTTTTCTCGCAGTTAGGCTACTTTGGGATTGCTTTAGGACTAATGATTGAGATCATCCCAAGTGAAATTGTTTTAGGCTATGGCGGCTACATGATTTCCCAAGGACATCTGAATTTCGTCGGTGCGGTCATTGCCGGGACGATCGGCGGGACGATTGCCCAGCTATTTTTATATTGGGCAGGTTATTATGGGGGAAGACCCTTTTTGGAGAAATACGGGAAATATGTCCTTATTAAAAAGAAACATATTGATGTCGCTGAACAATGGTTTGAAAAGTATGGAGCCGGGGTCATCTTTTCCGCTAGGTTTATCCCTGTTGTAAGACACGCTATCTCCATTCCTGCAGGAATTGCCAAGATGCCGGCCAGTAAATTTACTCTTTACACTGTCGCTGCAGTATTGCCATGGTCAATCCTCTTTTTATATTTAGGAAAGGCGTTAGGCAGCAACTGGTCACATGTAAAAGAGGTCGCACATCCTTATGTATTACCGCTCATTATCGCTGCTATTGTTTTAGGAGCTATCTATTATTTAGTCAAAAGAACAAAGAAAACCACCGATTAATTACTCGGTGGTTTTCTCATGAGATAAGAAAGTATAAAAGTTTTCGGCTTTGAGAATTGTCTAGCTCCAGGCGCCATCGGCTCGAGGTCACAAGCCAATCCGTCCAAAAGGNNCGCCTTGCGCTTTTCTTATGTCGACTGCTTAGAGAATTTCGCTTGGGCCCAGGCATCAAGTTTTTTGACATGTTGTTTTCCAATCGTAAAACCATATACAAGAAGCAGAACAATTATAAGCGTAAACATATCGATTCTTTTCGTTGAAATAAAATTTATAATACCCATTAGGACTTGCGGGATGACTCCTGTTAGAGCGAATAAAACGGTTGCCACTTTAAACCAAAAGCCTGATTTCAGTCCATAACGTGCATACAAAAGAAAAAAAGTAGACGCCCAAGCTAGTACTTCAAGACTGACAAGTATCATCCATTTATTTTCAAGTAATAAATCCAAGTAAAAACCCCCTTCATCTCCATAGTAAAAAGCCTGGAAGAAAACGCGTCACGACGCTTTTCTCCCAGGCTTTTCTCCTTCCGTGTATACAGAAGCAGCTTCTTCTGTACGTTTTCTCTCGGACCTGCCTGGCATTTTTGCCACGGAACCCTAGAAAACCTTTTATATATAATATTTTTTAGTAAAGCGGACATTCCTATTTTTTAAAATGATATGGAAGTGTCGCTACAATAACCTTCTTCTTAAAAATCAGGTAGGCACGAATTAATAAACTTGATTGATTGTGTAATATATTGTGCCAGCTCTTCTTTGTAATAAATTGCGGAATCAATACCGTAACTCGATAATCGTTTTCACTCGCCTTGTGCTCAACCGTATCAATGAACTTTGATAATGGGTGTAAAATGCTGCGGTAGTGCGAGTGCAATGTTACAAGCCTAACATCTGGCTGCCATTTCTCCCACTTTTCCTCGAATCGCTTTTCATCTTCCCGATCAAAGGAAATATAAACAGCAAAGATTTGATCTGTTAAGGACTTAGCATAGTTGATAGAGTTTTCAACTACCTTGGTTATACCTGCCACCGGAACAATAATAACATTTCCTTGAACCGGCATCGCTTCATCATCTGGATGAATTCGCAACTGTTCTCCGACTGCCTCATAATGCGAATTAATTCTTTTAAACATGAGAACAATGAGCGGCAGGAATAAAAAGACAAACCATACCTGGCCCAACTTTGTAATAAAGAAAATAATTAAAACCGTTAAAGTAATGAGAGCACCAACTAAATTAGCCGTTAACTTTGCCACCCAGCCAGTAGGTTTTTCACGAAGCCATTTAATAATCATCCCTGTTTGTGATAGCGTAAATGGAATAAACACCCCTACAGCATACAGCGGGATTAAGTGCTCTGTCTGGCCCTTTGAAGCTATGATCAGAATGATGGAAGCCACTCCAAGTGAGACAATCCCATTGGAATAACCTAGACGGTCTCCTCGAATCGTAAACATTCTTGGCATGTACTTATCTTTTGCAAGCGCAAATGCTAACAGTGGAAAGGCTGAGTAACCGGTATTAGCGGCTAAAACCAAAATCAGTGCTGTTGTTCCTTGAACAAAGAAGTAAAGATAATTTCGTCCAAAGGTTTCTTTAGCAATTTGTGAAACAACTGTTTCCTCCGCTTTTGGTGCAATTCCGTAATAATAGGCCAAAAAGGTGATACCGGAAAATAATAAGGCCAAAAGGGAACCCATTAATATTAATGTCCTCGCCGCATTTTTAGGTGCCGGATCTTTAAAGGTCGGGATGGCATTAGATATCGCTTCTACCCCTGTTAAGGCCGAACATCCTGATGCAAAAGCGCGAAGCAGCAAGAACAAGGTAATTCCCTGAACTGGTGCTCCAATTGATGCATGCTGTGCGGAAGGAGAAATATCCCCCGTTACAATTTTAAAAAGTCCTACACCAATCAATATAAAAAGTGCAATGACAAACAAATAAACCGGATAGGCCAATATAGAGGCTGACTCTGTTATTCCACGCAGATTTAAGATGGTAATAAAAATAACTAATACAACAGCAATAAAAACAGAGTGTGCATGTAAGGCCGGAAAAGCGGATGTAATCGCATCTGTACCGGCCGTAACACTTACCGCCACCGTCAATATGTAATCAACTAGTAAGGAGCCTCCAGCAATTAGGCCTGCTTTTTCTCCTATGTTTTCCTTCGATACGACATAAGCCCCACCGCCATGAGGGTACGAATAAATAATCTGCCGATAAGATAAAATGAGTGCCGCTAAGAGGAATAATACCCCAACAGCAATTGGTATGGAATACCAAAAGGCAACAACGCTAATGGTTGCCAAGACAATCAGGATTTGTTCTGTCCCGTAAGCTACTGATGACAAGGCATCGGAAGAAAGAATGGCTAACGCCTTTAAAATATTTAACTTTTGTTCGCCCAATTCGGTCGATTTCAACGGTCGACCGATTAAAAATCGCTTAAAAGAAGAAAGCACGTGATCTCACCCACCACTTTTTAAAGTAGAATTACCGATTGATTTTAACATAACAGTGTTATCAATATGAAGTACTTCTTTTAAAAAACGCACCATATTTAACAAATTAATGAACGCTTTATATGTAAGCGCCTATCATAAGAAAATGGATATCTACCTTTACTTTCCCCGTTTTCCAATGGAATCATCCAATTTTATCAGAAAGGGTAGAAAAAGGTAGGAATACTCCATACCTTTTTCTACCCTTTTTGTGAGACACTTAAGCGGTCCCGATATAAGAAATACAAATAGAGCAGCATCGAAATAGCAATCGAGACAGCCGACGTCCAATAGATACTGCTGTAGCCAAGCAGATGGCTTATTTGGCCAAAGCCCATTGCCCCTAAGCCGATTCCCAAGTCGAAGAAAGAATAAAAGGTTGCCGTTGCCATTCCCCTTCGATTTACTGGCACCTTTTCAATCGACCAGGATTGAAGGGCCGGCTGAACCATACCAAATCCTAATCCATAAAACGTCGCGGCTGTATATAAGATTAAGCTATTAGGCAGCCATGCTAACAAAATCATAGCTATTAAAATTAGGAATGTTCCCGGAATAAAGACAACAACAAGTCCTTTTCGGTCATATAACTTTCCCGCAAAGCTTCGCGTAATCATTAACGCCAGTGCGTAAAATAGGAAGTATAATTGAATTCCTGAAATATGCTTTTCGGCTGTGTATAAAGGTAGAAAGGCAGCAATTCCGCCAAAGGTGACCGTAATAAAAAACATCAGAATAGATGGCTTCAAGGCCCCTTTTTCATAAAGCTTACTCTTTGTTTTTTCCATGCCTGGTTTTGGATCGATTTTTTTATAGGAAATTCGGGATGATAAAATCAATGCGATCAGTCCCAATCCTGCACATATAAGAAAAAAAGGTTTAAAGTTGATTATACCAGTTAAAGTGAGTCCCAGTGAGGGGCCAATCGCCAGCGCCAAATTACCTGAAAGTCCGTAAAAGCCCATACCCTCACCACGTCTTGAGACAGGGATTAAATCTGAGGCAATCGTACCTGACGCGGTCGTGGAAAAGCCCCAGCCACCACCTTGAACAACCCTCATCATAAATAACAACACAATACTGGTTAAGAAACCAAAGGAACCGACTGAAAGCACAAAGATGGTTAAACCAATTATATAGACAAACCTCCGTCCTTTTGTTTCAAGAGCGGTACCTGCATAAGGACGAAGCAGTAACGCAGAAAACGTAAAAATGCCGACAACAAAGCCAATTAGTTGGTCATTTCCGCCTAAATCTTCCACAAACAACGGAATCGTCGGAAGCGTCATTTGGAATCCTAGGAAGATAAAGAAATTAGCCAAACAAATAAGCACAAAGTCTTTTGTCCAAATCTTTTCCTTTTGAAGCTGTTCTTCCATACAAAAAACAATCTCCTTCTCAATTATGGTGAAAAGCCGTTTCTACGGCTGTAAAAACGACTTTTCATTAAGTATTATTTGGTTTTCACTGTCTCAATTACTCGTTTCATTGCTTGAATTTGACCTAGATGGTTTGCCTCATGAAAGATGGCAAAATTGGCAAGCTCACCAAAGGTTTCTTGACCAAGAAATGGAGTTTTCAACCGCTCATTAAAGCTTTCTCCAGGTATTTCTTTGATCCTTTTGATTTGCTCCTTTAACTGCTCTGTTAATTCTTTTATGGATGGAACCTCTCCTTGCCAGTCAGCCGGTTTTGTTCCAGTTGCAAATAACTCCATATAATTAGCTGGAAGGTTGGTTGATTTTTTTGGAAAACCAAACATAAATTGTTCTGCAACGGTTAGAACATGCCCTACATGCCAATGAATGGTATTGTTAAAACCTTCTGGCTGCACATCTACGTTTGCCTCATCGATCCCTTCGACATTTCTCACTAAGAAACTTCTTGTCAGCTCAAAGCTTTTAAATAAAAGTTCACTCATTTTAATGGCCTCCTCTTTCAATCCCAGCTTCTATTTTATACCATTAATGGATTATTATTAAACAAAACGTACTTACATTTCTTCGGGTGCTTCAATACCTAACAGGCGCAAGCCCTCTTTAAGAACAACCGTAACCGAAAAGACTAGGGCTAAGCGGGCTTCTAAACTTTCATTTTCCTCTAAGATTTTTACTTCTGCATAGTACTTGTTAAAGCCTTGAGCTAAGTCGATAATATACTTCGCGATAAGCGACGGGTCATGATTTTCACAAGCTCTTTTAATGGCAGATTCAAATTCCATCAAGAGACTTGCCACTTTCCATTCCTTTTCCCAAGTTGTTGACTCGTTTTCCGGAAGAGCTACTGCTTGATAGTTTGCTTTTCTTAAAATGGAACAGGCACGGGCAAACGTGTATTGAACATATGGCCCTGTCTCTCCCTCAAATCGAAGCATTTCCTCAAGAGAGAACTCTATATCGTTCATGCGGTTATTTTTTAAATCATGGAAAATAACCGCCCCTACGCCTACCTGTTTAGCTACTAGATCCTTATTTTTCAAATTAGGATTCTTTTCTTCGATATTGTGTCTTGCCATCGCAATCGACTCATTTAGTACTTCCTCTAATAACACAACCTTACCTTTACGCGTGGACATCTTTTTGCCGTCTTTTAACATCATTCCAAATGGTACATGAACCATATTCTCTGCCCATTCATAGCCCATTTTTCCCAGAACAGCTATTAGTTGCTTAAAATGCAGACTTTGTTCATGGCCCACTACATATAATGACTGAACAAAATCGTAGTTTTCTTTACGATATAGCGCCGCTGCCAAGTCACGGGTGGCATACAGCGTTGCCCCATCTGATTTCTTAATAAGACACGGAGGCAGTTGTTCCTCGGATAAGTCCACAACCATAGCGTGGTCTGATTCTACCAATAACTGCTTTTCCTCGAGGAGGTTAACAATCCGATCCATTTTATCATTGTAAAAAGCTTCACCGGCAAAAGAATCAAATTCCACGTTCATCAGCTCATAAATGCGCGAGAACTCTTTTAGTGATTCATCACGGAACCATTGCCAAAGTAATAAGGCTTCCTCGTTGCCATCTTCCAGTTTTT
Source organism: Bacillus sp. AFS037270 (assembly GCF_002585305.1). Next base: position 684 of record NZ_NUNF01000101.1, on the reverse strand, counting down.
TAAACCAGCTTCGCCCTTCATCCTCTAACGTTGGGTCACTTTCTGCCTCTTCATGGAACTTAATATACAGAGCAAGGAGTTCTTTGATGGGATTTTGTTTAACCTTTTCAGCATCGCCCCAAAGTTTATAGGCAGTAATTAACTTTCCAAATTGTGTCCCNNCAATCGCCAAGGTGGTTAATCTTAAACGGCTTATAACCACATTTTTCGGCAATAAGGGCGATAGCATTCCCAATCACGGTTGAACGCAAGTGCCCCATCGAAAACGGTTTGGCAATATTCGGTGATGAAAGATCAATCGTCACCGTTCCACCCTTCCCAAAATCAAGGCCGGCAAACTGGCCCTTTTCAGCGATCACTTGATTTATTAGTCTTTCAGAGACGAGCCTTTTATTTAAAAAAATATTTATATACCCGCCTACAACCTCTACTTTTTCGAATGTTGCTGACTGAATTTTCTCACTTAGTTCTTGAGCAATAACGTTAGGTGATTTTCGTTTTAATTTAGCCAGTGTAAAGCATGGGAATGCCAAATCCCCATGGTCTGTTTTTTTGGGTTTTTCAATCAAAATTTCCAATTGGGCTGCAGGTATTTCCTGGTCGAGCAGACCATAAAGTATGTCAGCTAGCTCCTTTTTATAGTTCATGTTAATTACCTCCTTATTTTAGAAAAGCGCAAGCGCC
>NZ_NUNF01000100.1 GCF_002585305.1 Bacillus sp. AFS037270 | reverse complement strand
TTTATGGGTTACAGTTCAATAAGCCTTTTCAAGGTCTTTTTTTAAGCATTTATCGACTTTACTAGGCACTGTTTGGGTAAGGATCGATGGTTTGAATCGTTCCGTCTTCATTGTATTTTAGTTCGGTATATTTAACACAGCGTTTGTGGTCAATCCCGTCGGACAGGGAGCAGTCATGGTAAAATAAATACCATTTATCCTCAAATTGAACAATCGAATGATGGGTGGTCCAGCCGATGACAGGGGTAAGGATTTTCCCTTTGAAAACGTACGGACCTAGAGGATTTTCGCTGATTCCATAAACAATGCAATGGGTCGTTCCAGTAGAGTAAGATAGATAATATTTCCCATTGTATTGATGTACCCACGGGCCCTCAAAATATCTTCTTTCCTCATTGCCGGCAAGAATTGGCTTGCCATCCTCGTCTACAATCGATATTTCTTGCGGTTTGTCCTTAAAGCTAAGCATGTCTTCCATTAATTCTGCTGCCATTGGTCCTAACGCCGGTTTTGACGGATCAGGCCCCTCCGCATCAGGAATAAATGTACCTGTCTGCCATTTTTCTAATTGTCCACCCCAAAGTCCGCGAAAATACACAAATGCTCGGTTGTCGTCATTCACAAAAACGGCGGGATCAATACTAAAACTTCCTGGAATGTAATTTTCTTCTGCTTTGAAAGGGCCGGCAGGATTCGAGCTAGTTGCAACACCAATTCGAAAGATACCGTCTTTATCTCTTGCTGGGAAAAATAAATAATACTTGTTATTTTTAAAAGCAGCATCTGGTGCCCACATCTGTTTACTAGCCCAAGGTACATCTCGAACGTGAAGTGCTTCGCCATTGTCTATACAAGGAGAATTGAAATTCTCTATCGACAAAATATGATAATCTTCCATCGCATATTGATCACCATTATCATTTGTAGGTCCATCATGATCAATGTCATGGGAAGGATAAATATAAAGTTTCCCTTCAAATACATGTGCAGAAGGATCGGCAGTATAAATATGTTCAACTAAAGGTTCATTTGGTTTTACGATTTTTTCCATGTTCTATTCTCCTCTGAATTTCGTATTTTAATTGCTCATAGAAAAGACCTATGCTCCCAAACATCATAATCATCAAAATTATCATGTCCGGGTATGAACAGTTGCATGTATCCCAAGATACAAAATAGTTCTGATTAGGGAAACCTTGGTAAAACTGACAATTGGCCGTTCTTTCGTATAAATTGGTTAACATTGATTTGTTAAAAGTAGGGCTGTATTAAACCATTTGAGCAGGAGTCCGAAAGACAAAATCTCTTGGAATTGCCTGGTGATTACATATTATCATTTGGGGTTAAAAGGAAATGAAAAGGGAGATGTTGACATGAATTATCGTGAATTAGGAAATACAGGGATAAAAATTAGTGAGGTAAGCTTTGGAACATGGGCCATTGGAGGTGCATGGGGGAAGACAAGCGATGAGGAAGCTCTGAAATCATTGAAGTTCGCGATGGAGCAGGGTGTGAATCTCTTTGATACGTCCGATGTATATGGCGACGGTCACAGCGAAGAGTTATTGGCCAAGGCGACTAAGGGGAAGGAAGATCAGATTTGATAGGCCTCTAGTATTAATTGTTCTAATGGCTTCTGGCGAAAAATATTAAAAATAATTTGCAGACTCTTCACATTTGGATAATTTAAACAAATAAGAAAGGTGTTGGCCTTCTTGTAAGATTACCGCTTGCAAGCGGACTGTTGACAGGAAAATTCTCACCGGTTCATGTCTTTGAAGAGGACGACCATCGCCGCTTTAATGAACATGGAGAGGCATTTAATGTAGGGGAAACGTTTGCCGGATTAGGATTCCAAAAGGGTGTAGAATTAGCTGATCAGTTAAAGTGGATGGCAGAAGGCAGACCGTCTATGGCCAGTGCCGCACTTCGCTGGATTCTGGACTGTAAAGAAATCACATGTATTATTCCTGGTTTTAAGAATGTAAATCAAGTTCAGCAAAATCTTGCCGTATTGGATACAAAACCCTTCTCAGAAGAAGAAATGCGAAAACTTCAGAATTTTTATCATGAGAAAGTAAAAAATTTTATTAGAGGACCTTATTAAAAACTCTATTACAAAATATAGTAAAAAAACTGTCTGGCTTAAAATCAGACAGTTTTTTTATTTACAGCAATAAAGGTCAATAAAATAAAATCTAATGAACTGGTTCAAACTATCGATTGTGATAAGCAGAATTTTACGATCATGTTACTTTAGGAAAATTTGATTCTACAACAAGGAATGGGGAAGATGGCACTGAAGGAAAAGGAAGTCTATAACAGCAATAATCCAAGCAAGAAAATTTACTTTAAAGAGAAAATTGGATATGCTTCCGGTGACCTTGCATGTAATTTAATTTACCAAACTGTTTCGACCTATCTTCTGTTCTTTTATACGGATGTGTTCGGCATTTCCGCAGCTGCAGCAGGGACAATGTTTTTAATTGTTCGGGGAATCGATGCGATCAGTGATCCATTTATCGGTACGCTTGTTGATAAAACCAATTCAAGGTTCGGTAAATTTAGACCCTACCTATTATTTGGTGCGTTTCCATTTGCGTTATTAGCCATACTTTGTTTTACAACTCCTCAATTTTCAGGTGGAGTTAAACTCATTTATGCCTATATTACCTATATTGGCTTATCGATAACTTATACTTGTATTAACGTACCGTATGGTGCACTTACATCCGCTATTACACGGGATAGTAAGGAAGTTGTTGATTTAACTTCTGTACGGATGTTTTTTGCGAATCTTGGCGGTGTAATCGTTTCGTTCGGTGTTCCACAATTAGCGGGTGCAATTGGCAGGACAGCCGATTCAACAAAAATAGGCTGGCAAATCACAATGACCATTATGGGTGTTGCCGGTGCCCTATTATTACTTTTCTGTTTTAAAAACACAAAGGAACGTGTAAAAATAAAAGTAGTCCACGGCAATATTAAGTTTGCAGACATCTTTGAACAATTTAAAGTAAATCGTCCATTTGTTGTTCTATGTGTCTTTTTTATTCTCATCTTTGGCATTAATTCCATTAGTAATTCAGTTGGGATTTATTATGTTACCTATAATGTAGGACGTCCTGATTTGGTGAAATGGTACGGATTGTTAGGCAGTCTGCCTGCATTAATCCTCATGCCGTTTCTCCCTGTTCTGAATAAAAAATTGGGGAAAAAGAATTTAATGAGAGTATCATTAACGATAACGATCGCTGCAACTCTGGCATTACTAGTCATTCCGACTAAAGCGATTTCTCTCATTTTAATTGCGCGATTATTAGCTGCAGTAGGCAGCCTCGTTGCCGGTGGGTTTATGTGGGCGCTTATTCCTGAAACAATTGAGTATGGTGATTACAAAACTGGTAAGCGTTTGGGGGGATTAATATATGCCATGATTGGTTTCTTCTTTAAATTCGGAATGGCGTTGGGTGGAATTGTACCGGGATTGGTTCTTCAACAATTTGGATATGTGGCCGGTCATTCTCAAACACCGCATGCTTTAACAGGGATATTAATTACAACAGCAGTCATCCCTGCTATATTATTAGCCGTATCCTTATTAGTAATTAATCTCTATGAACTGGATGAAAAGAGATATGCTGAAGTGATTAAAGCTTTAGAAATGAGAGACAGGTAGCTAGCGGACTTATAAATATGAAGGAGAGTTGACCATGGATAAAGAGCTTAAGAAACTGACGATTGATGCTGAAAAATTTGCCTACACAGTTGTATCTTCTCATCATGTTGAAAATGAAATGCCTGAGGACATAGCAAAAAAACAATTAACACTTTACTTAACTGCTTATTGGTTAGCAGAAAGGTTTAATAAATTAGAGGCTCAATCTTTTGAGAATATGGAAAGAAGTGGGTATGAAGAATTTATCGGATCGCCGTTTTGACATCCTCGAAACATGCAGGCCATTGGTTTCCTTCCAAACTGTTACGGTGAGTAATGGTTGCAACACAAAAGCCTTTTGCAGCAAGCTGGGAGAGCTGTGGAATTTGATAATAAATATTTGGATAAGTCCAGCCACTGCCTTGCACGAATACGATACATGGGTATTTTTCCTGAGAGTCTTCAGGAATCTGCGGGGAAATAATGGTCATCTTCGTGCCGGTCGGTTGGGCAAGTGAATAGACAATATCTGGATAGATCGCTGCCAAGCCTTTCAAAGACGGATTGTAATTGATTTTCTTAATTTCTGGATATGCCACAGCTAAATCACCTCTATTAATTTTTTGCGTTGCATTTTATACGGCTGTATTTTCTTTCAAATTCTTAATTGCCATTTCCAGATTAATAGTAAGTAACATAAGATTATTCGACTCCATGATGCGGGCCATTCGGAGTGCAAATTTATTTGTTTGGCCCATTCTATACCTCCATTTTCATAAATGTTTCGCATAGTCCTGTTGAAGAAAACGCTTTCCTATTTCTATTAAATTTTACCAGACTTACTTTATTCGGTAAACCAACTATAAAAAAGTAATTATCAAAATTTGCGGTTAAATTTATTTTCATATTTTTTAAAAGATAATTATAATATTTATGTAAGCGTTTAGTTTATTTAACCAACAAACTATAAAGGAAGGATTTGATGAAAAAGCTAAAAAACTATTAAACTGGCAGCCCGATCAATTCAGGGAGGTTACTAGTTCCTGCCCCTAACGTTTATTTTCATTTTAATCAGCAAAAAAATCATTGTTCATACATAAAAAATAAGGAGTGAAACTAAATGGAATTTCGCTATTTAGGAAAAACGGGTTTAAGAGTTAGTGAGCTTTGTTTGGGTACGATGACGTTTGGCCGTGAAACAAGTGAACAAGACAGCTTCAAAATCTTAGACCGTTTCGTTGCAGAAGGTGGCAATTTCATTGACACAGCCGATGTATATACCAGAGGCGTTTCGGAGGAAATCGTTGGCAAATGGCTGCAAGGGCAAAAAAGGGATGACGTTGTCATTGCCACAAAAGTCCGGTTTCCCATGGGAGAGGGTCCAAATGATATTGGTCTAAGCCGAAAACATATAATGAACGGTGTCAAAGAAAGCCTACACCGTCTTGGCACCGATTATATCGATCTCTATCAGGTTCACGGTTGGGATCCCCGTACACCTTTGGAAGAAACATTAAGCACATTAAATGATTTGGTTCGTGAAGGACTAGTCCGCTATATTGGAGCAAGTAACTTTAAAGGTTGGCAATTGCAAAAGGCGATTGACATCAGCCGCCGCAATGGCTGGGAAGCATTTGTATGCCTGCAGCCGCAATATAATCTTCTATGCAGGGCAACAGAATGGGAACTACTAGATGTTTGTATAAATGAAGGATTGGGTGTCATTCCTTGGAGCCCGTTGCGCGGAGGATGGCTCAGCGGGAAATATACCAAGGATATGGTGACCCCTCCTGAGAATACCCGTGTGGCTTTAGCGGAAAAAGAAGGCTGGGGGGAGTCTTGGAGCAATTATAATAATGAATTTACATGGCAAGTGCTAGAGACTTTATATGCTGTGGCGAAAGAAGCTGAAAAAACGCCTGCCCAAGCGGCAATTAATTGGCTATTAAATCAACCAGGTGTAACAGCTCCAATCATTGGTGCCCGAACGATGGAACAACTGGAAGCAAACCTTGGTGCAGCGGGTTGGTCATTAACGAAGGAACAAATCGACCGATTAAACAGAGCAAGTGATTTATATGTGACTTATCCATATAACCAGGACGCTATAAACCAACGAAATAGAGGGAGAGAATAAAGTCAATTGGCTTTTACCCGGAAGAAATGTCTCAAAAAATAGTATTCACTCATTTCTAATTCAAATAAAGCAGGGGGATGATGGGATGGAATATCGTAAACTGGGAAACTCAGGTTTAATGGTCAGTGAAATTGGGTTAGGCAGCTGGCTGACATATGGAACAGCTGTAGAAAAAGAGAAGTCAATTGCTTGTATTCATAAAGCATATGAGTTAGGCATTAACTTCTTTGATACAGCCAATGCCTACAACCGGGGAGCAGCAGAGGTAGTTTTAGGCCAAGCGTTAAAGGAATACCAACGCTCCAGTTATGTGTTAGCAACAAAAGTTTATTTTCCAATGGGAGACGGCCCAAATGACAGGGGACTTTCGAGAAAACATATTATCGAACAATGCGAGGCAAGTTTGAAACGTCTTGGGGTAGATTATATTGACTTATATCAATGTCATCGCTATGATTCTGAAACACCGGTAGAAGAAACTCTTAGAGCATTAGATGATTTAACCTTACAAGGTAAAATCCTATATGCGGGTGTGAGTGAATGGTCAGCACAACAAATAACAGATGCAGCTCATATTGCAAAAGAAAAGAATATAAGGCCGATCATATCCAATCAGCCAATTTACAATATGCTTGTCAGATATATAGAAAAAGAGGTTTTGCCTGTCAGTGAGAAACATGGAATGGGGCAAGTAGTATTTTCTCCGTTGGCACAAGGGATTTTGACTGGAAAATACAAACCTGGACAAGACATCCCATCAACCAGCCGTGCTGCCAATATGGAAACAAATAGATGGATTAATAGTTACTTAAATGATGATGTCTTAACAAGCGTGCAAAAACTTGAAAATATTGCACAGGGTCTGGGAATCAAATTGTCGCAATTAGCACTTGCCTGGGTATTAAGGCAGCCTGGAGTAAGTTCTGCGATTATTGGAGCTAGCCGTCCTGAACAAGTGGAGGAAAATGCAACAGCATCTGGCTTCAAAATTCCCGAAACCATTCTTGAAGAGATAGAATCTGTTTTGACAGAAATAAATGGGTTCGTACCAATCTGGTAACATGTTGGAAAAGAGTGCATTACGTTTGCTACTTATTTCGGGTATTGAAAAGTAAAAAAAGAACCTAGTAATACTCCTCTTATATGAGATAGTGACAGGCCTCTTGCATCCCTTCGCAAGAGGCCCTCATTTGTTTAGCGATCGCTTTGAAGGAAGTGCATATTATATTCAAAATAATTGAAAGAATTTTATTAATCGGACATATCGAGAAGGTATTGTAATTTTTTTATGTATAAAATTACAATGAATTACATAAATAAAACACTCCACTGTGATAAACTAGTAAAGAGATAAAGTGGGATATGGAGGAATAACATCATGAAGAAAGTCACCCAGATTTAATCATTTTAGAAGTGGAAGTACTCACGGTTATGAAGCAGCTGGCAAAGGAAGGTATGACCATAATCGTCGTTACTCATGAAATGGGTTTCGCAAAAGAAGTAGCAGATCGTGTTATCTTTATGGATGGCGGAAATATTATTGAACAAGGAATTCCTGAAGAGATTTTTGTAAATCCAACGCATGATCGGACGAAGGAATTTTTTGGGCATATTAGATAGGAGGAGCCCTCATGTTGAAAGATTCAAAGCTAGAAATAACTTCAATTATTCATGATAAAGTAGAACAATGGTTTCCTAAATTAGTTGAAATAAGAAGAAATCTTCATATGTATCCTGAAATTAGTAATAAAGAATTTAAAACAACCGAAAAAATAAACAGATGGTTACATGAATTTGGGATTCAACCAATACCACTGAGCTTAGCTACTGGGACCGCTGCAGAAGTAAAGGGAATCGAACAGGGACCAACGGTTGCCATACGAGCCGATATTGATGCTCTCCCCATTCAAGAAGAAGCAGATGTTCCATTTCGTTCAAAAATAGATGGTGTAAGTCATATGTGCGGCCATGATGTTCATACAACGATTGCACTTGGGGCAGCGATTATTTTAGAAGAAATGAAGGATCTAGTTCCTGGAAATGTTCGGATCTTTTTCCAGCCAGCTGAAGAATTTGAAGGTGGAGCAGAATCTATGATCCAGCAAGGATTATTGGAAGGGGTAAGTTCCATTATCGGGCTTCATAATGTTCCCGAACTTCCAGTTGGTCAGATAGGGGTGAAGGAAGGATTTTTAATGGCAAGTGTAGATGATTTTACCGTAACCATTAAAGGTAAAGGCGGACATGCTGCGCTTCCAGAGAAAACCATTGATCCGATCGTCATTGGCAGTGCAGTTGTGAGTCAGCTGCAAACATTAGTCAGCCGTACGATTTCATCTAAGGAATCTGCAGTTGTCACGATTGGTTCCTTCCAAGCAGGGATGACTAATAATGTTATTCCGGATAAGGCCATTCTAAAAGGAACGGTCAGAACTTCCAACGAACAAGTGAGAAAGAAAATATATGAAGTATTTACACAACTTGTTACAAATACCGTGGCAGCACATGGTGGGGAAGTAGAGATTCAGTATGAGTTTCTGCTGCCTGCTGTCTATAATGATGCCCAGGTGGCAGAAATTGTTCAGTCAGCAGCTGAGACTATAGTTGGGAAAGAAAATACGATACGAGCAGAACCAACCATGGGTGGTGAGGACTTTTCTTTTTACCAAAAAGAAGTACCTGGCTGCTATGTGTGGCTTGGTTCAGGGAATCAAGAAAAAGGGATTAAATATGGGTGGCATCACCCCAAATTTATGGTAGATGAAGATGCCATTAAAATTGGTGTTAAATTAATGGTTCAATCCGTGCTTAAATTATTGGAGAGATAAACCTTACACTTTGGCGGTCGTCACCAATAAAAACATAAACAGAAGGAATCCTGCTTTTTTTCGGAAGGAAACAGCAGGATTTTCTCTATACTGGACATTCAAATGAAGGGAGAATTATCCTATGGAAGCAAATTTCATGGAGAGTTCAAATGTAACGATAAATGGAAACCGTCTTTGGAACCAAATAATGGCATTTGGGAAAATAGGAGAAGGAGACAATGGCGGGGTCACTCGAACATCATTTGATCAAAATGATATCGAAGCACGAAAATTCTTTCTGAAACTACTGGAACAAGCTGATTTATCCCCTTATATGGACGCAGCTGGGAATATCTTTGGGCAAATAATCGGTAAAAATCCCGAATTACCTGCCATTCTTATTGGTTCTCACCTTGATACAGTAAATTCTGGCGGGCGTTTCGATGGCGCCATGGGTGTTCTAATGGGTGTTGAGGTGCTTTGTACATTGAAAGAAAAGGGAATTCAACCTGAAAGAACGATAAAAGTTGTATCCTTAACAGATGAGGAAGGGGCTCGTTTTGATTATGCTTTTGTAGGTAGTACCGCTTTGGTTGGGACAGAAGGCTCGGAAAAATTAAAGGAAAATTTAGCTTCAGCAACAGATCAAGATGGAATCTCCTATCTGGAGGCCATGAAGCAGGCCAGTCTAGAAGGGGAATATTTTAATCAAATTAATCCAGACCTTTTAGAAAAAGCTCAGTTAGGTAAAAATGACGTAAAGGCTTATATTGAAGTACATATTGAGCAGGGAAAAGTGTTAGAAAATGAAGATTTAGCTGTTGGACTCGTTACGGGGATCTCTGGTGGAGAATGGGCGGAAGTATCCATCACGGGTGAAGCGGGGCATGCAGGAACAACCTGGATGAAAGAGAGAAAAGATGCTTTAACAGCTGCAGCAGAATGTATACTAGCCGTTGAAAAAATAGCGCAGGGCAATAGCGGAAGTGTTGCGACAGTAGGAAAATTGGAAGTAAAACCTGGAAGTGGTAATGTCATTCCTGGGCAAGTGGATTTTACACTTGATGTTCGGGATATATCTAATGAACAGCGTGAAAAGACGGTTACTCAAATCTATGATTCCATTCGGACCATTGCGTCAAACCGTGGTGTAGGGTGTGACATTAGGCCGGTTCAATCCCTATCTTCTGTGATGAGTTCACTAATAGTGATGGAAGCAGTAAAAGGTTCTCTGCAAGAATTACAGTATCCTGTTTATGAATTACCAAGCGGGGCTGCACATGATGCGATGGTGTTGGGGGAACTCACAGATATTGGAATGATTTTTGTGAGGAGCCAGAGTGGCATCAGTCACCATCCAGATGAGTGGAGTTCTTTTGAAGATGTGGCCCTTGGGTGCGAGGTACTATACAGGACAACGTTAAAGCTTTTATAAATGATTCACTTACCTAGAGAGGTTCTATAATCCATTTTAGCTTAAGTAAAAACACTGTGTTGGTTTCCTTCGGAAGTAGAGGTTCGACCTCGACCATCGGAAACAAATTTTCTATTAAAAAGACAGCCAAGCTGCAACTCTGGCTGTCTTTTTAATCATAAGGCTGTGTTAAAGGTTATTGTTGATTTTGAAACGATGTTGATTGGAGCGGAAAGCGAGCGACTGCAGCGGAAATCAACATCCAAGTTTAACACAGCCAATTATAAAAGCCTTATCCTTTTTGGTTAGAAAGTTAAAGGATGGAATTCATCAGTATCTTGAAACAATCCACGCCATTTTATTTTTTTTGTTATATTCATTTGCTAGTTTCTTTTCGTATAACAGGCGCTACTTCTGTTGCCAATCGCTCTATGTTCTCGGCAATCTTTTTAAAGGGCATACCACCGAAATCTATTTGTGCCATAAACCGCTGGTGACCAAACAACTCGTATTGGCGCATGATCTTTTCAATAATTTGCTGTGAGCTTCCCACAAAAAGGGCTGTTTCTTTTCTACACATCCGTTCAAATTCTGCTCTCGATAAAGTTTTATTTACCCCATGCTGACGATTAAGATAGTGCCAATAATTGGAATGATACGGGTAAACTTCTTCTATTGCCTGCTGATTCGTATTTGAAATATAAGCGTGTCCGGTAACTGCAACCTTCAAATTTTCCAAAGCATGGCCATTTTTAGAAGCGGATTCTCGGTAACGGTCAATAAATGGCTTGTATAAGCTTGGATCTCCGCCAAGAATCACTAATGCTAATCCAGTACCTAATCTACCAGCTCGTTCTGCACTTTTGAGTGTCCCTCCAACACCTACCCATATTGGAATCTTTTGTTGAATAGGGCGCGGTGCAATTTCTGAATCCTTTAATGGAGGACGATAACGACCATTCCAGGAAACCAATTCCTTCTCATTTAGCTTTTGAAAAAGCTCAATGTGCTCCTCAAACAATTGATCGTAATCATTTATATCGTATCCGAACAGTGGAAAGGAGTCTAAAAAAGCCCCTCGTCCCGCAATAATTTCAGCCCGCCCATTTGATAAAAGATCCAATGTTGCAAAGTCTTCGAATAAGCGAACAGGGTCTACGGTAGTTAATACGGTCGTAGCACTTGTTAGTTTAATTCGCTTTGTGACTTGTGAAATAGCTGATAAGACGACTGGCGGTGAGGACACTGCATAATCTAAACGATGATGTTCTCCCACGCCAAATACATCAAGCCCTGCCTCATCCGCCATTTTTGCAGCTTCAATTATTTCTTCGATTCGCTGCTTTACGCTGAGCGTTTTCCCTGTTAGTGGATCTGGGTATAGATCCGCTAACGAATAAATGCCAATTTCCATACCAATAGGACTAGCAACCTTCAAATTCCTCTCCTCCACAAACGGTGTAATATCTTTTACTTAATATTATTCAATCTTTTGAAAAGGGAATTAAATAATTAAATTAAAACAATATCGAGGCGTTATCCATGTTAGTGAAAAATCTTTACCTAGATAGTTTACGATATGAAGGTTGCAGAAATGATAGAAAACAATGTTTTAGGTTTTCATAAATTTCGCATTTACTCATTGAAGAAGAGACCAAAGGATTTTGTCTTTATCTTTGCTTGAAGTGAGAAAGAAGCAATCCAATTCTATATCCACACATTTCAACAATCCCCATTGAATTGATACGAATATTCGCTAGATTTCCAGCTTGCTAGAGGTAATGGTATGATTTCGTTTCATGAAATAAGAAGGGGATTTTAGAGTTTTTCAGCTATAACCGAGTGCAAAAGCACCATTTGAAAAGACAACAATTGATCGAAGAAAATTACGCCCAGATGATGTATTAATAGATATTAAGTATTGTGGAATTTGCCACTCTGATACTCACAATGCACACAATGATTTTGGAAGCGGTGTGTTCTCAATGGTTCCTGATCATGAAATTGCAGGAGTTGTGACAGCTGTAGGTTCAGAAGTTACAAAATTCGCTGTTGGTGACCGTGTTGGTGTGGGTTGCTTTGTGACTCCTGCGGAGAATGTGAATTCTGCCTTAGAGGCGAAGAGCAATTTTGTAAGATAGGTGTTGTCTTGGTATTTAATTCAAAAGGCTACGACAGTGATCTAACATACGGTGGATATAGCCAAAAAATCGTTGTAAAGGACAAATTTGTTGTTCGTAATCATGATGGCATGGATTTGGCTGTGGCAAGCCCATTATTGTGTGCAGGCATCACTACGTACTCTCCTATGAAACACTGGTATGTCGGTCCTGGAAGAAGGTTACGATTGTGGGAATGCTTGTACATGCCGACCAGATTGAGTAACCATCAAATAATAGACTTACTCTTAATTAAGTTAAAATAAGTCTATTAAAATTTCCATTCTTGAATGAACAAATAATCAAATCATGAATTGTAGTGGGGCTTTAACAGAGAGCGAGTCTGTTGTTAACAACATTAGCCGTTAAGCAACTATCATCATTTCTTTACTATTTTTATATCGCCCATTTCCTTTATTCTAGGCAACTATATTAAACAACTAAAAAAAGATTTCATAGACTATCATAAATACTAATATAATTGGAGGGATTTTATGAGCGATTTAATAGAAAATCATGAATCCTACATATGTAAAAGACTAAAAAGACTAAGTAAAGGAACTATTTTAAGAGTTTTATTAAAGACCAGAGATATTATTCTTATACTGGACTCAGTAAAAAAGGAGTGTGTCAAAGGCATAACAACCAATAACAGACCTGTATATATCAACTGTGAAGAGATTGTTGGTTTTTCTATTTTGTCTGAAATTCAAATTTGCGGAACAATCCCGCCAACATTGCCAGGTTGTAAGACTTATGCCTATGTTGCCAATAACGGCGATAACAATGTGTCAGTGATTGATGCGTCTACGAATACAGTGACGGCCACTGTTCCTGTCGGGGCAGGCCCTTTTGGGACAGCAGTGACACCAGATGGGACAAGAGCATATGTTGTCGATCGAATAGGCAACAATGTTATCGTCATTGATACAGCAACAAACACGGTTGTAGCAGGTGTATACGTTGGATACCTCCCATATCAGGTAGCTATTTCACCGGATGGCACACGGGCCTATGTCACAAATGCGGGGAGTGATACGGTCTCTGTTATTAATACAGCGTGTGGAAGCCTGGCCTGAAGGAGTAGCTGTATTACCAAATGGTGCACGGGTCTATGTTACAAATTTTAATAGTGGTACGGTCTCTGTGATTGATACAGCCACCAATACAGTGACAGCGACAATAACAGTAGGAGCCTATCCAGATGATATAGCATTTAAACCAGATGGCACACGGGCTTACGTTGTCAATTATGGAAGTAACAGTGTTTCCGTAATAGACACTTCTACCAATAGGGTTGTTGCAATCATACCCGTCGGAATGGTTCCATATGCAGTCGATATTACGCCAGACGGTACTCGGGGGTATGTCACCAATGGGGGAGGTAACACCGTGTCAGTGTTTAGCACATCTACCAACAAGGTGATAGCCACTATTCCTGTCACAACCGATCCAAACGGCATCTCTATTACACCGGATGGTACAAAAGCCTATGTGACTCATACTTTGGACAGCCTTGTTTCCGTTATCGATACAGCCACAAATACCGTGACAACGACTATACCCGTTGGTACTTATCCTATTGGTATTGCGACTGGAACCGTCTGTGAACCGGTGGCAAGACCGGTTTGGAAAGCCTTAAGGAATGACTATTATGTTGGAATCGTTGAAGTCTATGATGCTTCAACTACAGAAAATTTAATCTTTTCTGTTTCCTCATTTCAGTCCGGTGGGGGAACAGGAACGGTGTCAGTACCGCCTCAATCATCAGTCTCAAAGTATATCCCCTATCCGGATGTCTTAACCATCCATTCAGCTGGACATATCGCAACAGGAAGCAGATGGTGTATCACGTTGTATAGACGGGAGGATCATTAAACAAGTTAAAGTTGCATAAGAGAAAAATTATTGATGGAAAAAAGGGATGGTTCTTCAGCTTACGAGACAACTGAAAAAGGGTTTAGTTGGATCGATGCTAGCCAATTTCCTTTACTACCTCTTCAACTTATTTACAGGAATAATCATGTATCTCAAGATTTCCCATATACAGCAAAGGGAATTCCAGTGGGTGACATCGTTCCAACAGAAGTTATGGGAAAATATTACCCATGCGGTAAATAAGTCAATCCTATCTATTTTAATTCATGTTGTGGTGATGATGACTTTGATTCAAATTGTTGTGATGATGGCAATAGGTATGACAAGAGAAAGCCTTAATTAATTCCTAGGTTATTGCCTTTTGATAATAGTAGTTAGGGAATGCCACAGTATCTTTTAAAAGTAGCATAACAATGGGATGGGAAATAATAAAGCAAAAAAAGAGATGGACCCACAGCAGCCCATGTGTTGCCACATACACTCCGCACATGTGGAGTGCTGTTCACTACTTGTAAGAAAAAATACCTCTGATAAAGGTCTTGAAAATGATCCTCATAATTTAATTTTTGATTTTAAAAATCATCCGTATTTTGCTTCTTTAGAATATGTTGTACCATTCCAAGTCCTTACTAGAAAGCTTTCTTTAGATTTAGGGATTGATTGCAACATCTCTTCAGATCCTGGTTTCCATAAAAAAATGGGGAGTAATACTTATTAAATCATCATGTAATGAGCTGCGTTTTGTATGCCCCAAAGATAAAAAATGAAGCGCACCTTTCCAGTATAAATAGCAAATAGCCATATTTTGATTTAAAAATAGATGCTTTTGGTCTCATTCCGATTTTGATAATGATAGATTTATATACTTACAAATGGATCCACTCAATGTAGCAAAAATGGATTGTCCTATACTAGACAACCCATTTTTGCTATTATTTATTCAACTCTACCGTTTCATTAACATCTGTCGATTTAGAACTTTGCCCTGTCATGCGTTTATAGAGAAAGGCAATTTTTTTCGTAAAATTACCGGTTTCCCAATATTCGGCTGCTTCCGCTTTTACCTTTATCAAGACAACGTTAGGATCATCATAAGAAGTTTGCATTATTTTCTCATATGCTTTGCTCCACAATTCCTTTTTCTTGTTTAAATCCTCAACGATTACCGCTTGTCCACGGACGGAAACATAGGATTTACCTGCATAAGCCACATTAACATCTTGATCATGAAAAATTTCTTCATATTTATTAGTCTCTTTTTTAGTGAAAAACCATAAGTCACCATCAAACTCTACTTCTTGTGTTTTCATAGGCCGAGAAACAAGCCCTTCCTCAGTTAACGTAGTCAGCATAGCCGTGTCTATGTCTTTGATTAACTCTCTTAATGTTTCCATTTCATCTTGTTTTATCATGTTCCATCACCTCATAAAGTTATTAGAGGTATATTACCCTTTACATCAACTTTTATTCGGGTATGGCGAAATACTAATCTAACTTTTAAAACTCTCCTTTTATTATGAAACTTATCAGAAATGAAGAATCAGAGGATTAATGATCGTTAGTTGTTAAAAGAGGGATTGTCTGCAGTGGTGTAGAATGGACAGGGCTCTCATTTTTTTGCCTCTCTTGTCCGAAGGCGACCTTTGTTCGGACACTGCCTTTATCTTTTTGCCTTCTCTTGTCCGAAGGCGACCCTTGTTCGGACACTGACTTTATCTTTTTGCCTTCTCTTGTCCGAAGGCGACCTTTGTTTGGACAGAGCCTTCATCTTTTGGCCTTCTCTTGTCCGAAGGCGCCTCATGTTCGAACAGGGCTCTCATTTTTTTATCTCCTCTTGTCC